>JBEAQQ010000149.1:0-5756 GCA_041163785.1 Pseudomonadota bacterium
GTTCGTCGTGCATTAGACAAGTTACAATTAATGGTTACACGATGAATACCCCAGTTAGTCACCACCCTAAAGATGAGCTCCTGTTGGAATTTTCTGCCGGCTCCCTCGATAGTGTTCCGGCCATGTGCGTATCTGCGCACCTTCATTTCTGCGAACGCTGCCGCGCCAAGGTCTCGCAACTCAATGAGCTGGGTTCCGAGCTCTTTTCTGAGCAACACATTTCTGAGCAACACAGTCTAGCCGTCGACGACGACGCCCTGGCTCGCCTTTTCGATCGCATTGACGCCACCCCCTCCGATGCGTCTGATCACGCGCCCGCTCAGTCAAGCAACCTGCCACACGTGGTTGAAAAGCTATTGAGCGCCTCGCAAGGCCCGACCTGGAAGAAGCTTTCTAACTCGCTGGACATCGCTCGTCTAGTGACGGGTCAGAATAAATTCGAAGTCGCCCTGCACCGCATTTGCGCCGGGGGCAAAACACCCACCCATAACCACAGCGGCAAAGAATACACTGTTGTTTTATCTGGCAGCTTCTCTGACGAGGACGGCATTTACCGCCCCGGGGACTTCCTTATTCGACGCCCCGGTGAATCCCATCAGCCAATGGGTGCACAAAACGGCGAGTGCATTTGTTTCTCCGCCCTGGAGTCCCCCATTCGCTTCCCCGGCTTACTCGGCTGGTTGGCGCGCCCCTTCCTACGTTTACACCCCGCGTAAAACTGCCTAAGGGCAGTTTTATTCGTTTTTATCGAACCAACCATCGCTGATAAGCGTAAAAACAACATAACAATTTATGCTGTTTGAGGTTGGTTATGCACCCAGCGCTTTCAAAATTCGTTGACCTCTATCGCCGCGACCTAGCGGGAGTCGACATGGCTATCATCGCGGACGTGTATAGCCCCGACGTTGAATTTATCGACCCCGCCCACAGCATTCATGGCTGCAAAGCGTTAATTGCCTATTTTAACAATATGATGCAGCCCCTGACCTTCTGCCAATTCGACATTCGTGAAATACACGAATTAGAGGGAAGTGCCACACTGGCCTGGACGATGACCATTGCCCACCCCAAATTACGCCGCGGCAAACCCCTCTCTATCGAGGGCATGTCACTCGTTCGGTTTGATAAACAAATTGATTTTCACCGCGACTACTTCGATCTTGGCGCCATGCTCTATGAGCACATCCCACTTCTTGGTCGCGTCATTAAATGGCTAAAGCGAGGATTAGCCGCATGAAGACAATCCTTATTACGGGCGCCGCCTCGGGCATTGGACTTCAGCTTGTTAAAGACTATGCGAAAGAACATCGTGTTATCGCCTGCGGCCGAGACGCGGAGAAGTTAGCCCGCGCACTTGGCAACACGCCCTGTGAGCAGCGCTGCTTTGATATCACCGACCGCGAAAGCGTTCTCCTTGCTTGCAAGGATCTGCCCGGGCTTGATCTTGTCATCCTTAATGCGGGCACCTGCGAATACATTGATGACGTTAAGCACTTCGACAGCCAACGTTTTGCGCGGGTTGTTACTACCAATCTTATTGGTACCGGTTACTGCCTAGAAGCTGTGATGCCGCACATTGTAGAAGGTGGCCAGCTCGCCTTGATGAGCTCGACAGCTACCTATCTGCCCTTCGCTCGCGCGGAAGCTTATGGGGCCAGTAAAGCGGGCATCGACTATTTGGCCGCAAGCCTGGCGGTGGACTGCGCGCCTTTAAAAATCAGTGTCAGTAATATTCAGCCCTGCTTTGTCGACACGCCACTGACGCAGCGCAATACCTTTGCCATGCCCGGACAAATCACCACTGAAAGAGCCAGCTCCTATATCAGACGCGGGCTACATCGACGTAAAGCCACCATCGCGTTTAGCCCGATCTTTGTATTGAGTTTAAAGTTACTCAGCCTTCTTCCCACCGATGTATGGGCCTGCTTACAAACCAAAAAGGAAACAGCATGAAACGCATCGCGATTATTGGCAGCGGCATTTCCGGCATGAGCGCAGCTTATATGCTCTGCCAGCAAAACAAGGTGACATTGTTTGAAGCTAGTGAACTCATTGGCGGACACACCGCCACCAAGCGCGTCAGTGTCGCCAGCGGCGAATATGATGTCGATACCGGATTTATTGTGTTCAACGATCGCACCTACCCGAACTTCCTTAAGTTGCTAGACCGCATTGGGCTGACAAAACAACCTACTGAGATGAGTTTCAGTGTGTGCCACAGCCCGAATGGACTCGAATACAACGGTAATAATCTACTCAGTTTATTTGCCCAGCGTCGCAACTGGTTAAACCCGCGTTTCTATCACTTCCTCTATAGCATCGTGCGCTTTAACAAGCTCGCCAAAGCCGCCCATGCAAGTGGTGATAATCACACCGACCTGACGCTGGGTGATTTCCTGCAGCAACACGGCTTTAACGACTACTTTTGCCTGCATTATATCCTGCCCATGGTGGCAGCCATTTGGTCGTCATCTGTCAACGACGCGCGCATTATGCCGTTGAAATTTTTCTTAAAATTTTTCATTAATCACGGTTTGTTAGAGATAGAGAACCGACCCCAGTGGTATGTCATTCCCGGAGGTAGCCACAGCTACATTCCGTCTCTGCTCGCCAATGTGCAGGATATTCGCCTCCACACCCCAGTTATCGGTGTGCGACGCGGCGACGAAGGCGTTGATATTACGACCCAGGATGGTACTGAACGCTTTGACGAAGTGATCATCGCCTGCCACTCTGATCAAGCGCTGGCGCTGTTGAGCGATGCGAGCGAGGACGAAAAAATTCTCCTAGGGCGGATGAAGTACCGCAACAACGACGTGGTGCTGCATACCGATACCGCGATGTTACCCAAACGCCGCGCCGCCTGGGCAAGTTGGAACTACTCTCTCGCGGGTGGTGCGGATGCTCCGCCTTCGGTGACGTATAACATGAATATTTTGCAGGGCCTCAAGGCCCCAGAGACATTCTGTGTGACGCTGAATAAAACGTCCGCTATAGCAGCAAATAAAATACTCGGCCGCTATCAATACGCCCACCCAGTGATGGATGAAGACATGATTAAAGCGCAAACACAGCGCCATAAGATCTGCGGCGTTAACCGTACACACTTTTGTGGTGCTTATTGGTATAACGGCTTCCACGAGGATGGTTTACGCAGCGCGCTAGACGTGTGTGCCCGATTTGGCATGACACTATGAACAGTGCTATTTACGCGGGCATGGTGCGACACCGACGTTTTTCACCCGTCGATCATGACTTCACCTACCCGGTTTACATGTTAGCCCTCGACCTCGATGAACTTGAGCAACTCACCCATCAAAGCCGTTGGTTTAGCACAACCTCTTGGGCCGTATTACGCTTCAAGCGCAACGACTACCTGTTCGATTCGTCGTCGCCAATCAAAGCGGCAGTGATAGCTCAAGCTGAATCCCTTGGCTGCACTCAACCCATTGATCGCGTGCTGATGTTGTGCCAAGTTCGCTGTCTAGGTTTGTATTTTAGCCCAGTGAATTTTTACTACCTTTACCACGGTGATGAACTGCATTCCATGCTGGCCGAGGTCAACAATACCCCCTGGGGAGAAAAGCACTGCTACCTCATTCCCGCCCACACCCCAGACTTTGAGCACCCCAAAGCGTTTCACGTCTCTCCCTTTATGAATCTCGATATGAATTACCGCTGGGCCATCGAACCGCCCGCTGACAAATTGCGTATTCATATAGAGAACTGGCGAGATCAAAAGTTGTTTGACGCCACTCTCACGCTGCACCGACGAGAATTTTGTGCCGCCGAGTTGCGGCGTACATTAAAGCAGTGGCCAGCCATGTCCTTCAGCATACTGAAAGGCATTTATTGGCAGGCCCTAAGATTGTTTATGAAGGCTGTGCCCTTCCAACCCCATCCAGGAAGATAACTATGGAAATTGTCGCTAGCAACCCGTCCATGACTTGGTTACAACGCACAGCCAGAGGTAAGGTCCTCGAGGTACTGCAGCAGATTCAGCACGGCTGCGTCACCCTGCATGAGAATGGCTCACAGCAGACGTTTGGTATTAAAAATGCGGATTTACACGCCAATATCTATATCGAAGATCCAGGGTTTTACTGGGCGGTATTAGTGGGCGGTAGCATTGGCGCCGCGGAGGCATATGTTGAGGGTTCCTGGCGTTGCGATAATTTAACCGCCGTCATTCAAATATTTGCCCGCGCCATGGATGTGGTCGACAAACTAGAAGCTGGCTTCGCTTGGCTACGCATGCCTATAGAAAAAATTCGTCACCTCGCTAATCGCAACAGCAAAGCCGGTAGCCGAACCAATATCGCCGCCCACTACGACCTCGGCAACGATATGTACCAAACCTTTCTCGACCCACACATGCAGTATTCTTCGGCGATTTTCCCCCATGGCGACGCCTCCCTTGCAGAGGCCCAAGAGCACAAACTCGCGGTTATCTGCCGCGAACTGGACCTGAAACCGAGTGATCATCTGGTAGAAATTGGCACAGGCTGGGGGGGCTTAGCTTGCTATGCCGCAAAACACTTTGGCTGTCAGGTCACCACCACCACGCTATCTAAAGAACAGTTGGTCATCGCTAAACAGCGTGCCGTTGACCAAGGGGTCGCGGACAAGATTGAGTTTCTGCTCACCGACTACCGTGATATGCAAGGACGCTTCGACAAACTGGTATCGATCGAAATGATAGAGGCTGTCGGCCACGAGTACCTCAGTGGTTATTTTGCCAAGCTCAATGACCTTCTTAAGCCCGGCGGTAAAATGTTGATTCAAGCGATTACCATTGCTGATCAGCGCTACGATAGCTATCGAAAAAGCGTTGATTTTATCCAGCGTTATATTTTCCCCGGGGGCTGCCTGCCCTCGTTAAGCGAAATGCTCAAGCACATTAAACAGCGTACGCAATTGAATGTCTTGCAAGTGAACAGCTTTGCCAATGACTACGCCGACACCCTATTACACTGGGAAAAATCGTTTACCGGCGCGAGCAGCGACTTGTCTAACATGGGTTACGATCGCGACTTCCAACGCCTCTGGCAATTTTATTTCGCCTACTGCGAGGCAGGCTTTCGGGAAGAAACCATTAACCTCGTTCACTTGATCGCGAGCAAGCCTCGTCACTGCTGATGTTTCTCTGGATTCAAGCACTGGGCTTTCAAGCCCTTTGGTTTACCGCGGTGTTAGGCCAAAACCAGTGGTTGGTGTTGAGCTTTGCCCTACTTGCCAGCAGCGTTTTCTTCAGCCCCCAACGCCGCGCCGACCTCAAGCTTTGGCCTCTCGCCATCCTCGGTCTGATCGGTGATGGGCTGCTTACCGCCCTTGGGCTGTTCGACTTTGATCACGCGCCTTTGTGGTTGGCGACCATTTGGTTCGGCTTCGTGTTCACCTTGAACCATTCGCTGCGCTGGCTTTACAACACGCGACTGATTCTCGTTGCCACACTTGGGGGGATCTCGGGCACCCTGAGCTATCTAGCCGGCGCCCGCCTTGGCGCAGTCAACTTACCACTCGGTGAACTATTAAGTGCAATGTTGTTGGCTAGCTATTGGGCACTGCTGCTACCAACGCTTATTTTATTGCGCCGCAGGTGGTGTGTATGAGATGGCTGATTTTCTTACTATTACTAGCGCCGCTCCAAGGCTGGGCGAACATTGATGACTTAACTCCCACGGGGTCGGGACAGCTGCGCTGGTTCTTGATGGACATTTACCGAGCCACGCTATACACACCCGATGGAAAATATA
>JBEAQQ010000150.1:0-4533 GCA_041163785.1 Pseudomonadota bacterium
CTGCAAACGCAGAACGCTACAGTGCTGGCCACCATGGCCATTCCCGATCTGACCGCACAACTAAGCAACATCGCTTGCCCAGTATTGTCGTTCTGGGGTCGCGAAGACCGCTTCTGCCCTGCAAGCGGCGCCAACAAACTGTTCGAGCACTGCCCGCAGGTCACGACAATCAATCTCAGCCAGTGTGGTCACTGGGTCATGGTGGAATACCCCGAATTATTCAACCGTGAGTGCCTGAGCTTTTTGGAGAATCACGCATGAGCTTGAGCAATGAACAGCGCGAATCATTGGGTTTGGCACTCTACCGCGCCATGCGCGAAGGTGTGACCCTCCCCCCCCTGACAGACACCCACCCCGACATTGAGATCGAAGATGCCTACCACATCTCCCGCGCCATGTTGGCACACCGCCTTGAGCGCGACGGTGAACACGTGACGGGTAAAAAAATTGGTGTGACCTCGGCGGCGGTACAAAACATGCTCGGCGTCTTTCAGCCCGATTTTGGTTTTTTGACTCAAGCCATGGCCTATGGCAATGGCAGCGACATTCCGGTGGCCGGCCAATTGATCCAGCCCCGCGCCGAGGGTGAAATTGCCTTTCGTTTAAAGAGCGATCTATTCGGTACTAATATCACAGAAGACGATGTGCTAGCCGCGACAGACTGCATCATACCCTGTTTTGAAATCGTCGATTCGCGGATCGATAATTGGAAGATCAAAATCCAAGATACCATCGCCGACAATGCGTCGTGTGGTGTCTATGTGCTAGGTGACAGCGAGCTATCCGCACAGGATATCGATCTGTCCAAATTAGAAATACAAGTATTCAAAAACGGCGAACCTCTCAGCCACGGCACCGGCGCCGCCGTACAAGGCAATCCCCTCACAGCGGTGGCCTGGCTCGCCAACACCCTTGGGGCTTTCGACATTCCACTGCTCGCTGGCGAAGTTATTTTGTCCGGCTCGGTGGTGCCACTCGAGCCCGTGAGCCCTGGCGACCGCATGTCCCTAGTTATGTTCGGTGAGGGCTTGCCTGAAAGCCGTTGCGACTGTCAATTTGTGTAAGAGAATCCTATGACAAAGAAATTTAAAGCCGCCATTATTGGCCCTGGCAATATCGGTACCGACCTGCTCATGAAGGCTATGCGTAGCGACATTATTGAACCCGTCTGGATGGTGGGTGTGGTGGAATCCCCCGGCATTCAACGCGCCAAGGAAATGGGTCTACGCACCACGACCGAGGGTGTCGACGGCCTTGTCGCCCAATTTGACGAATGCCCTGTCGACATTGCCTTTGACGCCACGTCGGCCTATGTTCACGCCGACAACGCCGCCAAACTCAATGCCCTGGGTGTCACCATGATCGACCTGACCCCCGCCGCCATTGGCCCCTATTGTATTCCGCCCGTTAACCTGACGGCCTTGCTCGCCGCCGGCGAAGTGAACAACGTGAACATGGTGACCTGTGGCGGCCAAGCCACTATTCCCATGGTGGCCGCTGTCAGCCGTGTACAACCCGTTGAGTATGCAGAAATCGTAGCGACTGTTGCATCAGAATCTGTCGGTATGGGCACCCGCGACAACATCGATGAATTCACTCGCACTACCTCTGGCGCGATTGAAAAAGTGGGCGGTGCCAAGCGAGGCAAAGCCATCATCATTATCAACCCCGCCAAACCACCTCTGATCATGCGCGATACGATTCACTGCTTGACGGAAGGCACCCCCGATCAAGACGCCATCACCGCGTCGATCAACGACATGATTGCGGAAGTGCAAAAGTACGTCCCCGGCTACCGCTTGGTGAATGGCCCCATCTTCGACAACAACCGTGTCACCGTGTCGATGGAAGTAGAGGGCTTGGGTGACTTCCTGCCCAACTATGCAGGTAACTTAGACATCATGACCGCCGCCGGCCTACGCACGGCTGAAATGCTGGCGGAAACTTGGTACGCACAGAATTAATAGGGATAGAGCATGAATATTCAAGGTAAAAACGTCACTTTGCACGATATGTGTCTGCGCGATGGCATGCACCCCAAGCAACACCAAATTTCCATCGAGCAGATGGTCGATATTGCCACCGCACTGGACGACGCGGGCGTCCCCCTGATTGAAGTGACCCACGGCGACGGTCTAGGCGGCGCTTCAGTGAACTATGGTTTCCCCGCCCACAGCGACGAAGAGTATCTGCGCGCCGTGACTGGTGCGGTGAAAAACGCCAAAATTTCAGCCTTGCTGCTCCCGGGTATTGGTACCGTTGACCACCTGCACATGGCGGTCGATTGTGGTGTCACCACCATGCGTGTTGCCACTCACTGCACCGAAGCCAACGTGTCGCGCCAGCACATCCAACGCTCGCGTGAGCTGGGCTTAGACACCGTGGGCTTCCTGATGATGGCGCACATGATTTCCCCCGATGAAGTGCTGGAACAAGCCCTGTTGATGGAATCTTACGGTGCCAACTGTATTTACTGCACCGACTCGGCCGGCTACATGCTACCCGATGACGTCACGGCGCGTATTGCATTGTTGCGTGACAAGCTTAAACCGGAAACCGAGATAGGCTTTCACGGCCACCACAATATGGCCATGGGTGTCGCCAACTCACTCGCCGCCATCGATGCAGGCGCTGTGCGTATCGATGGCTCTGCCGCTGGGCTTGGCGCTGGTGCGGGCAACACCCCGCTCGAGGTGATGGCCGCGGTTCTCGACCGCATGGGTGCTCACACCGGTGTCGATATCTTCAAATTAATGGATGTTGCCGAAGACCACGTGCTGCCCATCATGGACGAACCCGTCCGCGTGGGCCGCGACGCATTGGTATTGGGTTACGCCGGCGCGTATTCATCATTCTTGTTGTTTGCCAAGCGCGCCGCGGCTAAATACGGTGTGGGCTCGCATCAGATTCTTTTAGAAATGGCTAAACGCAGAACGGTTGGCGGCCAGGAAGATTTGATCGAAGACGTTGCTCGCCAACTCGCTGGCAAGTAATTTGAATGCAGTCTCGAATAAACGTTGACTCTTCTAGTATCGATTGCTATCAATAGCGCATAGACATAATAAGTTGATCGCAATGCAGCAACCGACACTGGAAGAGTTTTCTGAACTATTAGGCTATTTGTATGACGGACATATTGAGGAAGATCCCTATGGCATCTTCCTTGATCATATGCGCCGTCTACTGGATGCCAATTTTGCCTCGATCACCATGCGCGAACCCTCTAACGACGATGGTGGGTTGATTTTTATCGCCTGTGACAAACTGCAAAAAACCTACGCAGACGCGCACAACAACCCCTATACCGACAAGTACTACACCTCGAATTTGATGACCAACCTGCCCTGGGGTGAGGTAGTGTCACTCGACCAGTGCAGCCCGTATTCACAGATCGAACAGACCGAGCTGTACAAGTTTTGCATGAAACCCATCGACATCTATCACATGATCGGCGTCGATCTACGTAATGCCTATGGTCAACGTTTTAGCGTGCGTTTTTGTCGCGCCAAAGAAGCGCCTAACTTCGAGCAAGACGTGCGCGAGTTTTTGAAACTGATGTCGACCCATATCCAGCGCGCCGTCGCCAACGGCATCCAGCTGATCAACCTCGACCACGAACGCCGCCTGTACAGCAAGACCCTCACGCGCAAATCGATTGGCATTATCACCCTCGATGAAAAGGCCAAGGTCTTGTCGCGCAATAGCGTGGCGGATGAGTTACTGCGAGACAAGGATGGTTTCCACATTGTCAACGACGCCATTCACTTCGATAGCAGTAAAAACAAGAACAAGTTCAACGAGTACATTAGCGAGATTCTGCTTGCCCAGCGCAGCAACGAACAGGCCGCCGTTCACGCCCTATCGGTGGAGCGCCCGTCGGGTAAAAACCCGCTCGAAGTGCTGATCAAACCCATGATGATCGACCCCTCAGTCGAACCTAGCCGTACGCCGCACATGATGGTGTTTATCAACGCACCAGAAAAAGAATTCGACATTGATATCAAGATTTTGATGGCGCTTTACCAACTGACACGGGCCGAAGCCCTACTGGCCAAACACCTCGCCGAAGGTGCCAACCTGGATCAAAGCGCTGCATTGTTGGGCATTTCTCGCAACACAGCGCGCGCACAACTGCGCTCGATCTTCGCCAAAACCGGCGTATCACAGCAATCGATGTTGGTGAGCTTGATTCTTAAAAGCTTGGTGACCATCTCCTGAGATAGGCTCTAAATCACACGTCTATTTAATTAGTTTAGCTAACTGAAAAATGCCTAGAGAATTAGTGGCGATTCAGCATTAAGATAATTATTGAATTAGCCCTTAGAGCAGATAATTGATATATACAACGCAATTAATGTGTGCGTTGTATTACAACCATATAGCAGGGATTAAAAATAAAAGAGTAGCGCCCTAGGCAGGGCGCATATTTGCATCGCTCCAGAAAGCGCGCATTGCGACAACGCGGCCCTCTTCATTGAGCACAAAGGTGTCGATGATATCCATCACCATATCGTGTCCGTTGAACGACATGGA
>JBEAQQ010000151.1:0-8597 GCA_041163785.1 Pseudomonadota bacterium
TGACGAATTGCTCCACTACTCTTATCGAGGCAGAGCAATCGACTCGCGGACCGCTCAGGCATCGGATATCGAGCAATCAACTCTTCGGGCAGGTCAAAGTGAAAATCGTGCGTTTTCATCGGCTGAATTCAGATCCCAACACAAAAGCGCGCATTATAGCGGATTCACCCACCTTTGGGCGATCAAACTCTCAAGCAAATATCGTCAACGCCGATACCACTGCAGTACACAAGAGGCGCGACTATGAACTTGAAAACAAAAATGCTGCTCGGTATTGGAGTACTCGTCACTCTCCCACTGGCTTTACAGGCACTAATCATCACTTGGCAAGCCAACAATGGCGCAAGTCAGGCGCTCGCCGACACCAACAACAGGCAACTCATTGCGATTCGAGATGGTAAAAAAAGTCAAATCGAAGACTACTTTAGCCTCATAAGAAATCAGGTGATTACCTATGCAGACGACCCCATGGTGCAAGCGGCGATGCTGGCGTTTAGCGAGGGATTTCAGTCCCTTGAAATGGATCAAGCGATCGACCCACAACGCATTGAAGCCTCACTCACGCAGTACTACGAAAAGGAATTCAATGCCACTTATCGAGCCTCCAATGGCGACAAAAGTGTGAATACTACGGCGCTACTCAAGCAACTCTCAAGCACCGCAAAACTGGCGCAATTTCTCTATATCAGTAACAACCCCGAACCGCTCGGCAACAAGCACCAAATGCACGACTCGGCGTTTAAATCGCGCTACAACAACACCCATAAAAATCTACACAAGAACTTTAAGTTAATACTAGAAGCATTTGGTTTTTATGATATTTTTCTTGTCGATTCGAGTAATGATAGCGTTGTTTATTCGGTCTTCAAAGAGCTCGACTTTGCCACCTCCCTCAGCAGCGGCCCCTATGCCAACACTGGGATAGCCGAGGCCTACAAGCGCGCCAGACAACTGCCGCCTAGACGCGCCACGCTGAGCGATTTTCAGCGCTACGTGCCCTCGTATAATAGCCCAGCAAGCTTCATCGCCTCCCCCATTTACCGCAGTGACAAGCTCATCGGCGTGCTGATCTTCCAAATGCCCACCGGCAAGATTAATGAGGTCATGACAAGCCATGAAAAATGGCGTGAGGTTGGACTCGGAGAGAGCGGAGAGACCTATCTCGTTGGCAGTGATCACAAGGCGAGAAGCATTAGCCGCTTCTTAGTGGAAGATCCCAGCGGTTATCACAAAACGCTTATTCAACAAGGCACAGACACCGCACTGGCCAAGGAAATTACCACCAAGGGGAGCAATATTGGCCTACAGAGCATTGATACCAAAGCTGTCCAACTTGCGCTCAACGGCCAGAGTGGCGTCCAGTCAATCCAAGATTACCGCTCCGTCAATGTTCTTTCTGCTTACACACCCTTGGAGATAGAGGACCTCAACTGGGTGCTGCTTAGCGAGATCGACGAAGAGGAAGCTTTCTCTGCCACGGGCGAACTACAGTGGAATATCATTATTACCTCGTTAGTCTCTGTGGCTGTCTTCACTGTACTAGGCTTAATACTTAGCGGATGGTTCGCCAACTCCATCAGCCGCCCCATCGAATCATTAGCAGCGACAATGCGCCATATTGCTACCAACCACGATCTCACGCTGCGCTCCGAAATCGCCCGTACTGATGAAATTGGCGATATGGCAAATAGCGTTAACACCATGCTGGTAGGCTTTCAGACCTTGGTCCAAAGGATACTTGCCGCCACGGTAAATGTGGCGGCAGCAACCGAGCAATTGTCTAGTGTCAGCGCCACCACACAAGATGGCATCAATACACAACGTTCCGAAACAGAGCAAGTAGCCACCGCCATGCACGAAATGGTCGCCACTGTGGCAGAAATCGCTCGAAATACAGCCGAGGCGGCCTCTGCCGCCGAGGAAACCGATCAGCAAGCCCAAGCGGGCAAGGCCAGCATTGAAAGAACAGCTCGCACCCTTAGCGAACTCAACGATGCCATGCACTCCTCCTCCAACGTCATCGAACAGCTACACCAGGACAGCGACAAAATTGGCCAAGTACTCGAGGTCATTAGCGCGATTGCCGAACAAACTAATCTATTGGCGCTAAATGCTGCCATTGAAGCCGCTCGCGCCGGGGAACAAGGCCGAGGCTTTGCGGTGGTCGCAGACGAAGTAAGAACACTGGCCGCGCGCACGCAAAACTCTACCGAAGAGATCAACCAGATTATTGCAGGCCTTCAGTCACGCGCCAAGCAGGCCGTGGAAAGCATGCAGCACAGCCGCAGCAAAACATCTGACACTATTGATCAGGCCGAAGAAACAAGAAGCACGCTGGAGCAAATCACCGTAGCCGTGAATCAAATCACCGAAATGAGCTTGCAAATAGCTTCAGCCGCAGAAGAACAAAACTCTGTGGCGGAAGAGATCAACCGCAATATTGTCGCCATTAGTGAAGTGTCTGAACTGAGCGTGCACGGTTCTGAACAAACCGCAACGGCGAGTCAAGAACTGGCGAGATTGGGCGCCGATCTGCACCATCTCGCCAGCGAATTTAAGGCTTAGCGTTTCGCGACACCCAGTTTAGCCAAGTTAGCCACCATATCCTCGGCGGACGTCGCTGGCGAGATATCGGTATCAATCAGACTAATGCGACCGGTTTTATCGATATAGATCGTATGGCGTTTAGCCACATTAACAATCGGGTAGAGCACATCGTAAGCCTCTGCCACCGACTTTTCCGTATCGCTAAGAATGGGGAAGTCTGCATCGGTATCTTCAGCGAATGCTGTGTTGTCCTCAAGAGGATCCACACTCGCCATAAAGTAAGACACATCGAATTCCCGGATTTTTTCGCCATTCGCCGCCAGCGATTTGCACTCTACTGTACATCCACTGGTAAATGCCTTGGGAAACCAGGCGACAACCACCGCCTGTTTACCGCGAAAATCACTAAGGGTATAGGTTTTGCCATCACTCGCAGGCAAGGTAAAGTCGGGAGCCATGTCGCCCACGGCAATATCAGCCATCGCAGTGACAGGCATAAACACGCATAAAAAGAAAATCGTTAAACGACGCATAGTATTTCTCCAAATAAAAGTATTACGCTGAAGAAGAGAAAAAGTTACCGTCGCTCCAGCGGAATTTTTAGGGTAAAGGTGGTACCAATACCCTCCTCGCTGATCACATCGATACTGCCGCCATGCTCTTGCGCGATATTAAAACAGATTGCCAGACCAAGCCCTGTGCCCTCTCCCACAGGTTTAGTGGTGTAAAATGGATCAAAAATTTTAGCGATCTTATCCTCGGCGATACCCACGCCATCATCCGCCACATCTACCTCTATGCGATCATCCAGCAAGCGGGAACGGACGGTAATCTGTCCTCGCTCAGTGATAGCCTGAGACGCGTTGATAATCAGGTTCAACAACACCTGGCCGATCTTACCCCTATCGCAGAGGATGTCAGGGACAGCCTGCAGATCCAACACCACATCGGCATGGTATTTGAATTGCGAGCGCGCGATGGTGAGGGTGGTTTCTATCAGCTCATTGATGTTGCACGCTGCCATAGATTGGCGTGGGTCGTTGTGCGAAAACTCGCGCAAACCCTTAACAATATCTCTGACACGAATTAGCCCCTTGCTAGTTTCCTCAAGCAAAATAGGTGTATCCGACAAAATAAAGTCGATATCCTCGCGCTGCAGAACGTCAGCAATTTTTGCCTGCAAAGCTTGGGCCTCTGGGCCACTTTCCTCACCCAATTGACGGTAAATTTGCACAAGCAACGTCAGCGTTTCGACATACTCTTTTAGGGTCGACACATTACTGGATACATAGCCAATCGGATTGTTAATTTCATGCGCCACACCCGCCGCCAGCACGCCGAGCGAGGCCATTTTTTCGGATTGAAGCAAGCGATTTTGCGCCTGCTTGATTTCCTGGTTAGCACCCAGCAACTCGCGATTCTTGTGCTGCAACTCGCGTGTCCTATCCACCACTCGCATTTCAAGCGATAGGTTGAGTTCTCTCAGTTCCTTCTCGGCATCTTCGCGTCGCGCCTGGGTGGCGCGAAGCTGCTCGATCATGGTGTTAAATGAAGCGGCCACCTGGCCCACCTCGTCAGAACTCTTCACATTGACACTCACATTGAGATCACCATTGGCAATCGCCCTGGCAGAGTCGTTTAGCTCGCGAAGCTGGGCAGTCAAGTAAGTGCCCAACACATAGGAGAAAAAGGCCACCAACGTCATCTCGAGCAAGGCCACAAAACGTGACCACTGCTGGACTTCAGCAATTTTGGCATTCAGACTTTGCACATCCAAACCCATCTCAACGCGGCCAAAAATCACGCCGTTATCTTGAATGTCCCTCGCCACATCAAAAACACTATCAATAACATCTTCGACGCGAGCATCTTCAACGAAGCGACGCGAGAGCACCCGCTCCACACCCTCCTGGGAGAGACTGCGACCTCGATTATCCAACACCCGGGCATAGACCACATCAGGGTTGAGCATCAATTCAGAAATAAGAGAATCTAAGGTGGCCAGATCGTAACTTAACACGGCGTTTTGACTGGCCGAAGCGAACAACTTAACTGTCGTTAGGGCACGCTTTTCCAGCCCCTCATAGTTGGTGTCACGCAGGTAATCGACGGTCATCGTCACCAAAAACAGCAACAATACCGCCTCAATCAAAGCGACGCTGACGATGGTTTTTATTTTTAACGACAAGTGATTACACCCAGTCCGAGCAAGGACTATTGAACAAGTTCATCTAAGGCCGTGAGATTGAGGGCACGGATATCGTCCCAATCTTTATCACTGGCGCTCTCAATACCTTTGAAGCCGATTTTGTCGAGTAACATCGCCCCCTCAGGATCATTGTGCATGGCCATCATTGCCGTCCTCAAACGGATGATTACCTCAGCGGAGATTGAAGGCGACGCCGCAAAAGCATGCGGAGTATAACCCTCTGTTTTCCACAACACCCGCAGGTCTTTCCTCAAGTCGGGGTTGAAGTTATTCAGCGTCCGACCTATTCCCCCGCCTGCAGGAAAGAAACCCTTGGCGACATTTAAATAGACCGAATCGTGTGACGAGACATAACGAGGGGTAATTGTAATACCGCGTCGTTTTAGTTCCGCGCGCGGCAAAACGGACGCAGCAAAGGCCGCCGGTGATGGAAAGGCTATCTCTAAGTTATTCAGATCCGACAGTTCCGAAATTTGGCTATCCTTGTGCACAACCAACAACCCGACAATGGATTTTTTTGCCTGCTTGGCAAAGGCTTGGTAGTGGGCCAGCTCTTCAAAAACGACATAGTGGTAGGGGTTCATGTATGCGACATCGTAGTCGCCCTGCAAAAGTCGTTTTTCAAAGGTCGGTATATCAGTAGCCGTGACAAAATTATAGGTATCTCCAGTCTTGGCGGACAAGTAATTAAGAATGGGGACCCATGTCTGCGCGAGTTTGCGAGCCGATTGCTGAGGCACAACACCAAATGAAAGCGACTCCGCGTTGCCAGTGACCGGAAGCGCCAGCCAAAGGGCTAACAACACGAGCGTATTGCTCACTAAATTTTTAAATCGCGCGTTCCTATGCATACATCTTATCCAATACCGTTATAACCCTATCCTAGCTCATAAAGCGACACGATGGGAGAAACTTTATTTCCTTCAAAAGCCCCGTAAAACCCGTGGCGATGTTATGGCGCGATTGGACAAAAGAAATCCCGCAATTTTCTTCATACATTGCCCCCTTTTAGATAACATAGGCACCAACTCGATTTATACAAAAACAAGGAAATCTCGCCTCCATGAGCGACACTAACCATACACCTATGATGCAACAGTATCTGAAGATTAAGGCTGAGCATCCGCACCAATTGGTGTTCTATCGCATGGGCGATTTTTACGAACTTTTTTACGACGACGCTAAACGTGCCGCCGACATTCTAGACATCACGCTCACTGCCCGTGGCAAATCCAATGGCGAGCCGATTCCCATGGCTGGCATTCCCTATCACGCCGCGGAGGGATATCTCGCCAAGATTGTACAGCGCGGGGAATCCGTCGCCATTTGCGAACAAATCGGCGACCCCGCCACCAGCAAGGGTCCGGTCGAGCGCAAAGTCGTACGAATCGTTACACCTGGAACCATCAGTGACGAAGCCCTTCTTCAAGAGCGTCGCGACAACCTATTGGTGGCCGCCTGTGGTGAGCAAGGCCAATACGGTATCGCATCGCTGGATATCAGTAGCGGCCGGTTTACCATCATGCAGCTCCCTACCAGCCAGGTATTACAGGGTGAAATGCAGCGTCTGCAGCCCGCAGAACTGCTCGCCGAGGATGACCTAGATACTGATCTAAGCCCTTACAGCCGCGGATTTCGGGCTTGCCCGCCATGGGAATTCGAATACGAAAGCGCCCTAAAAGCCCTCTGTCTTCAATTTGAAACGCACGATCTTTCTGGCTTTGGCTGTCAAGACATGCCCTTGGCGATACGCGCCGCCGGTGGCTTGCTGCAATACGTAAAACAGACCCAACGTACCGCCCTGCCCCATATTCGTGGTTTAAGCCTAGAGCGACACGACCAAACTGTCGCGATGGATGCAGCGACTCGCGTCAACCTTGAAATCACCCAAAACCTCCGCGGCGGTGACAGCAATACACTTTATTCAGTGATGGATAGCTGTAAAACAGCCATGGGATCACGCCTACTTGCCCGCTGGCTCAACAGACCGCTACGCGACTTAGATGCACTCGCACAGCGCCAAGAGACGATAGAAGACCTGCTCGAGGGTTATCGTTTTGAATCCTGCCGAGACCACCTAAAACAAGTGGGAGACATGGAGCGCATTCTCGCTAGGGTCGCCCTTCGTTCGGCGCGACCTCGCGACCTCACACGACTTGGCCACTCCCTTGCTCAGCTGCCACTTCTGCAGCAACGCCTTGGAGAAGGCCCCTGCCGCGCCCGCTTAGCCGACCTGAAAGCCGACATGGCACCGCAACATGACATCGTAGCCTTACTTGCGCAGGCTGTCGTTGAGAACCCTCCCATGGTGATTCGCGACGGTGGTGTGATTGCCGAGGGGTACGATGCCGAGCTCGATGAACTGCGAAAGATTAGCAGTAACGCTGGCGATTACTTGGTGGAACTGGAACAACGCGAGCGCGAACAAACCGGCATCAGCACCCTTAAAGTGGGGTATAACCGTGTTCATGGCTACTACATTGAAATCAGCCGACTGCAAGCCGAGCAGGCGCCAGCGCATTACATCCGTCGACAAACTCTGAAGAATGCCGAGCGCTACATCACGCCCGAGCTTAAAACCTTTGAAGACAAAGCCCTAAGCAGCAAAAGTCGCGCATTGGCCCGCGAAAAAGCGCTCTACGAAGCCCTCATTGAAACTCTTAATGACTCGCTCTTAACGCTACAGCGCTGCGCTCAGGCACTCTCAGAACTCGACGTTATCGCCTGCCTCGCCGAACGCGCCGATACGCTAAACCTGGTTCGACCCACGCTACAAAGCCGCCCAGGGCTAGCGGTTGTTGCCGGCCGGCATTTAGTGGTTGAGCACGTTTCTGTACACCCTTTTATCCCCAACAACATCGAGTTTAACGAGCAGCGCCGCATGCTGATCATTACCGGACCCAACATGGGGGGTAAATCAACCTACATGCGCCAAGCAGCGTTGATTACACTGCTGGCCCACATCGGCAGTTTCGTGCCCGCTGAGCAGGCCGTTGTAGGCCTGGTGGACCAGATATTCACCCGAATCGGCTCGGCGGATGATTTAGCGGGCGGCCGTTCGACCTTCATGGTTGAAATGACCGAAACCGCCAACATCCTAAACAACGCCACGGCAAGTAGCTTAGTACTCATGGACGAAATCGGACGTGGTACCTCCACCTATGACGGTCTATCTCTAGCTTGGGCCTGCGCACACCAACTGGCAAGCAAAGTGAAGGCACTGACGCTTTTTGCCACCCACTATTTCGAGCTTACCCAGCTCGACAGCGAATTCAAACACGTCGCTAACGTGCACCTAGATGCCAGCGAGCACAATGACAACATTGTCTTTCTACACCACGTGCAAGAGGGTGCTGCGAGTAAAAGCTTTGGGATACAGGTAGCCAAACTTGCTGGCATACCCGCCGACGTTATCAAACGGGCGCGGGCGAAATTGTTTGAATTAGAAAGCCAACAACAGCAAGGACGTCATATACCTCAGCAAAACGATATGTTCAGCGCTCCCGAGCCAAGTGCAGTCGAAAAATATTTGATTGACGTGAAACCTGACGACTTAACACCTCGCCAAGCATTGGAAATATTGTATAAACTTAAAAGCTTGTAACGTGCATGACTTTCTTTAATGTCCTGCAGAGACTGTGTAAAATGCACGCCTTGAATTTTGTCGCGTCCTAAAGGAGATATCATGACCTTCGTTGTTGTAGAAGACTGTATTAAATGCAAGCACACCGATTGTGTCGAGGTTTGCCCCGTTGACTGTTTTTACGAAGGCCCTAACTTCCTTGTGATACACCCCGACGAGTGTATTGACTGCGCGCTATGCGAGCCCGAGTGCCCCATC
>JBEAQQ010000152.1:0-3186 GCA_041163785.1 Pseudomonadota bacterium
TTTGATGCTACGCCAATGACGTTCGGCTACCAGCAGTTGTTCCGCGAAAGACGCTCGACCAGTTTCGACCGCCTTGAGGATGCCAAGCAGTTGAGTGTGGGTTTTACCTCGCGGGTAAACGACCAACAAACCGGTCGCGAGTTGATGCGTTTAAGCCTAGGACAAATCTATCATTTTACGGCGCCTCGGGTGTTGGCTAACGAGCAAATATTTGTCGACACAACGAGCCGCTCGGATTACGCTGCATCGTTTGATTACATGGTCGGAGCGCACTGGCGTCACAGTGTGAATACCGTGTTGGGCTCGGATAGTCGCAAGGTGAGCAGCGCGCAGCTACGCAGTCACTATCGCGACGGTGAGACCCTCTATAACATGGGGTATAGTGTGCGCAGTAATGTGCCGCAACGATTTGATGGTGAATTGGTCAATCAGCGCATTGAACAAGTCGATGTGTCGGCGATTAAACCCATGAATGAGCGCTGGAAGCTCATGGGGCGCTGGCAGTACGATATGAAAAATAAGCGCTCGGCCGATCGCATGATAGGGTTTGAGTATGATAGTTGCTGTTGGAAAACGCAGTGGTTGCTGCGCGATTACTCTGAGCAATTATTTGATGGAAGTGTGCGCAAAGACACCGGCGTGTTTGTGTACTTTGAACTGAAGGGGCTAGGTGGTTCCGGCGGTTCGCTACAGAATGTGTTGGGCGAAAGCATCTTTGGCTATCGCCCTATTGAACAGGAGCAGAGATTAAGTGGTTGGTAAACAACGTGTAGGTGCCAATTTGGCGCGTGGAGTGGTGATGGGCGCGGCTATGTTGCTATCATCTTTGAGCCATGCCGATGTGCAAATTCTCGATCGCATCGCCGCTATCGTCGACGACGACGTAGTGATGATGAGTGAGCTGCAGGCCCGAACCGCGATGATCCGTGAACAGGCTAAGGCGACAGGAAAATCGATTGGCAGTGAAGAAGAAATTCGTATTGGTGTCCTCGATAACCTGATCCTTGAGAGCTTGCAGATGCAGATGGCGCAACGCGCAGGTTTCTACATCGATGACAATCGACTCAACCAAGCCCTGTCGAATATTGCGCGTCAAAACGGTATGGATTTACCGAGTTTCGTTAAAGTCCTTGAAGAAAATGGCCAATCCTACGCGCAGGTGCGTGAGCAAGTTCGCAAGGATATGATTTTGCAGGAAGTTCAGCGCGGCAACGTCAACTACCGCGTTCAAATTACCGAAGATGAAATTGAAAACTTCCTCGCGTCTCCTGAAGGTCAGCAGCTGACTGAAGTGTTTAACCGCGTCGATCATTTGCTCGTGCCAGTGGCCTCGGATGCCAGCAGCGATGATGAGAACCGTTTGCGTGGTGTCGCGGAGGCGATCCAGTCGGCGGCCAAAAATGGCGGTGCACTGGCTGAGTTGGCGGTACAAAATGCGGCTGTCGGTGCAAGCCGCAGTGATCTGGGATGGCGCAACAATGAGCAAATGCCAGAAATTTTCCGCGACCCCGTGGCGCAGATGAGTAAGGGTGACGTGTCAGTAGTGCGCAGTCCGAGCGGCTTTCACGTTATTCAGTTGAGCGACCGTCGCGGTAATGAGGCAACGATTGTTCCGCAAACCAAGCTCAGCCATATCCTGATTAAGCCAACCGAAGTACTCGATATCGATGCCGCCAAGGCCAAGATTGACGGCCTTTTGGCGCGTGCTAAAGACGGCGAAGATTTTGCGGCGCTAGCCAAAGAATACTCCGACGATATCGGTACCGCGCAAGAGGGCGGTGACCTGGGTTGGAGCAATATGGGTACCTTTGTGCCCGAATTTGAACAGGCCATGATCGCCACGCCGGTCGGCGAGTTCAGCGAGCCAGTCAAAACACAGTTTGGTTGGCATATTTTGAAAATTGAAGGTCGTCGCGATGAAGACGTGAGCGATATCGTTTTGCGCAACCGTGCTCGCGGCATCATTCACGAGCGTAAATACCAAGAAGAGCTTGAGATTTGGTTACAAAAAACGCGCGATGAGGCCTATGTCGATATCAAGATCTAGCGATATTGTCCAGCTCGGTTTAACGATTGGCGAGCCGGCAGGTATTGGTCCTGACTTAGTCGTAAGGGCGGTGCAATCCGCCCAGCGTGGTCGCCAGTTAATCGCCATCGGTGACATGAATGTGCTCAGCGAGCGCGCCGAGCGCTTGGGTCTGCCTCTGCGCATCACGCCTTTCGCAGCCTCGGATGCGCCGCGCGAAAACGCCATCGGCGAGCTGTTTGTATACAACGTCCCCGTCGTAGCGCCGGTCGAACCCGGTGTCCTCAACCCAGCCAATGCTCGCTATGTTATTGCCACCTTAGATTGCGCGGTGGACTTATGCCAGACGCGGACAATTGATGCCATGGTCACAGCGCCGGTTCACAAGGGTGTGATTAACGATGCTGGTATGCCCTTCAGTGGCCATACTGAATATCTGGCAGAAAAAACAGGCACCAGCAAGGTGGTCATGATGTTGGCGACCGAAGGTTTGAGAGTCGCCCTGGCGACCACCCATTTACCGCTGCGCGATGTCGCCGATGCACTGACTCAGGCCGAACTCGAACACGTGTTGCGGATTGTCCACGCCCAAATGGTGCGCGATTTTGCCTTGCCTCAGCCGGCCATTTTAGTGTGTGGATTGAATCCTCACGCCGGTGAAGGCGGCCACATGGGGCGCGAAGAAATTGATGTGATCAATCCTGTCATTGCGAAATTACAAGGTGAGGGTTGGGCGATCAGCGGACCCTACCCGGCGGATACGGTGTTCACGCCAAAGCATATGGACGGCGCCGATGTCATTGTCGCGATGTATCACGATCAAGGTTTGCCAGTGCTTAAATACATGGGGTTCGGTGCCGCTGTGAATATCACCCTCGGCTTGCCCATTATTCGTACATCGGTCGACCACGGCACGGCGCTCGACCTTGCCGGTACGGGTAACATCGACGACGGTAGTTTGCAGTTCGCACTGACCAGTGCCGAACACATGGCACTCGGGCGTCGCAGCGAGGTTTCGCTATGAGTTTTGATCACCGCCAGGCAGAAAGCCAGCACAAAGCCCGCAAGCGCTTTGGCCAAAACTTTTTGATCGATAACAGCATCATCGACAATATTGTCGCCTCGGTGCGTCCTAAACCAGGACAGACCGTGGTTGAAAT
>JBEAQQ010000153.1:0-3156 GCA_041163785.1 Pseudomonadota bacterium
AAGGCCTGATAATAGGCAAACGCTCGTTCCATTTGCGCTTCGTAGTGACTAATGCCAGCGGCGGTTTCGTGGTGACCGATCAAACGAACGCCCTTTTCATGGGCATATTCGCTGACGGCCTTAATATCAAAGCCATCGACGGGCTCATCGAACAAGAAGGTCGGCTCACGGCGCCACCACTCGCCTTCCCAGCCCTTGTTCCAGCCCTCTACCAGCACACCATCGATATCGTGCTTGGCGGCGAAGTCGATGTACTGTTTGGCGCGCTCAGTTGTCGCACCTTGGTCTGGGCCAGGGCTCCAATTGGCTAGCCCTGTGTGCATCTCCCACCAAATACCCATGTATTTGCCGGGCTTCACATAGCTGGAAACATCACCGAGTCTATTGGGCTCGTTGAGATTGAGTGCGAGGTCAGAGTTCATTAAATCAACTGCTCTATCGGCCAGTTGAATGGTGCGCCAGGGCGTCTTCATCGGCGCCTTGGCGTAAACGCGAACACCATTTGCCCACGGCACGAGATCGGCACGAAACACTTTTTGGTTGTCATCGATATTGCGCAGCGTCATTGACGCGTAATCGACCAACGCCGCCTCGTGAATGGCCAGCGCGATGCCATCCCCCTCGAATGTTAGCGGTGTATGTGCTACATCGATCGAGCTGGCCGCCGAGTGCAGGTATTGATATTCGTAACGCTGGTTCCGATACGCAGGAATCCACCAAGACTGATAATTTTGCGCTAAGGCAAACTCGGTTAATTCCTCATCGATAATAAACTCATCGAGAGCCGTCTGCTGTGGGAAGGTATAACGAAAGCCTAACCCGTCGTCATAGACGCGGAAGGACAACTGCAAACAACGCTGCAGTCCAGCCTGCTCTTTAAGTTGCAACGTTAGCTCATTGTATTCATCGATGACCTTATCGCGCTCGCCCCAGACCGTTTGCCACTGCGTTCGAATTGCTTCACGGTCTTCACCGATCACTTGCAGATTTTGTTGCAAAGGGCCTTGATCCCTAATGACAAAACCCAAACGTGAGGGTCGAATGACATCGACACCCTTGTAGGTAACAGAGTAACTCGGCGCGTCGGCAGAAATATCTACGGCAACTTTAATATCTTTGTCCGGCGACTCAACGACAAAAATGTCTGCGTGTAATGCAGTGGAAATAAGAGTGGCAAAAATACCCAGAGGCCATACGCGCATAAACATCATCCTATTTTTTAGTGGGAAGCATGCGCTAACACCAGCGTTAACACAGTTTTCTAGAAAATTTAACCCAATTACAAAATTATTAAATTTTTTGAGTATTTTTTAATTGACTTACAAGATAATACTGTTAAAGTACCACCATGTGCAACCGGTTGTATACTTGTGTTGTTACTGTTTCCGTGAAAGCTGAGTTTATGTGCAGTGAACCCAGCAAATTTTTGGGGGGTCTTTATTGACCCCTTTTTTTTTGCCTCAAATTTGTCGCCTGATTCCTGACCCGCAAGCATGGCATTTTATACCTAGTTCCTCCATACTAGCGGATCATTCAAACGAGGTACTATCATGACTATTTCTGAAAACAGTGTTGTAGCGTTTCACTACACCCTGACTGACGACGACGGCAATACCATCGACAGTTCAGCGGGCGGTGACCCACTGCACTATCTTCACGGTGCAGGCAACATCATTCCCGGCTTGGAAAAAGAGCTACTCGGCAAGAGCGTTGGCGACAACCTACAGGTAAAAGTCTCAGCTGCCGAAGGTTACGGCGACGTCATCCCTGAAATGATTCAGCAGGTTCCCAAAGCGGCCTTCCAGGGTGCACCCGAGCTCGAAGTAGGCATGTCGTTTGAAGCGGCTACCCAAGACGGCGGTCGCGTTCCCGTCACAATTACGGCTATCGATGGCGATACAGTGACTGTTGATGGCAACCATCCTCTAGCGGGCAAAAATCTCAACTTCGATGTCACCATTGAATCTGTGCGCGAAGCCTCTGAAGAAGAGTTGTCACACGGCCACGTGCATGGCCCCGGTGGTCACCATCACTAAGGGATTCAAAACACCGCCCAGGCGGTGTTTTTTTTGTCTGTTCACTAAGAATACGTATGCATAAATTGGGTTTCTGGGCAGCGTTCTGCCAACATCCATAGGATAGCCTTTGTGTCGCTTTGAACCCTTATTTCGTAAAAGGAAAGATCGTGTTAACCATTCGCAAGTTTACCGTCATCACCGTGTTGCTCCTCATCGCAGCTTGTAGCTACAGCGATCGCGATACCCCTGCAACTGTCGAAACACCGCAAATACAAAAGCCAGTGGTGTACCAAATATTCACACGACTTTTTGGCAACAAAACGACACTCAACAAACCGTGGGGGACCATCGAGGAAAATGGTGTCGGCAAATTCAATGACATCAACGACAACGCGCTCGCTAGCCTTGCGGACTTAGGGGTGACACATATTTGGTATACAGGCATTCTACACCATGCCACGGCCACAGATTACCGTGCTTACGGTATCAGCCTTGACGACCCCGATGTCATCAAAGGACGCGCCGGTTCCCCTTATGCAATTAAGGACTACTACCAGGTAGCACCTGACCTGGCAGTAGACGTCAATGCGCGGATGGCTGAATTTGAGGCCTTAGTCGCGCGCACCCATAAACACGGATTAAAAGTCATTATTGATATTGTGCCCAACCATGTAGCACGCCACTACCAATCACTAGGCAAACCCGAAGGCATAGAGGATCTTGGCGAAAACGACGATACAAGCATGGCCTACGCCCGGGACAACAATTTCTACTATGTTCCAGACAGCACATTCAGTGTGCCCAACAAACCCTATCAAGACTTAGGTGGCGACTCACACCCCATGCTTGACGGCGAGTTTAAAGAAGCACCTGCCAAATGGACCGGCAATGGCAGTCGTGCGCCACAACCTGGGGTTTGGGACTGGTACGAAACAGTGCGCATCAATTATGGGGTGAAACCCGACGGCAGTTATGACTTTCCCACACTGCCTGCAGAATATGCCGCCAAATCCATCGAGGAGCACGCCGCTTTTTGGGAGCATAAAGACGTTCCTAATTCATGGAAAAAGTATCGCGACATCATTCACTTTTGGATGGATAAAGGGGTCGATGGATTTCGTTTCGATGTGGCTGAACT
>JBEAQQ010000154.1:0-5138 GCA_041163785.1 Pseudomonadota bacterium
GCATCGGGCGCAAAGCGTTGCCAGGTCTCAGTGGCGACCTCTAATGCTTGGTGGTTATTGAAATAATGCGCCATTCGCGCGGCGCGTTCAGCGAGTTGGGCGGTTGGTTGTCGCTTTACTGCGGCCATCATGTGTTGCGTGGCTTCTTCGCCTAGCATCCGACGTGCTGCTATTTCTCCGCTGAGAATATCCAACAGGGTGTCGCGCTCTATACGCGTGTGATTTTTGGCCGTTTTCGAGGTGGTTTCGGCGCTTTTTTCCGGCGTGGTGGTCGCAACAGGTGATGGGTTGGCAGGTTTGTGTTCAATGGTTGAACACGCAGCTAGCCATGCACCGCAGGCAAGGGCGAAGCAGGATCTCTTGATTACAGTGTTCAGTCGAGGGAGTCTCATCATGGTGAAAGTGTGCCGAAAGGTGGCGGCGCTAGCAAGGGACAAACGCGAAATACTATAAAGGACGTGTCGGCACGTAAGTATTTTGCTAAAATTCCGCCATTTTTAACAGCGGAGAAATGCATGGCCCTAGTAGCCTTGGGGATTAACCACAAGTCTGCTTCCATAGACATCCGGGAGAAGGTCGCATTCGTCCCAGAGCAGATGGAGGCCGCTTTGATGGACGGCTGCCGTCAGCTCGGTGTTGATGAAATGGTCATTTTGTCCACCTGCAACCGCACCGAGGTGTTCTTGGATGTCGCTTCAAGTGAGCTTCCGCCACTGCACGAATGGGTGGCTAGCTTTCACGGTGTCGACGAGCAGGCCTTAGCGCTTTGCACCTATGTCTACCGCGATGAGGCGGCTGTTCATCACGCCATGAAGGTGGCAAGTGGCCTCGATTCTATGGTGTTAGGCGAGCCGCAAATTCTCGGGCAAATGAAATCTGCCGTGGCTGTGGCGAAAGAGGCAGGGTCAGTAAAAGGGCAGTTGCAGCGTTTGTTTGACCACGTCTTTGCGGTGGCAAAACAAGTTCGCACGGATACTGCCATTGGCGAAAACCCCGTCTCTGTGGCCTATGCCTCAGTCGACTTAGCCAAGCAAATTTTTGCGGATCTGAGCAAGACGTCGGCGCTCCTAATCGGTGCAGGAGAAACGATCGAGTTAGTGGCTCGCCACCTTCGAGAAAACGGTGTGTCGAGTATTGTGATTGCCAACCGCACGTTGGGTCGCGCCCGCGACTTGGCTGATCGTTTCGGCGCCGAAGCGGTAATGTTATCTGACATCCCTGAGCGATTGGTCGCGGCGGATATTGTTATTTCCTCAACCGCGAGTCAGTTGCCAATATTGGGCAAAGGGGCGGTAGAACGCGCCTTAAAACAACGTCGCCACCGGCCTATTTTTATGGTGGATATCGCCGTGCCACGGGATATTGAGCAAGAAGTGGCTGACCTTGATGATGTCTATCTTTACAGCGTCGACGACCTGCGTTCTATAGTCGACAGCAATATGAAGAATCGTCAGCAGGAGGCCAATAAGGCCGATGATATTATTCAGCTAGGGGTCGAAAAATACTTTAATGCCCTGCGCTCGCTCGATGCGGTGGATACCATTCGCGCCTATCGCGAGAAATCAGAAGCGATTAGGGATGCTGAACTTGATCGGGCATTGAAGGCCCTCAATTCGGGGTCGGAGGTTGAGCAAGTACTCGGGCAGTTGGCTCGGGGACTGACAAATAAGCTGATTCACGCACCGACAACACAACTAAAGCGCGCCGGCGAAAACGGTCGCTTGGATTTACTGGCGTTAAGCCGTCAACTTTTTGAATTGGATGCCGAGGAAGACTCGGAATAATACATGAAAGCATCAATACTCACTAAATTGGAATCTTTGGCTGATCGGTACGAAGAGCTGGCCGCACTACTCAGCGATCCGGAGATTATCGGCGATCAAGATAAATTCCGCGCTTTTTCTAAAGAGTACGCGGAACTTGAACCCGTTGCGCTGTGTTTCAATCGCTACAGCAAGGTTCTGGACGATATTGAAGAGGCTAAAATGCTCTGCGATGAAGATGATCCAGACATGCGCGCTATGGGGCAGGACGAGCTCAAGTCTTCGCAGGCGGAAAGAGAGTCGTTGGAGGATGAG
This sequence comes from Pseudomonadota bacterium, assembly GCA_041163785.1. Lineage (GTDB taxonomy): Bacteria > Pseudomonadota > Gammaproteobacteria > Pseudomonadales > JAHEIH01 > JAHEIH01. The sequence continues at coordinate 2,079 of JBEAQQ010000154.1, forward strand.
CTGCAGGTGCTTATGCTGCCCAAGGATCCTGATGACGACAATAATGCCTTCTTGGAAATTCGTGCCGGCACCGGTGGTGATGAGGCGGCGATTTTTTCGGGTGACTTGTTCCGCATGTATTCTCGCTATGCCGAAAGCCAAGGTTGGCGTGTCGAAGTCGTCAGTGAGCGCGAGGGTGAGCACGGCGGTTATAAGGAAATTATCTCGCGTATTATTGGCAGCAATGTGTATGGTCGTCTCAAATTTGAGTCGGGCGCCCACCGCGTGCAGCGGGTGCCTGAAACAGAGTCTCAAGGACGCGTTCATACGTCGGCGTGTACCGTGGCGGTGATGCCTGAGCCTGAAGAGGTGGACGAGATCGAAATTAACAAGGCCGATCTCCGCGTCGATACCTTTAGGGCTTCTGGCGCAGGTGGTCAGCACGTGAACAAAACTGACTCTGCCATTCGCTTAACTCACATTCCTACCGGTTTGGTGGTCGAGTGTCAGGATGAGCGTTCGCAGCACAAAAACCGCGCCAAAGCGATGGCGTTACTGAAAGCGAGGTTAGATAGAGCGGCCCGTGAAAAGATCGCTAGTGAACAAGCCTCGACACGTCGCGATTTGGTCGGTAGTGGAGACCGCTCTGACAAGATCCGCACCTATAATTATCCGCAAAGTCGGATCACCGATCACCGTATTAATCTAACGCTGTACAAACTGAACGAAGTGATGGCCGGTGATTTGGATTCGGTGATTGGTCCGCTGTTACAAGAGCATCAGGCCGACTTGTTGGCGGCTATGTCCGAGAGCTAGTGGTCACCATCGCTGAAACGATCACCTCGGCCGCGGCGTCTATCGCGAGTGATACGTCGCGTTTAGATGCTGAGTTGCTGTTAGCCCATAGCTTGGGTGTCGATAGAAGCTATTTATTCACCTGGCCAGATAAGCGGCTCGCGGTTGATCAGTTAGCGGCTTTTAATGCCTTGCTGGCGCGCAGAATGGTAGGTGAGCCTGTGGCACATATTCTTGGCCACCAAGGATTTTGGTCGCTGCAATTGGCGGTCAATGCCTCGACACTTATCCCTAGACCCGATACCGAAGTGTTGGTCGAGACGGCGCTGTCGCTTTGTCCTGATGTCGCGCTCGATGTCATCGATCTTGGTACGGGAACTGGCGCCATCGCGCTAGCATTGAAAGCGGAGCGCCCGCTGTGGCGAGTTGTTGCCTCTGACGCGAGCCTTGACGCTTGCCGTTTGGCGCAGCGCAACGCCGCCGACAATGGTTTGGATGTCGCTATTTTCTGCGCGCATTGGTTGCAAAGTGTGGCGGACAACAGTATGGATGTGGTGATCAGTAATCCTCCCTATATAGATGCTGCTGACCCGCACTTAAAGCAGGGTGATGTGCGCTTTGAGCCCTTGTCAGCCTTGGTATCAGAGGCGGCTGGCACGGCGGATTTGCGCAGCATTGCTGAGCAGTCATTGCGCGTATTGCGCCGGGGCGGTCGGCTGCTTGTGGAGCACGGCTACGACCAGCGCGAGGCGGTGCAGCAAATACTCAACACCTTGGGTTATGACGATGTGCATAGCGTGCAGGATTACGGCGGACAGTGGCGGGTAACCACGGGACTTAGAGGAGGCTAGCATGGATGATGAACGCTTATTGCGCTATTCACGCCAGATTATGCTGCCGGGCGTCGACCTGGATGGCCAAGAGGCACTCGCCTCGGCGCGAGTCGCATTGGTGGGCGCAGGCGGTTTAGGCAATGCTGTCGCACTCTATTTGGCAGCGGCGGGTGTAGGGCATCTCAGTCTTATCGATGATGACATTGTCGAGATCAGCAACCTGGCAAGACAAATTGCGTTTACCGATGCCGATATAGGTCACTTTAAAGTCGATGTCCTGAAGCGCGCGGCTGCTTTGCGAAACCCCGCAGCTAAGATAGATGCCGTGCGTCAACGCATTACTCAAGACAATGCCGCCGCCCTCTTGATGGGCAGCCATCTGGTGATAGATTGCAGTGATAATTACAGTGCGCGCTTTGCGATCAATGACACCTGTTTTGGTATGAAGATTCCTGTGGTGTATGGTGCCGCGACGGCTTGGCAGGGGCAGGTGTTTGTGTGTGACCCTGGTAATAATAAATCGCCGTGCTTTGAATGTTTTAATCCTTCGCGAAATGAACTGGATAATAGCTGTTCCCGCAATGGTGTGTTGGGCCCATTGGTGGGGGTGGTCGCGTGCCTGCAGGCGGTGGAGGCCATGCGGCTATTGCTTGGCTTGGTCTCCTCATCTGTTCTTCAGCTTTACGATGCTCGTGATAGCCAGTGGCATCGCATTGCCTTGAGTCCGCGGGTAGGTTGCTTGTGCTGCAATGGATCATAGCTATCGGCTGAGGTAGAGAGGTGGTAGACTAGCCGCCGATTATGAGATGGACACTATGTTAAAGAAATTATTTGGAAAGTCGGCACCGTCAAAAACGGCTGAGTCGGAGTCAAAACAAGCGACCAAAGCGGCGCCTAAATCCACAGCAAACACGGCTGCCAAGTCGACAGATAAGGGCGCTAAAAATACCTCGGAGACGTCGCGCAAGCCGCGCGCTAAGCGCCCCGCAAAGCCCAAACAGGTCAGCGCGTGGTCAATTGACCAATACGTTGTTGCGCCGCAAGAAGGGAAAACGCGCTTTCACGATTTGCATTTACCATTGTCTTTGATGCGCGGTATTGCTGAACTTGGCTATCAGTACTGCTCGCCGATTCAGGCGCAGATTTTGCCCTACACCTTAGATGGTTACGATGCTATTGGTAAGGCGCAAACAGGTACCGGTAAAACCGCCGCCTTCTTAATCACCGTTATTACAGATTTGTTGAACAAACCGATTGAGCATGAGCGCTATGTGGGCGAACCAAGGGCGCTAGTGATTGCGCCAACACGGGAGCTTGTTCAGCAGATTGCCGAGGATGCCAAGAATCTCTGCAAGTACACCGATTTACACGTGGTAAGCTTAATTGGTGGTGTGGATTACGACCGCCAAATGCGTCAATTAGACGCTAAGCCAGTGGATATTGTGGTCGCTAC
>JBEAQQ010000155.1:0-4977 GCA_041163785.1 Pseudomonadota bacterium
ACACATCGCGCTATAATTTTGGGCTTTTAAATGCGCGCATCATAAGGTCACCATGGACAAGACATATCAACCGCAAGACATCGAAACGAATTGGTACCAATTCTGGGAACAGAAAGGCTTCTTTGCACCCCAAGGCGGCGCAGAAAGCTACTCCATAATGATTCCCCCACCGAACGTCACCGGTAGTCTTCACATGGGTCACGGCTTCCAAGAAGCCATTATGGACGGCCTGATCCGCTACCACCGTATGAAAGGCTACAACACCCTCTGGCAAGTGGGTACCGACCACGCTGGCATCGCCACACAAATGGTCGTCGAACGCCTACTCGATGCCGAAGGCCTGTCACGCCACGACCTCGGTCGCGAAAAATTCCTAGAGCGCGTCTGGGAATGGAAACACGAATCTGGCGGCCGTATTACCCAACAGCTTCGCCGCCTCGGCGCCAGCTGCGACTGGTCACGCGAACGCTTCACCATGGACGACGGATTCTACAAAGCCGTCCAAGAAGTGTTCATCAAACTGCACAAAGACGGACTGATTTACCGCGGCAAGCGCCTCGTCAACTGGGATCCCAAACTGCACACCGCCGTCTCCGACCTCGAAGTCATCAGCGAAGAAGAAAATGGCTACCTGTGGCACTTTAACTACCCACTCAGCGATGGCAGCGGCCACCTCACTGTCGCCACTACTCGCCCCGAGACCATGCTCGGAGATACCGCCGTCGCCGTCCACCCCGAAGACGAACGCTACCAACACCTCATTGGCAAAACCATTCGCCTGCCACTGTGCGACCGAGATATTCCCATTATTGGCGACGATTACGTCGACCGAGAATTCGGCACAGGCTGCGTAAAAATTACCCCTGCGCACGATTTTAACGACTATGACATGGGCCAGCGTCACAACCTCGAGATGATCAACATCTTGACCCCCGATGCTAACCTTAACGACAACGTGCCTGCCGCCTACCGAGGCATGGAGCGCTTTGCTGCGCGCAAACAAATCGTGGCCGACCTCGACGCCCTTGGCCTACTCGACAAAATTGACGACCACAAACTCAAAGTACCCCGCGGTGATCGCACCGGCGTGGTGATCGAACCCTTCCTCACCGATCAGTGGTACGTCACGACCCAGCCACTGGCCGAGAAAGCCATCAAGGCCGTGGAAGATGGCGACATTCAATTTGTGCCCAGCCAGTACCAAAACATGTATTTCTCATGGATGCGAGATATTCAAGATTGGTGTATCTCACGCCAATTGTGGTGGGGACACCGCATTCCTGCCTGGTATGACGACGCAGGCAATGTTTACGTTGGCCGCAACGAAGAAGAAGTGCGCCGCGACAACAACATTGATGCTAGCGTTAGCCTGCGCCAAGACGAAGACGTACTCGACACCTGGTTCAGTTCTGGTTTGTGGACCTTTGGCACCCTCGGCTGGCCAGAGCAAACCGAGATGCTTAAGACGTTCCATCCCTCGAGCGTATTGGTCACCGGCTTCGATATCATTTTCTTCTGGGTTGCTCGCATGATCATGATGACCCTGCACCTGCGCGAAGAAATTCCATTCCACACCGTGTATGTCCACGGCCTCGTGCGCGACAGCCACGGCCAGAAAATGTCCAAATCCAAGGGCAACGTACTCGACCCCATCGACCTGATCGACGGTATCGATTTAGAGACCCTCGTCAGCAAGCGCACTGCGGGTATGATGCTGCCACACCTGCGCGAAAAGATCGAAAAACAAACACGCAAAGAGTTCCCAGAGGGTATCGCTGCCTATGGCACTGACGCCCTTCGCTACACCTATTACTCGCTGGCATCGACTGGCCGCGACATCAACTTTGATGTAGGTCGCATCGAGGGCTTCCGCAACTTCTGCAACAAGATCTGGAACGCCGCGCGCTACGTTCTTCTGAACACAGAAGGCCACGACTGCGGGCAAAACGACACCGACGTTGAACTCAGCCTCGCCGACCGCTGGATTATTTCGCGCCTACAGCGCACCGAGAAAGCCGTCGCGCAAGCCTTTGCAAACTATCGCTTCGACCTTGCCTCACAGGCCATCTACGACTTTATTTGGAACGAGTACTGCGACTGGTATCTCGAACTGTCTAAACCCGTCCTGTGGGATGACAATGCCAGCGAGGCACAACTGCGTGGCACACGCCGCACCTTGGTTCGTGTACTAGAAACAACCTTGCGCATGGCCCACCCTTTGATGCCTTTCATCACCGAAGAAATCTGGCAGCGTGTGGCACCCCTGGCCGGAGTGAAAGGCGAAACGATTATGCTGCAGGCATACCCAGAGGCGAATGAAGACAAAATCGACGCTATCGCCGAGGCGGACATCGAATGGCTACAAGGCGTCATCCTCGGTATTCGCAACATCCGTGGCGAGATGAACATCCCCCCTTCACGTGCGCTAAGTGTCATGCTTAACAACGGCAGTGAAGAAGACCGTCGACGCTTAGACGACAATGCCAAAGCCCTTTGCAAACTGGCCAAACTAGAAAGCATCGAATGGGCCAATGAGGGCGAACTGCCCATGTCTGCCACGCAACTGGTAGGCAGCATGGAAGTCCTCGTACCGATGGCCGACTTGATAGATAAGGACGCCGAACTAGCAAGATTGGGCAAAGAAATCGACAAGCTTAGCAAAGAAATCCAGCGCCTAGACGGCAAGCTGAGCAATGCCAACTTCGTCGACAAGGCACCCGCCGACGTGGTGGCCAAAGAGCGTGAGAAGCTCGACGGTCAACGCCAAGCCCTCACAAAACTAGAACAGCAAGCCGATAAAATTCGCGCGCTGTAACACCTAGCTAGTCACCATGGCGTGCCAGGCGCGCCATGAGTGATGAGGTATCCCAACGCTGCCCGCCCATCGCTTGCACCTCAGCGTAGTAGGCATCGACCATTTTCGTGATGGTCATATCCGCGCCACACGTTTCGGCTTCAGCGATCACAATGGCCAAATCCTTGCGCATCCAATCCACCGCAAAACCGAAATCGTACTGTCCTTTCAGCATGGTAGATGCACGGTTTTCCATTTGCCAAGACTGGGCGGCACCTTTAGAAATCACATCCACCACAGCCTCCATATCTAACCCAGCTCGCTGACCAAAATTTAGCGCCTCTGACAGCCCCTGCAATAGCCCTGCGATACACACCTGGTTGACCATTTTACACAGCTGACCCGCACCACTCTCACCCAACAAGCGGCAAGCGCGAGCGTAGGCTTGCATGACAGGCGAAGCCCTATCAAATACCGCCTGATCACCGCCGACCATAATGGTTAACACACCATTTTCTGCACCCGCCTGCCCCCCAGATACCGGCGCATCCAAAAATCCGATACCCAGATCAGCCGCCGCGCGATACATTTCACGAGCCACCTCCGCCGATGCAGTTGTATGATCGACCAGTACAGTTCCTGGTGACATACCCTTAAGCGCACCCTCTGGGCCATTAAGTACCTCGCGCACGTCGTGGTCATTTCCCACGCAGCTAAATACCACCTCGGCGCCGCTAACAGCTTCCGCTGGGGTGGTCGCATAATGGCCACCATGCTGAGCCACCCATTGCTCGGCCTTACTCGTTGTGCGATTGTATACCGTGACAGTATGACCCGCCGACGCCAGATGGCCGGCCATGGGGTAACCCATAACACCCAAGCCTAAGAAGGTTACGTTTGCCATGTCGACTCCTATTTAAAGAAAGTATTCGTTACTGCTCTGAGAGTTTTTTCCAACTCACCGTGTTGCGCACATAGTCAGGGACAGCCTCTGCCGCCGACGTAAATTCACCCGCCTCAAAACGTGCCTGAGCCAAGGGAATCAAATCCTGCGCCTGAGGTGATAAATCGGCATAAACCTCAGCCGCGTCCCCTGCCAATACTGACATCTCAGGTAAGCTCCAGGCGTTGCCGATGGCGATAAAGCCAGCCTCTACTGCAGGCAGCTGCGCAAGAGGCACCACCGAAACTGGGCCCACAGCGAGCGGGCCGCGATCCGTTATGCCAAACGTTGCCCAATAGATTTCATCCATTCGGGCATCGATAGCCACCGCCAATCTCTGACCAACGGGTATGTCATACTCTCGCAGTGCGGTCATAGCCAACCCATGTAGACTTGGGACAGCGACCACCGGGCGATCGAGGGCAAAAGCAAAACCTTGCACCAAACCCACTGCAATACGCAACCCCGTGAAAGAACCTGGGCCAGCACCAAAGGCAAACACGTCGACATCTGACAATTGACAACCCTGCTGAGCGAGCAGTTCATTGACCATCGGCAGCATCAAGCGCGTATGCTGGCGAGGCGCCAATTCAAATCGTTGCTGCACACAACCTTTCTGGAGCAAGGCCACAGAACAGGCATCTGCGGAAGCTTCAAGTGCCAAAATCGTTGTCATAGATACTCCAAAGTAAAGCGCTATGATAGCGGCTTTACCCAGTGAAAAACATTAATCTGGACGGTAGATTCTACCAACCGGCACAGCACCACGACGAATACCCGGATATGGGTACAGCGTAAAAATATCGCCATTGAGTCCCTGCAAGCCCTTTTGAATGCCGTGCGCTCGTCCTAGCGCAGCCTGTGCCTCAAGATGCGCGCCCTCACCGTGAACAGGTATTAACACTTCCGGCTGAAGCCAATCGTACATATCGCACAACTCCTCCCGGGCGGGGTGTCCCGAGGCGTGGATGGGCCATTCGCACTCGTGCTCTTGAATCACATGGCAACCTTTTAAACGTAGCAATCTCACCAGGTTATCAACATCAATGTCGTTACCTGGTATTACCCGCGAACTAAAAATGACCGTATCACCGGGACCGACATCGAAGGCGCGATGTGCGCCACGGGCCAAGCGCGACAGCACGGCACCTTTCTCACCCTGGCTGCCAGTGACCACGGCAAACACTTCTTTCTCGGGCAAATAACCCAAGTGCCCAGGCGGCACCAACTCGAGTTCGGC
>JBEAQQ010000156.1:0-6266 GCA_041163785.1 Pseudomonadota bacterium
CAAACTAATAAGGCACCATCGTGGTAGGTAAATTCTGACTGACATTTAGGGCAAGGAGGAAAAGCGCTCATAATAATTCCTGTATAGATGGCTTAAAGGTTGTCGTTGCAAGGCCCACGACAAAAGAAACACAGCAACTTTCGTGATGACAGCTGCTAGGCGGCGTTAAACGGGTGCCGGGCAATAGATGCTTTGTAACACACTGATGACACGCACGGTGGCATCACCATTGAGGCGATAGTAGATGGTTTGCGCGACTTTGCGCGTCGCCACCAAATTACCCTTGCGCAGCGCGGCTAAGTGCTGTGATAAGGCAGACTGGCTGATAGGTACCGACCTATTGATCTCGCTCACGGTTTGTTCACCACCGGCCAAAAGACACAAAATCATCAAGCGACTTTCATTAGCCATGGATTTCAGCAGGTCGACCGCCTGGGTCGCGTGTTCCTGCATAACTTCTGGTGCGAGATCAGCCATATAAGGGTACCTTAAATTAGAACTTCAAATAGTAGCGAAAGCTAATGCGCTTTGCAATCGCGGTCACGAGAGGTGTTAGAAGGTTGTACCCCGCGAAATTTCTAGGTAAAGTGCCCCGCTCTGTTAGCTTGGATTGAAAAGGACCCCCATGCCACATATTACTGACGATGTGCGAATTAGTGCCATCAAAGAATTGTTGCCCCCCGTAGCGCTGCTTGAACGCTTCCCACTTGGTGAAGAAACGGCAGAGATGATCTACCAAACTCGCCAAAACATTCACAATATTTTGCACGGTGAAGACGACCGCTTACTGGTCATTATCGGCCCCTGCTCGATCCACGACACCGAGGCCGCCATGGACTATGCCCGCCGGCTGCTTCCTCTCAGACAGAAGTACCGTGACCAACTGGAAATCGTGATGCGCGTTTATTTTGAAAAACCGCGCACGACCGTTGGCTGGAAAGGACTCATTAACGACCCCAACCTCGATGGTTCTTTCCAAATTAACGATGGCCTTCGCAAAGCGCGAAAATTGTTACTGGATCTGAACAACATGGGCATGCCTGCCTCGAGTGAAATGTTGGATATGATTACGCCTCAGTACATCGCCGACCTATTGAGCTGGGGTGCTATTGGTGCACGCACCACTGAATCGCAGGTCCACCGCGAGATGGCATCTGGTTTGTCCTTTCCCGTCGGTTTCAAAAACGGCACCGACGGTACGGTTAAGATAGCCATCGACGCCATTGGCGCCGCGATTGCCCCCCACCATTTCTTGTCTGTCAACAAATACGGACACTCGGCCATTGTTTCCACCAGCGGTAACCAAGACTGCCACCTTATTCTACGAGGCGGAAAACAGCCCAACTACAGTGTTCAAGATGTCGCTGCATGCAAAGAAGCGCTGCGCGCGGCCAAGCTACCAGAAAAACTCATGATCGACTTCAGCCACGCCAACAGCTCCAAGCAGTTTAAGAAACAAATGGACGTGTGTGCCGATGTGGCTCAACAAATCATTGGTGGCGAGCGAGGCATTTGTGGCGTCATGGTAGAAAGCCATATCAATGAAGGCCGCCAAGACCTTGTCAACGGCGCTGCCGCCAACTATGGACAAAGTATCACCGACGCCTGCATCGGCTGGCAGGACACCGAAATACTGCTCGAGCAATTAGCCGCTGCCGTAGGTCAACGAATCTAAGATGTCGAGCAACAATCTAATGGGGGCGTAAAGCCCCCTTATTTTTGCCACTCAGAGCACTGAATAACAACACGGTAACCGTCGATATCCTCAAAGGTTTCGCCCGCCACATCCCAATAGAGATTGTAGGCGGCCACCCGTCTAAAGCCAGCTTCAAGCATACGCTGGCAACGGTCGGCCCAGTCAGCCTGACCGGGAATATAAAACACCAAAAGATGGTCTTCGGTGGGCGCTTTGCCAACGCGAGACCCGCGATGATGGGTAAATTCGAGGTGATAACGCGAACCGCGGTGACCAATGACTTCACCATCAAAGCCATCGTGATCGCTAAAACTCGACAAGCGCTCGAAGTCCAATCCATCGACGTACATCTGGGTGATCGATGGAAGGTTGTCCGTGGGTCTGGCGACCCTCAATATCGCGTTCTGCATGAAAAAAGCCCCATATCACTCTATGGGGTTAATCTATCCCACCTCTGGGCATGCCTCAAGAGGCCAGCATATCCTGATGCTGATTGACGAGCTGATCCAAAACATTCACAAGTGCGACACCAGTTTGACGTATCCCCAACTCGTCTTTCGATTCCTTGATACCTGAAATATCAAATCGCATGGTTTCCTCGATACCCGCAAACGCCATCGACCAATCCGAAAACCCACGCTCCTCAATAGGTTCAAAATGCAGCACCGTCACCTCGCAATGCCTATCATCCATTTGGATCGTCTCGAATAATTCTAAGATATTGTCCTCTGGCCCTTCGATGGCCTGGCAAAAATACCCGCCCGAATATAGCAGTGCACCGGTAATATCTAATGCAGGATTATTGCGTGTGGCCGCTGCCAACACTGTCATTCACAACACCAAAGCGTGAAATTTCAACTGCCACCAATGACACCATGACGTCGGGGTTAAGCTGGCTTTGGTAAACCAAAAAGTCCTAAAAGTTTTTCCGCGTAAAAAAAACCGTTAGCTCTTCATGAACCGGTAAAAAATCATTCATTTGCATCAACAAAGGATTCACCTAAAAGGTTAAAAATGTCGTTTCAAATGAAAGTAGTAAAAGCGCTAAGCCTTCGCTGAAGAAATGTTACAGATTAGTAACATTGTACGAAAATCATAAATGAGGGACGTGCGAGAAGCGCAAGGCAAAAAAATCCGGTATCGAGAAAATCAACGATACCGGATGCGAGAAGTCACTAAGGCGGCTGATTAGATATCGTAGCCACGCTCATCGTGGAGAACCAGATCGAGCCCCATGGTCTCCTCTTCTTCGTCAACACGCAGACCTACCATCGCGTCGACAACTTTCAGAAGCACATACGACACAACAGCGGTGTACACAAAAGTCGACACCACACCGATCAGCTGTACGGTGAACTGTCCACCGATAGAATCGATGCCTGCGCTCGTACTAAAACCGTTACCGCTGAAGATACCCAAGTTTTGCGCGCAGAAAATGCCCGCCAACAAAGTACCCAAAATACCGCCAACGCCGTGAACCGGGAAAACGTCCAGTGAGTCATCGATACGCAGTTTATTTTTGATCCAGTTAGTCGCAAAGTAACACACTACACCCGCCGACAGGCCAATGATCAGAGCCGCTGCAGGGCCAACTGAACCCGATGCTGGGGTAATGGTACCAAGACCAGCCACCATACCTGTGACAATACCTAACACCGAAGGCTTACCGTGGCGCACCCATTCCATGCCCATCCAAGCCAGTGAACCGGCCGCTGCAGAGATATGCGTCACCAACATAGCCATGGTGGCGCTTTCGTTTGCCGCCACCGCTGAACCGGCGTTAAAACCGAACCAACCTACCCACAGCATACCCGCACCGGTGACGGTCATCGTCAAGTTATGAGGAAGCATGGCCGCCGTACCAAAACCTTTCCGAGGCCCCATAACCAGGGCTGCGACAAGTGCCGCCACTGCCGCGGTAATGTGCACCACGGTGCCACCAGCAAAGTCTTGTAAGCCCATATCGTATAGCCAACCTTCGCCCCATACCCAGTGGCAAACCGGTGCATACACTACCAACAACCAAATACTGGAAAAAATGAGCATGGCAGAAAAACGCATACGTTCGGCGAAGCCACCCACAATCAAGGCCGGAGTAATAACCGCAAAGGTCATCTGAAAAATGGCAAACAAGGTTGTAGGAATATCCCCTGTGACGCTCTCCATAGTGATCGCCGCAAAAAAGACATTACCAAAGTCACCAATCCAAGCGCCCTGTTCGACACCTTCACTGCCGAAAGCAATGGTGTAACCTACCGCAAACCAAAGAATAGACATCAAACTGGTCAGTGCAAAACACTGCATCAATACGGAAAGGACGTTTTTAGAACGCACCAAACCCGCATAAAACAATGACAGCCCAGGAATAGTCATGAAGAGGACCAGAGCTGTTGCCGTAATCATCCATGCGGTATTACCCGTATCGATTTGCGCAAAGCTAGGCATTGCCACAGCCAACAAAGGCAAAGCTGCAAATAATTTTTTTAACATGTTTTCTTCCAACTACAACGCTTCGGGACCTGACTCGCCGGTACGGATCCGGATAGCCTGCTCAAGTGGGGTAACGAAAATTTTGCCATCACCGATTTTACCTGAATTCGCGGTATGGCTAATGGCTTCGATCACCTGGTCTAACATACCGGCGTCTACAGCGATTTCGAGTTTTACCTTAGGGATAAAATCGACAACGTATTCAGCGCCTCGATACAGCTCAGTGTGGCCCTTTTGACGGCCGAAGCCCTTGACCTCTTGCACAGTCATGCCATGCACTCCGATATCCGACAAGGCCTGACGAACGTCATCTAATTTAAAAGGTTTAATAATGGCGGTAACCAGTTTCATAAACAGTTCCTTAACATTAATGGGATGAGCACCTGGCAAAAGGTTTTCAAAAAGTGGCCGATGAATAAACACATCGGCAAGTGCAGAATTTTGTCACAGCAGCTATAGCGATACAAGACAACCGCGCGATTCCTCGCCCACGGAGACGCAGATTATGTCCTTCAAAAACCGTTTACTGTGTACTTTTGGTTGGATCAACGTCGCCCTAGGTATCGCCGGCATCCCCCTGCCCCTACTCCCGACAACCCCTTTTTTACTATTGGCGGCATGGTGCTTTGCGCAATCGTCGCCACGTTTTCATTACTGGCTTACCCATCACCCACGACTTGGGCCAATGGTTAATCCATGGCGCGAGGGCAAAGGGCTGCCGACGAGCGTCAAGCGCCGCATACTGCTCGCCATGTGGTTAAGCATGAGTTTGAGTGCAGCCTTGGTGAACAACCCTCGCGTTAGCCTAATGTTATTTTTCACCGGGTTGTGCGTCAGTGTTTATATTATTAGACAACCCAACTGCCAAGCCCCGACAGTGTAATAAGGCAGTCAATGACAACAATGCCTGACCGCCGAGGACGTATTTTTGCTGTTGTATTTTTGCTATATTGTGCCGTTGTGTACGAATTGAGCAAAAAGCCTTGAAGAAACTACCCACCAAATCAGACATCCGCGCGGAAATGGCTCGCCAAGTCAGTGATTATATCGCGCATGGCGGTGTAGTAGAGCACATTCCCAATGGTGTCAGCGGCCGCACGTCACACGACGGCATGCTCCGCTCAAATAGTGCCGTATTCGAACCCAAAGCCGCAGAACGCACATTTATACCCGACGTTGTCGCGGCTCTCGAAGAGCGTAGCAAACAACTAAAACACCCCACGCCACCCAAAAAGCGCCGATCATCCCCTAAAAAAGTGCCCGTTTACGATGATTTTGGTGAGGTGCTACGCTGGGAGTGGCGCGACTAGTCCTGCTTACTCATGCGAGCCTTGGTGAATTGGGTTGGGAGCGCTTGCAGAGGATCGTCTGGCCAGTAGTGTTTGGGATAGCGACCCTTCATATCCTTTTTTATCTCTTGGTAAGCATTCTGCCAAAAACTCGTTAGATCAGACGTCACGGCCAAGGTGCGTTGCGCCGGCGACAATAAGTGCAGCACAACCTTTACACGCCCCTCCGCCACCGTTGGCGATGTTGGGCAACCAAACATTTCTTGCAACTTGATGGCCAGCACAGGTTGATCGGCACTGTAATCAATAGTGACATCCCTCCCTGTTGGAACCGTCAGAATCTCAGGCGCCATCCTCGCCATCCACTGTTGCTGCGTCCAATCTAGCCTCGCCCGCAGCACACCTAACAAGTCAATTTTTTTGAGATCGGCAACACTTTTACACCCCTGCAAAAAAGGTCGCAGCCAATCAGCTAAGCTGGACTCGAGGCCGGCATCAGAAAAATCTGGCCAAGCATCTATGTCCGCGAAGGGTGCGCAGAACAATGCACGCGCTTGCCACTGGCGTGCTTGATCACTCCACGCGAGCACGCCCAAACCCTGCTGATGTACATATTCGAGTAAAGCATTTTCAATCAGTAAGGGGTCGGTATTGGCAAGCGGCTCGCTCGACAAAACGAGTTTGCCCCAGCAGCATTCACGCCGAGCATCAAAACGTCCCGACGCTCTATTCAGCTGTGCAATCTCTCGATACGTGACGCCATTGGACAAGCGCGCTTCAAAGGCCTGTTC
>JBEAQQ010000157.1:0-3352 GCA_041163785.1 Pseudomonadota bacterium
CAGCAACTGATCAACCCCACCGCACCACCAAAGGCATTGCCCTGAACACGAGCGAGCGTGGGTTTACTAAGAAAATTTAGGGTATGCAGCATGCTCGCCAAGCCCTTGGCATCGGCAACATTTTCTTCATAGGTATAAGCCGCTACGCGGCGCATCCAGGCTAGATCAGCACCCGCCGAGAACGAACGTCCCGCCGCCGCCAGCACGAGCACGCGCACAGCATCATCGCTGTCAGCCTTGCGCAAGGCCGCGTCGATCAGGCCAATCATGTCATCGTCAAAAGCGTTGTGCTTTTCGGGCCGATTCAGGGTAAGGGTAGCGACACCGCGGTGGTCGACGCTGTATAACACTGGGGACATAGTCACTCCTTAGCTACATTCGGAAGACGCCGAATTGGGTGTCTTCTATGGGGGCATTCAAACTGGCCGATATACACATCCCCAGTACCCGGCGGGTATCCGCGGGGTCGATGACGCCATCGTCCCACAAACGTGCCGAGGCGTAGTATGGATGCCCTTGTTTTTCATAGCTATCGAGAATGGGTTGTTTATACGCGGCTTCGTCGTCGGCGCTTAAGGTCTCGCCATTCGCCTCTAGCTGGTCACGTTTTACCTGGGCTAACACGGCACCGGCCTGCTCACCGCCCATGACCGAAATACGTGCATTGGGCCACATGAACATAAAGCGCGGATCGTAAGCTCGGCCGCACATGCCGTAGTTTCCGGCGCCAAACGAACCGCCTATCAGAATGGTAAATTTGGGGACTTTAGCCGTCGCTACCGCGGTCACCATTTTGGCGCCGTGCTTGGCAATACCACCCTGTTCGTACTGCTTGCCCACCATGAAGCCAGTGATGTTCTGCAAAAAGACCAGCGGGATTTTACGCTGTGCGCACAGCTCGACGAAGTGGGCGCCTTTTTGTGCTGACTCGCTAAACAAAATACCGTTATTGGCGACAATGCCAACGGGATAGCCCCAAATACGGGCAAATCCACATACTAAGGTGGTACCGAACAGGGCTTTGAATTCATCAAAATCAGAGTCGTCGACCACGCGGGCGATAATTTCTCTCACATCGTAGGGCTGACGAGAAGCCTTCGGTACCACACCATAGATCTCGTGACCGGGGTAGCGGGGCTCCACCGGCGCTACAACATCCAAGGTCAACGGCTTGCGGCGGTTGAGCCTCGACACCGCCTTACGCGCCAGCGCCAAGGCGTGTTGATCGTTCTCCGCCAAATGGTCTGTCACCCCAGACAAACGGCTGTGTACATCGCCACCCCCCAATGTCTCTGCATCCACGACTTCACCGGTGGCTGCTTTAACCAGCGGTGGGCCGCCAAGAAAAATAGTGCCTTGATTCTGCACGATGATTGACTCATCGGCCATGGCAGGCACATAGGCGCCACCGGCGGTACACGACCCCATCACCACAGCGATTTGCGGAATATTTTTAGCGGACATATTCGCTTGGTTAAAAAAGATACGGCCAAAATGCTCGCGGTCGGGAAATACTTCATCTTGGTGAGGTAGATTAGCGCCACCGGAATCGACCAAGTACACACACGGCAAATGGTTTTGCTCGGCAATGGTCTGGGCGCGGAGATGCTTTTTGACCGTCATGGGGTAGTAGGTGCCGCCTTTCACAGTGCTATCATTGGCTACCACCACACACTCTTGCCCGGCGATACGCCCAATACCTGTAATAATGCCCGCCGCAGGTACGGCATTGTCATACATATCGAGGGCCGCTAATTGGGAGAATTCCAAAAAGGGCGAACCCGGGTCGAGCAAAGCATTCACACGCTCTCTGGGCAGCAACTTGCCTCGCGCCTGATGACGTGCCCGCGATGCTTCGCTGCCGCCTTTAGCCACGGTTTCAAAGCGACCACGCAAATCGTCCACCAAAGCCTGCATGTGCGCTGTGTTTTGTCGAAAATCATCGCTGCCGGTGGTGATCTTAGATGTCAAAATAGCCATAGTTGTCTCGCTATACCGTTTCGTTAAACAGCTCACGTCCAATCAGCATGCGGCGGATCTCTGAGGTGCCCGCCCCAATTTCGTAGAGCTTGGCATCGCGCAGTAACCGCCCCGTTGGGAATTCATTTATGTAGCCATTACCCCCAAGAATCTGGATGGCATCCAAGGCTTTTTGCGTGGCGCGCTCGGCGGTATACAAAATCACCCCGGCGGCGTCTTTACGACTTTCTTCGCCACGATCACAGGCGGCCGCCACGGCGTATAAGTAGGCGCGCGAGGCACTGAGCTCAGCATACATGTCGGCAACCTTGCCTTGGATAAACTGAAACTCGCCAATGGCACTGCCAAACTGTTTGCGATCGTGAACATAGGGCACAACGATATCCAAACAGGCCTGCATAATGCCAACAGGGCCACCCGAAAGCACAGTTCGCTCGAAATCCAACCCGCTCATCAAAACCCGCACACCCTTACCCTCTTCACCCAAGATGTTGGCCGCCGGCACTAAACAGTCTTGGAAAACCAGCTCGCAGGTATTTGAACCACGCATCCCTAACTTATCCAGTTTCTGGTGGCGTGAAAATCCTGGGGTATCGCGCTCTACGATGAAGGCAGTAATGCCCTTGGAGCCCGCATCAGGAGAAGTCTTGGCGTAGATCACGTAAACATCGGCATCGGGACCATTGGTAATCCACATCTTGTTGCCATTGAGGCGAAAGTAATCCCCCTCTCGATCTGCTCGCAAACGCATACTGACCACATCCGATCCGGCCGAAGGTTCGGACATGGCCAAGGCGCCAACATGCTCTCCCGAGCACAATTTGGGCAAGTAGGTTTCTTTTTGAATCTGGCTACCGTTTTTGAATATTTGATTCACACACAGGTTGGAGTGGGCACCGTAAGAGAGCCCCACCGATGCACTGGCGCGCGAAATCTCTTCCATCGCCACAGTATGAGCCAGATAGCCCATATTGCTGCCACCAAATTCCTCGCTGACGGTAATCCCTAACAAACCTAGGTCACCAAATTTACGCCATAAATCCATAGGAAAGGCATTATCGCGATCAATCGCCTCAGCGCGCGGAGCAATTTCGCTCTGTGCAAAACGATAGACCATGTCGCGCAACATATCGATTTCTTCACCAAGACCAAAATTGAGCGTGCTGTAAGACGTATTCATAGTAGCTTCCCGTTAGGCTTTTTTATCGGCGCGCTTGGCCTGTGTCAGCGCGGCGAGCGTTTGTGATTCCCAGCTGCGCAAATCACCCAGCATGGTTTCCATGTCGAGCAACTGGTTTTCTAAGAATTGTTTTTTCTCGCGAATTTTATCAATCAGCTTTTGTAGCTGATCCACATTGCCATGCTCAGGATC
>JBEAQQ010000158.1:0-2834 GCA_041163785.1 Pseudomonadota bacterium
TCGCGGCGCATTGGCGCGTGTGTATTTTTGATTTGCCTGGCCACGGCTTAAGCAGTGGTCGACAAGCGTCTATTAAAACCTTCGATACCTACCTCGAGGCTTTAGATACAGCGGTTACGGCATTCAAACAGCTCTACGGTGACGAGCTTACCGCGCTAGGGCAAAGTACTGGTGGCGGTATTTTAATGCGCCATTGCTTACGGCATAATCCCGGTTATTTTACTAAGGTGGTGTTGGTGGCACCGCTATTGCGCGCAGCGAGTTGGTACGGGTTGATCTTTGCCCACGGTATGTTGCGCTGGTGGACGAATCGCATCAAGCGCAGTTTTTCGGCCTCATCACACGATCCGGTGTTTGTCGACTTTCTCGCCAACGGTGACCCGTTGCAAAGCCGCTACCTCTATTTAGATTGGGTGGCCGCCATGTTCGACGCCGAAGCTGATTTCTATCAGTTGCCGCCAAGCGAGGTGGCTATCCATCTCATTCAGGGCACTGACGATAGTACGGTGGCTTGGCGCTACAACATCAAGGCTATCCCTAAAAAATTCCCAAACATGCAAGTGCACATGGTTGAGGGGGCGGGTCATCAATTCGTGAACGAATCCAAGCTATTTTTTGATAAGCTAGCGGCTATCTTAGATCGTGTAATGTAAGGGCCTATGAATTTACAGCAAACAGCTGATGCCGCGATAAAAAGCCTTCAGTCGGGCGACTGGCAAAGCGCGGTACAATACGCCGAAAAAGCCATTCAGCTTTCATCCGCGCACCCCGAGTTATTTCATATTCTGGCGATGGCGCTAAAAAGTGGTGGTGAGTTCCCGCGTGCTATTCAAGCCTTTCAGCAATGCCTGAAGTTGCAACCAAAACACGCGATTGCGCGAGGCAATTTTGCCAATCTTCTCTATCAGCTGAATGACTTTCCCAACGCTGAAATCCACTATAAGCGGGCCTTGCTAGATAAACCGGACCATCTCGATGTCGCAAAAAATCTAGCGATCTTGTTGGGGCTTAAGATGCAGCGCTACGATGAAGCGCTCAACACCTTGTCGCCGTTCAAAGACCCCGCTAGCCGACTGATAAGCGCGGATATACTGGCAAAAAAAGGCGAGCAGCAAGGGGCGTTGGAGATTGTCGAGGGGCTCTTGAGCCAAGCGCCGGAGAATGTTGAATTATTGCTCAGGCGCGGGCGTCTATTGCGTGAACTGGGATTTTCAAAGCAGGCAATAGAGACGCTGGCGCCCTTCGCAGAGCAACTTGCCCAGCATCCCGAATACCTGTATTTAATGGCGTGTCTCAATTACGACGAAGACCACCCCGACGAGACGGAAAAGCTGCTGTTGGCGACGCTAGACATTCAGCCAAATAACCTCGATGCGCACCAAGTGCTCAACCAGCTCTACTGGGAAGAACAGCGCGATCAAGATTTCCTAGCCAGTTATCAACGTTTGCGCGACGCCAATCAATACGATGTGGCGGCGCGCATGAGTGAATTGACGAGCCTATTTAATGCCAAGCAACTCGATCGTGCCGCGGAGTTAATTCAAGAGGGTCGTCGCCTTGATGGTGATTTACCCCAGTATCTGCATGCCGAAGGGGCGCTAGCGAGCCGTCGTTCTGACCTAGACAGCGCCGAGCGGCTACTGAGATTAGCTGCACAACAAGGTCCCAGTTTGCCTCGCTGGCAATTGGACCTAGCAAGCGTGTTGATCAAGCAAGGTAACTATCAAGAGGCGCTCGACCAGTTACAGCCTCTGCTGAAGATGGTGCCTGACAACCAAGAGTTGTGGGCCTACATTGGGCTGTGTTGGCGGCTAATGGAGGACGAGAAGTACCACTGGCTGTATGATCTAGAGCATCTCGTTGACTATCGTCCGCTACCCATCCCTGCGAACTACGATAGCAGCGAACATTTTTTTAGTGCACTACAGCGTAGCCTGAAAACCCTGCACAAATCGGCGCGACAACCGCTAGATCAAAGCGTCGACGGCGGCACACAGAGCATGGGTAACCTCTTCGCGCAACACGACCCCGTGATTCAAGACTATAAACGGGCCTTAACAACACGGGTGCAACACTATCTAGATGGCTTGCCCAAAGGCGATAGTTCGCATCCTTTTTATCGCCGCCTAACCGGGCAGTTCAGATTTTCCGGTGCATGGTCCGTTTGTCTTAGCGGCGAAGGTTTCCACACCAACCATATTCACCCCGAAGGGTGGCTATCCGGCCCCTGTTATATCAACGTGCCATCCATATGCCGCCCAGATGACCCCGAGCAGAGAGGTTGGGTCACCATGGGCGAGACCTCGCTCGACCTCAAAGAAAGAGAGCACACAGCCCTTGCGCTTTGCCCCGAGCAGGGTATGTCGTTGTTGTTTCCGTCGTATATGTGGCACGGGACGAGGAAGTTTGGAGGGGGTGAGGAGCGGATTACTGCGCCGTGTGATGTGATGCCCATTTAAGCTAGCTGCGTGTTTATAAGCTAGCTGCGTAGCTCTAACATCGTTACTTCATAACTTTATTCGAATCATTTACTCACTGTAAACTCATCTCATAAAGTTATTTGTGGCCTCGTTATAGCGTCCTCGCTGACGCTTATAGGTCTTGAATTGGCTGCATAGGTCTTAACGGCTAACTACCGAAATCATACCTCTTCGCTCGGCCAATCGAGCTATCCGACAGTGGCTGCCTAACCTGCCAAACGCTGGCGGTCTTAACGGTGTTGCGCAGCTGTTGGAAGTTCAAGCACTGATCGTCCCACTCCTCGCCGAGCGCGTTTAACACCTTGCTAAGAGTGGCCTGGGGATGGCGAATGAGATCTTCGTAGGCGATGCATT
>JBEAQQ010000159.1:0-16781 GCA_041163785.1 Pseudomonadota bacterium
AGGTTTTATCAGCAAGTGGTTATTAGTCACTGCCGCGCTCGAGCAAGGTGCACTTGGTGTATTCATCATCGCCGTGGTGATGTTTAGTTCTTTGCTAGCGGTAATCTACGTATGGAAGGTGGTGGAGCTGTTCTATTTTACATCTCGGCCCGATAATGGCAGTGCGAACCCCGTTCAAATTCGCCCCGTAGAAATGGGGCTTTATGGCGCGGTACTGGCGACGGTGGCCGCGGCCAATATTTGGTTTGGGCTTCTGCCGGGCGAGCCGCTTGCGTTGGCGCAAAGCGCGGCAGAGATTCTCACTAAGGGGGCATTGTAATGGAGCCGTGGATGCCTTTTCACTATATCCCCTTGATTCCTTTAGTGGGTGTGATCGCCATCTTGTTGGCTTCGCGTATCAATGACAACGTGCGTGAGGCGTCAACGCTTATCACTGCGTTGCTAACAGCCGCCGCTGTATGGGGATTGGTGCCTGCGGTGATGGAGGGCCAGCGTTTTAACTTGATCCTCATTGATGAAGTACTTCCAAACATTCCATTGCGTTTACAGCTCGAACCATTGGGGGCGCTGTTTGCCATTCTCGCGGGTAGCCTTTGGGTCATTAATTCCATCTACTCGATAGGCTACATGCGTGGCAACAAAGAAAAACACCAAACGCGCTTCTACGTCTTTTTTGCTATTTCCATTGCTGCAACATTGGGCGTGGCCTTCGCAGGCAACGCCTTTACCTTGTTTTTGTTCTACGAGTGTTTAACGCTTTCTACTTACCCTCTGGTGTCCCACAAAGGCGATGAAGCCACTATTAAGTCGGCGCGGATCTATCTTGGTGTTTTGATATCGACCTCGATTTGTTTGTTCTTGCCCGCGGTGATTTGGGTGCATTCGATAAGTGATGGGAGTTTTATCGCAGGGGGTATTTTATCCGGCTTGCTTGACGGCCCTGCGGTGGGATTATTATTGGGCTTGTTTGTGTTTGGTGTGGGTAAAGCTGCTGTCATGCCGGTTCACCGCTGGTTGCCTGCCGCCATGGTGGCACCAACTCCCGTAAGTGCATTGTTGCACGCTGTGGCCGTTGTGAAGGCGGGCGTATTTTCGATTACCAAGATCGTGGTGTATTTATTTGGTGTTGACTTCCTGTTCTCGCAAGCGACTGTGGGTTGGATGCTCTATGCCGCCGCCTTTACTATTATTATGTCGAGTTTGGTGGCCCTAAAACAGACCAATTTGAAACGCATGCTAGCGTATTCTACGATTGGGCAGTTGTCCTACGTGGTGCTTGCTGTAGCGGTACTGACGCCCCTTTCTGAAGTGGGGGCAACACTGCACATGGTCGCCCACGCTTTTGGAAAAATCACCTTGTTTTTTGCGGCGGGTGCTATTTATGTGGCGGCCAAAAAAACCGAGCTTGCCCAGCTGTCAGGCATCGCGCGGCGCATGCCCTGGACGGCGGCCGCTTTTACCTTAGGCGCCATTAGTATGATTGGTGTACCGCCCACCGGTGGGTTTGTGTCTAAGTGGTATATTTTGGCCGGAGCCTTCCAATCCGATAACTACGTGGCTATAGCGACCTTGATTGTCAGTACAGGTCTAACAGCGATGTATTTTCTGCCTGTTGTTTACTCCATGTGGTTCGGCACTGAAGTTGAGGGGCCTAAGCCCGACCACGGCGAAGCACCGCTTCCAATGGTGATTGCGTTAACTACCACGGCGGCACTGACGATTCTGTTTTTCTTTTTTAATGGTCCAGTTAAAGCGATGGAAGCACAAGTTCTATTGGGGGGGCTATAACTATGTCGGAACCACACTGGCTCGTTAAGCCCACCACTATTCGCAAACTGTGGATTGGTTTAAGCGTCATTTTACTATTACTGGTGGCTGCTCAAATGGTGATCGACATTAAGCCAGCCGTAGGATCAGACGGCAGTTTTGGTTTCGGCGCGTGGTTTGGTTTCTTGTCTTGCTTAGCCATGGTCATTGTTGCCAAAGTGATAGGCGTCGTGGTTAAAAAGCCAGAGTCTTATTACGAGGAGGATGAGCATGTTTGATATGTTGCCCCCCGCCACGTATTTAATACTAGGGGCTTTCTTAATCGCGGTGACGAAAGGTCATTGGCGAAATGCGGTCCTATTCATGGCGCCCCTGGCGACGCTATATACTATTTGGCAGGTGCCAGATGGTGTGGTATCAACGGCCCCTTTTCTTGATTACAGCATTCAAATTGTTGAAGGTAGTCCTGTGCGTCGGCTGTTTGCGACTATCTTTGCGCTCACCACACTCGTTGGCGGGATTTATGCCTTCAGGCATGCCAAGGGCGTTGAGCTGTCTGCGGCAATGGCGTATGCAGCGGGAGCGGTCGGCGTTTGCTTCGCGGGTGATCTCATAACCTTGTTCCTCTTTTGGGAATTCATGGCAATTTTTTCAACCTTGGTGATTTGGTCGGGTGGAACAGAAGGAGCAAGAAGGGCCGGCGTGCGCTACGCCATTATGCACCTTTTGGGTGGCGTGTTGCTCAAGGTGGGCATCGAAGGGGTGGTGGTTCACACAGGCACTATCGATATCCAAGCCTTCCAAGCGAATAACTTCGATACCTGGATGATGCTCATTGGCATTCTCATCAATGCAGCAGCGCCGCCAGTGTCGGCGTGGTTGTCGGACGCCTACCCCGAAGCCAGCCCAACGGGCTCGGTATTCCTATCGGCGTTTACAACCAAAACCGCCGTTCTTGCGCTCATTTTGCTTTTCCCCGGGGAGTCCGCTTTGATTTGGGTGGGCTGCTGGATGATTATGTACGGCATTATTTGGGCGCTTTTAGAAAACAATGTTCGCCGTATTTTAGCGTTTTCTATTGTTAACCAGGTGGGGTTCATGGTGGTGGCTGTAGGTATCGGCACCCCCATGGCACTCAATGGCGCAGCGGCACACGCCTTCGCGCATATTGTGTACAAGGCCTTGCTCTTTATGAGCGCGGGTGTGGTAATTTTGCATACCGGCAAAGAGCGTTGTAGCGACCTAGGTGGTTTGTTCCGCACCATGCCAATCACGGCCTTTTGCGGGATTATTGGTGCCTTGGCGATCTCAAGCTTCCCGCTCACCAGTGGATTTACTACTAAAACCATGATTTCTGCGGCCGCAGCAGAACAGGGCATGGTGGCTATTTGGTATATTTTGGCGGCAGCGTCTGCGGGCGTCTTTTTGCACGCGGGAATTAAATTTCCTTGGTTTGTGTTCTACCAAAAAGATTCCGGCTTGCGACCCAAAGACGCCCCTTGGAATATGGCGTTGGCGATGGGGATCTTCGTTGCTATTTGTATAGGCTTAGGTATTTATCCTGAACTGTTGTATAGCTTCTTGCCATACCCAGTCGACTATACGCCGTATAAGCCAGGTAAAGTTTTGTTCTATCTGCAGCTATTGATGTTCTCTGGCTTGGCCTTCTTCCTGTTGTTACCGTTGATGAAGCGCACCCTAACTATCTCTCTGGATACAGATTGGTTTTGGCGCGTGATGCTCAATAAGATTTGGCGTGTGTTAAGTGGTGCGGTCACTGTTGTTTGGCTGGAGTTGATGGGTTATGCGGAGCTAGCTAAGCAAGCTTTGACGCAGTGGCTATCGCATTACTTTACCTTTGAAAACAATGGCGCCATGGCTCGAGCTTGGCCGATTGGGGTGACAGGGCTTTGGATCGCGGTGCTGCTGTCGGCCTATATTTTTACGTATTATTTATAATTTGTAGATGATGGCTGACTTGGTCATTTTGTGAGGAGCCGGCGGAAGTTAATGAAAGCCATCCCTGGCTTTCACCCTACGGGCAGCCTTCGGCTGTGTTGATCGGCGGGAATTACTCGGGCCATCCATGGCCCTCGCCCTCCGGGCCATCGTCGCTTAGCTCCGATGTTCGGCGTCGCTCCAAGCGACGCTCGTGAACCCGCTACGCGGGCAAAACACATTCGCCGTATAAACAAAAAAGGCCACCCCGAGGGGTGACCTTTTTTATTTATTGGTGGTGGGTGGTTGACCCGCGACAAACTAGAGTATTTGAGCTACTTGCGGTTGGTTGTGGTGCCTGCGCGTCAATTGAGTTACAACCTGGCTTGCGATGGTTTAATGAGTGATTCCGCTGGAATTCCCAAGCCCTCATGTAGTTTCCACACCATTCTTAGTGTCAAATTGCGTTTGTGATTCAGAATCTCATAAACACGATTGCTTTTGCCAATCATGGGCTCTAAGTCTTTAACAGATAGGCCTCTACGCTCCATTTCAAACTTGATCGCCTCAACGGGATCAGGCAAGTCCATGGGGAAATGTTTAGCCTCATAAGCTTCAATGAGCGTCACCATGATATCTAACTTTTCACCCTCTGGTGTGTCTGGGCCTGCCATCATAAGGCCTTCAATTTCTTTGAGTGCCGCTCGATAGTCGGCATCTGTTTTGATCGGTTTGATGTCCATAGCTTATCCTCTGGCCATTAAATAGTTTGTACGTCTATTTTGTCATATTGCTCGTGGGTGCCAATAAATCGAATGTAAACCACTCGATAGGTATAGTTAATCCATACAACCAGTCGGTACTTATTACCGGCAATATTGAAAACCACCCTTCCATCCTTGAGGATACTGGCATTCCTGTAATCCTGTTTTACATTATTGGGTGATGACCAATCAGCAGCAAGTACATGCCGATACCATGCAAGCGTCGGTTCTCGTGCATCACTATATTCAGGACATTCTGTCCAAAATGTTTTCAGCGTGGATAGGGCTATAATTCGCATGCAAATAATTTTAGTCCCAAAATGGGATCTGCACAAGGGCGGTGAGGGAAAATAACAGTACTGAATAAGGCCGATGCAGATATCTTGTTTAAGATAATTGATACAAAATCATTCCAGATGTCGAAATAATAATGACTATAGATATGAAATCCATAAACAATGTGGTTGTATCAAATGATCAGTCAAATAACAGGGCTTTTTAAAATACTTTACACCCTGGTTCGAGTGGTATTGCGGCTAATGCTACCCGGAGCTTATAGAAAGCTGGCAGCTGAAAATTTACTACTTCGCCAGCAATTAATACTTGAAACTCGGCGCCATAAGCGCGCCCCCAATCTCTCAACAACAGATCGGCTGCTACTTGGTTATCTTTCCACCAAAGTTGATCCAAAACGACTTGATCGTTTAGCTATAGTTATTAGCCCGTCGACACTACATAAATTACATGCGGCGATGGTAATGCGAAAATATAGACTACTTTTTTCCAATAAAACGAAGAACAAACCCGGCCCGAAAGGTCCATCGCAAGATTTGATTAATGCTGTTGTCGAAATGAAATGGTGCAATCCGCGCTATGGTGTCAACAGAATTGCTCAGCAGATCAACCTAGCGTTTGGCTTTACGATAAATAAAGATGTCGTACGACGAATCCTTGAAAAGCACTATCACCAAAACCCCAGAAATGATGGTCCCTCATGGCTAACAACATTGGGCCACGCGAAGGATAGTCGATGGAGTATCGATTTCTTTCGTTGTGAGTCGATTTCACTGAAATCACATTGGGTCATGGTAGTGATGGATCAGTTAACTCGTAGAATTATAGGTTTTGCTGTGCATGATGGTGATCTGGATGGTCGCGTGGTGTGTAGTATGTTGATTAATGCTACAAAAGAACAAGGGTGGCCCAATCGACTAAGCAGCGATAACGATCCGTTATTTCGGTATCACCAGTGGAAAGCCAATTTACGGGTGCTGGGCATTGAAGAGGTAAAATCTTTACCTTACACACCAATTTCCCATCCTTTTGTGGAGCGATTGATCGGTACCGTAAGAAGAGAGTGTTTAGATCAAACCTTTTTCTGGGGTAAAACAGATTTAGAGAAAAAATTGCATCAATTTCAGATATATTTCAATGAGCACCGTTGTCACTCTGCCAAGAGTGATCGCCCTCCAGTTGATTTTCGATATCAAAAATCGTTAAACATCAATAAATATTATTGGAAACCTTTTTGTCGAGGGTTGTACGAGTTGCCTTGTGAAGATAAAGTGTAAGAGTTTAGTAATTCGCCAAGGACAGGATTTGTTAACCAGTACCGCCACATTTAATTTTCTTTTCACCAAGATAGTAAATATTATTCACTGCAACATAACTAGCAGACACCACACCTGTTGTTAAAACAGTAATCGGCGACATAACCATGTTCTCAATGGTGAAGAAGCTATTAGTTTCGTCAGCAAGATTTATAATCTTTAGTGTTTTCTTGTCGCTTGAAATTTCACATTGATAATTTGTTTCGTTTTTATTCTCAGGGACAACCACACAGCTAGCTACAAATAAGGAAATTAATAAAGTAACAAGATTTTTCATAGATCATTTTTACCCGATACGCTTTTTTATCGCTTAGACTTTATTGCTAACACTCTGTGTTAAGCTTCTGTTCTTTTACTTTCTTGATGCCAGTAATTACACCATTAGTGTCTACAAATGCGATATGCCATGTTTTAGAGCTGCAACCATTAAGTTGATAATAAACATTATAGCCACCAGCAACCTCATCATAAGAAATGACTTGGTAGCCATAAGCATATGTAAGGTAGTAGACTAGTTCGGCTTCAGTATCAATACCACCAAAGAAATCTACTAGCGCAGTCTTGGATGTTACATCTCTTAGCGTGTCGTCAATAACATATAGAATATAAAGCACACAGGCAGTAGGTAGGCAGTTACCTCCAAAGCCAACATCATTCCTGTAAGCATCAATTTCAGCTGTAATACTGTAGGGTAAAGCTTCATAGTCAGTGACATCTAGCTGAACTAAAGCCGATGCACTTATGGCAGGGTCTGTATCACGATACTGTTGTCTTAGCTCCCAGTAGTCGACATTTAACGATAAATTAAAATCTGCAGCACTATATGAAGCAATCGCTTTAAAATTTGTCTTTGGCAGATCATCTGAGTCATTGCCAGAACCGCAAGCAGATAGAAGTGAAAACATTATTGAAGCTATTAAATAGCGAACCATAAAAAATCCATATTTTGGTTTGATGCATCATTATATAGTGTCCCCCATAGAATAGAGGGACCAAAAAATAAAACTACAGGTTTATTTTAAAGTAAATATCCAAGTTGGATGTCAAAATTATTGCCAAGTACTTCAGTATGGGTTTCATACTTATCATATGATTTACCAAAAGTCCCGCTGACAAAAAATTTTCCGAAATGTTTTGATAGACTTAATCCAAAATAATATTCATTTTTAAGCTTTATAGAGTCCCCGTTTAAATCAAATACTGAAGTATTTTGGGAAGGTTTTTCAATTTGTGTAATTACTCCAATGTATAATTTCTCTGAAATAGGGTGCTCAAATGTTAATGAGACCCCTGGTGAATAGTCATTTGTCATATTATTCATATTTATGCCGGCGCCAAAATTAATACGACTATCCTCTATAGCTACGTCGTATTTTACTCCTAGACCTCCTCCGAAGCTTTTTCCAAAGCCGAAATAAAATTCATTTTCTGCGCTTGCGTTATATGGGATCAAAACAGTAATAAGTAATAATATTGAAAAGATTTTCATGTGAGTTTCCATAAAATTAGTTTTTGTTTTGACATGTTCGGGCAACGATACATGGCCCGCTTTGCCCGCCGTTGTATAATTTATTACCAACTAAATAGGTATCAGAATATACTCCGTCCGAAATTTTTACATAAATATTGTATTGACCATTATAGGTAGGTCTATAAGGGGTTCTACCCCGATTTCACGGACGGTTTAAAAAAGATTGAATTCTTAAATCTTGCTTAGCCACTCGGCGTCGCATGCGTGGATTATGAAACAATTCTATGTAATTAAAAACATCTGCCTTTGCAGCATCTCGAGTTGGATAGCGCGTACGATTCAATCGCTCGCGCTTAATTCATACCGAAAAAGCCTTCACAAGCAGCATTATCACCACAATGACCAACCGCACTCATCGAACTGACAATATTCTTTTCCTTCAAGAACCGCTGATAAACATAGCTCCTAAACTGACTTCCTCGATCTGAATGCAAAATAACTTGCTCATTTGATTGACGTTGCCAATGTGCCATTTCAACTGCCTTGAGAACCATGTAGCGATCTTGACGGTGATGCATAGACCAGCCAACAATTATCTTGTGATATAAATCCATGACGACGCATAAGTACAATTTGCCCTCATCGGTTTTCATCTCAGTAATATCGGTGACCCATTTTGTTTCTGGCTCTAAAGCTGAGAAATCGCGATTAAGATGATTATCAACTGCGGGTGAGTAAAGCTGTGCTTTAGCACGCATGCCGCGTTTCTTTCGTCTAGGCCAACCTTGCAAGCCACTAGCTGCCATGATTCGAGCTACACGATTTAAGCTAACGCGCTCGCCATCATCCAATAAGTCTTCATGCATTCTGGGTGCGCCGATAATGCCTCGACTGTCTTCATGAATGTCCTCAATCTTGGCTAATAGGCGTTTATTTTCTTGTTTAGTCTTACATAGAGGCCTTTTGGCCCAATCATAATACCCACTAGTTGACACACCTAGACAGCGGCACATGAGTCGAACAGGATATTGTCCGCAACAACGTCGAATCGCCTGATACTTCAGGACGACTCCCTGGCAAAGTACGTCGCCGCTTCGCGTAAAAAATCCCGTTCCTTTTTGACACGAGCTAATTCACGCTTGAGGGCGGCTAGTTCTTGATCTCTTGGACTGCCCGTTCCACCAAAGGCAGATGAACCTGCTGCCTCTATTTCGTTGCGCCAACGGGTAAGCATATTGGCTGCAATACCAAGCTCTCTGGCAACTTGAGCGCAAGTGACTCCTGGTTGATTCAGTTGTTCAACCGCGCCTCGCTTGAACTCGGCGCTATATTTTCTACGTTTTGACATAACAAACACTCCTTAGCCATGATTATGGCCTTCTTTGAAGTGTCCGTAAAATCGGGGTAGAACCCGATTTTATAAGTAACACAGATGGCTATTGGATCAATGCAGACTATAAAGGGAAACAGTTGGTTCAAAACCTCATGTTTTTAGGTCAGATTGAATATGCATCAGGGGGAGGATTTGGAACCGCCAATTTTTCCTTACCATACAAGGTGTTAAGTAAAATTGACGGCCCAAATAACAGTTTGGTGGAGCCGGCGGGAATTGAACCCGCGTCCGTCAGCACTCTGCTTAGTGCTCTACATGCTTAGGTCCGTCTATTGATTTAGCCTTAAGGGACCCGGCGGGCAGGGTTCTTAAAGCGATCCTGTAAGGTTTTAGCAATTTGACCCCAGGCGTGTCTCCTTGCGATCCAGTTCTGTATGACAGTCAATAACGCGGTACTGGCACCTTGTTAAGGACCGTTAGCCTTAAGCGGCTAAAGCGTAGTTGTCGTCGTTGGCAACTATTAAGTTGTAGCTTTGGATTAACGTGATTGGCCACCATCACGGCATGCACACATAAGTTTTGTTACCAGCGTCGAATCCAGAGCGGCCCCAAACTTGTCTATAATTCTAAATTAAATATTTATAAGAAGCTATGCGGAAATTCGCTGTTGCTGGCGTCGAATCCGGTTAGTGCACCAATTTATCCACTTGTGATTCGTCGTTTTTACAGGTTAACCAATAAGGTTTAATAGTCTACTGCTGTAATTGTGGGCTTAATTTTCTTGATTTATTCCAAAAAGTCGCAGAATAAGTACAATCAATAGCAAAATTGATGTAATAAATGCGAAATGTTGTCATTTTTAGCGTACACTTCAAGTGTTTACCTAAAGCTAATCTAGCTTTGGCAGTTTATTAGGCGATCTCGTTTGGTGAATTGCAGGTAGCAAATTTTCACGCCGCATAGAGCGTGTTTAACAATCAGGGGAAATATTATGAAAAAATTCACTGCTAAACAGTTGGCATTTGCCGTTGCTGCGCAGGCCGCATTGGCCGGTGGCATGGTGAGCGTTGCTAACGCTGAAGAAAATTTGATGTTGGAAGAAGTGATTACCGTGGGTACACGCGGTAAGCCACGTTCGGCTACTGATTCACCTGCACCTGTTGATGTGATCGGTGTTGACGCTTTTGCTAACCAAGGCGGCGCTGATCTGAGCGACTTGATCCGTAACGTTGTTCCTTCTTACAACGTTAACGACCAGCCTATTTCGGATGCGGCGACGATCGTTCGTCCTGCTAACCTTCGTGGTTTGGCTCCAGACCATACATTGGTATTGGTTAACGGCAAGCGCCGTCACCGTGCCGCTGTCATCACATGGTTGGGTAACGGTATCTCAAACGGTTCGCAAGGTCCTGACCTGGCAGCGATTCCTTCAATCGCGATCAAGAGCCTTGAAATTCTGCGTGACGGCGCCGCGGCGCAATACGGTTCAGACGCCATTGCAGGCGTAATGAACTTCGTATTGAAAGATGATGCAGAAGGCGGTTCTGTTGAAGTTCGCTACGGCGAATTCAGTGAAGGCGATGGTCAGAAAATCTACGTTTCTGGCAACATGGGTATGCCACTGGGTGATAATGGCTTCTTGAACTTGAGCGTTGAAGCAGGCCAACAAGACCCAACCTCTCGTTCAACTCAGCGTGCGGATGCGGCTGGCTTGATCGCTGATGGCTACACCGGTGTGCCTGACCCAGCCATGATCTGGGGTCTGCCTATCGTTGACGACGACAACAAGTTCTTCGTTAACTTCGCGACTGAAATCGGCGACGGCATGGAACTCTACGGTCACGGTAACTACAATTCGAAGCACGTTGATGGTGGCTTCTTCTACCGTAACCCAACAAATCGCGGTGCGGTTTATAGCAACGACGGTGGCGCGACCATGTTGGTTGGCGACTTGACGCCTAACGACGGTGTTGATTGTCCTGTTGTTACCTTTACCGGCAACATTCCTGATCCAACCGCATGGGCGGCTGTTCAAGCAGATCCTAACTGCTTTGCATGGCAAGAGCGTGTACCTGGTGGTTTCACTCCTCGCTTCGGTGGTGACGTAACTGATACGTCATTGTTGTTGGGTGTTCGCGGTGGTGATGAAGATGGTCTGAGCTGGGATTTGAGCGCTTACATGGGTGCTAACAAAGCCGACTTCTTCATTAACAACACACTGAACGCGTCATTGCCTGACTCACCACGCGACATGAACCCTGGTGACTACGAGCAAAAAGACACTAGCTTCAACGCTGACTTTGCTTACATCGTTAACGCTGATCTGAGTGTGGGCTTCGGTGCGGAATACCGTACAGAAGAGTTCACCATCGTTCCTGGCCAGATTGAGTCATACACTGCGGGTCCTTTGGCATCACAAGGCTTCTCAACGTCATCAAACGGCTTCCCTGGTTTCCCTGCAGTAACTTCAGGCACTTGGGATCGTTCGAATACTGCGCTTTACGTTGACGCCGAATACCAAATGAGCCCTGAGCTGTTGGTTCAAGGTGCTTTGCGTTTCGAAGATTACGATGACTTCGGTACAACCACAAACTTCAAAGCTGGTTTCAACTACCAAGCTTCAGAGTCAGCTGGTTTCCGCGGTACTATCAGCACTGGCTTCAAGGCCCCCACACCTGGCCAATCAAATGCATCTAACACGTCAACCGAGTTGACGGGTGGTGTATTGGTTAACAACGGTACCATTCCTTCAGCGTACGCGGCATTGGTTGATCCTAATGCTAAAGAGTTGGGTCCTGAGGAATCAACTAACTTCACTATCGGTACTTTCTTCACTGTTGCAGATACACTCGACGTGACGATTGACTACTTCAACATCGAAGTAACTGACCGTTTGAACTTGTCTTCTGAAGTACAGTTGACTGCTGCGCAGAAACAAATTCTGATCGATGCAAACGTGCCTGGTGCGGGTGACATGAACCAGTTCCGTTACTTCACAAACGATTTCGACACATCAACTAGCGGTGTGGATATCGTAGCGAGCACAACCACGGAAATGGCTTCTGGTACTACAACTTGGAGCTTGGCGTACAACTACACCAAGACCGACGTTGATAACTACAACCCAGATACCATCAACGCTTACCGTATCCGTCAGATCGAAGAGACAACGCCTGATACACGTTGGAACTTGTCTGCTAACCACGACATGGGCGACTACCGCT
This sequence comes from Pseudomonadota bacterium, assembly GCA_041163785.1. Taxonomy (GTDB): domain Bacteria; phylum Pseudomonadota; class Gammaproteobacteria; order Pseudomonadales; family JAHEIH01; genus JAHEIH01. Next base: position 12,108 of record JBEAQQ010000159.1, read on the forward strand.
TCTTGGCTCGTGTAAGCTACTACGACGATTGGTTCGATAGCTTCGAAGCTGACGTGTTTGGTACTGAAGCAGTATTCGACGGTGTGTTTACTTTCGACGTAGAAGGTGAATACAACATCAACGAGAATGCTAGCGTTCTGTTCGGTGTTCAAAACTTGAGCGATGAGAAAGGTCAAACTGCCTCTGAAGTGAACAACTTGGGCTTCGACTCTTCAACTGTTCTCGGTAACCAGTACAGCACCTACGCGCCTATGGGCTTCAGTGGTCGCTTCTTGTACGGTCGTTTCCGCTACACATTCTAATCAACGATGTTGATTTGATAGCAAAGGCACCTTCGGGTGCCTTTTTTGTTTCTTTGTTTTACTCAGTTATAAGCGTATCTCTTCTTATACCTAAATAGTCGATTCCTGCCGCAAAATTCAACTACCCTTAAGTCAAAAATTACAACTATGTAACAGAAGGTTGATCTATTTGGATGAGGATTGTCCATTTAGCAAAGATGCCACGTCGGATGTCATTCCAAACTGACGATAGAAAAGCTTGCTCTGAGTGACGCAGAGTTATTCATCGGCATGTCGGAAGATCTTAGCGCATAGTGTTTGAAACTATAGGAGTTGAAGATGAAAAAAACCTTTTCTGTTGCTTTGACGATGGCATTGCTGGCATGTGGTGGAGGTGGAGTTGATCAAAGTACCCATGTGGCACCTGACACCACCGTTTCGCCAGCTAGTTCGACACCCACTACAGATACCAATATTACTGCGATCGAAGTGCCACAAGATTTTGGATTTGAAAACTTTAGGGCGGCATCTATCTCGTTTGTTATTCCTGGGGACCTTGTGGGGCAAGTCGACTTTAAGATTGCTGCAGAGTGGGACGGGCAAATACAGGACCTCTTTATTGGTCGTGGCTACCCTAGTCAGCTACGCTCTATAGATATCAACATTCCTTCAGCGATAGACAGTATTCGTATCGAATATCTTGCATTTGATAAGCAAAATCAGACCTTCCAATTAGCTACTGAAACAAAAGCTATCTAATTAAGTTGAATAAGAACAATGATGAAAAAAATTAAGAGTGGTAATGCCTCGAGGCATGGATTTAACGCAGCGATGAGTTGTTTGATCTTGGTGTTGTTCGCATCCACAGCCGAGGCGGCTTCATCGTTTAGGTTGACTAATTATGTCCAATCCAGTGGTACAACGGGATCTAAACCCGTGATGTTGCATCAAGAGGCCGATCTAGGTACAACTGTGGCGGAAAGAATGCAGGCACTAGAGGATATTCGCTTGGAATATCTGAATGGCATCGATGCAGAATCTAAGCTCGTGATTGGCGTTGATGTTAACGAAAATGCCAGCGGTACAGAAAAATCTGAGACGCAAGCCGTGGCGCTTAAGTCGGTAAGAATGGAAGTCGTATTCCTCGACGATAGCACCCTTACCATAACGGATTTCTCCACCTTAACCATGGCGCTACTGGCTGAAGGAAACGGAGATGCCTCAACGCGGCAGCCGTTCTTTACGCTCCCAGGCCGAACGGGTTCCAATACCATCACAGGCAACCCGTTCCGAGATAAATTTGATAGTACTATCACCATTCCATTACCCGTGGATTTAGACTTTACAACAGCTAAGGCGGTCACGATCCATATCGATTTTCTAGATACCAACGCAAAACTCGGCGACCCCGAGCTTTTTTATGACTACACCAATGGCTTTGAAGATCTATCACTGTTGAACGACAGTGACTCACGCTACATTGATAACGTCGCCGCCGGTGTGATTCTCAATGGCGATATCCCCGGTGAAGAGCCTGTCCCTGCTGGCGCTCCCATGGTCATTAGCTTACGAGATCAAGACGTCCCATATCTTGAGTGGATTGGTTATCCCTCTTCTGTAGGTCACTACCTGGTTGGCTATGAGGATCGTTTCCCAAACCTTGGCGATTATGACTTTAACGATTTAACCGTGGCTTACCGTGTTGAGCTGGGTTTGGATTTAAACTCGCAGGTCACTAATATTCGCGGCGAAGCGATTTTGATCACGCGAGGGGCGGACTATAGTCACGATTGGCATCTGCGTTTAGGGGTGGGAAGTGCATCAGGGACTATAACGGAATGGCTCTACCAACCCACAGCCGATGGTCATGGTGAACTTGTTAACACACCAACACCCAGAAGTTTTTCGGGCAACCAAATTGATTTGCGTGGTTTTGAAGATACGAAATCACTATTTCCTGCCCCTGAGGGATGCAAATTTACCAATACTACCGTGTGCGATACTTTTATTCAGGGGCCGAAATATGTTTTTAATATCGTATTTGATACCCCAATTGACCCCGCAAGTATTTCGCCGGAGGCATTTGACCCTTATCTCTTTGTAAGAAACACGAACTATGAAATTCATTTAATAGGTAAAACGTTGGCGGGTCAGCGTACTACCTTTGGGTACACGCCCTCGGTTAATAGTGCTCAAGGCCAAACCGATTTCGTAGACAGTAATGGGTTTCCCTTTGGGATGCTGTTGGTCAGTCCTTGGCAGCCGCCCATCGAAAGCCGCTCGATGGAAGTTGCCTACCCCGACTTTGTAGATTTTGTTCTTACACAGGGTGCTCAGAAAAAAGACTGGTACCTGCGCCCTGATGCAGCCAGGGTGCACGCTTCTGAGCAATTTATTTGGCTTTGGTAAGCCGCAGAATTTGGGGCAGCGACCGGCTAACTCGCTGGCTGCCCTTGGGTAAAATCATCGATGATGCGCTGCTCTTCGGTCATTGAAAGCTTTAAGTTGGATTGCAGTAAGAAGGCCGACATGCTTAAGGGTATCGTCGGCCGCTGACTTAGAAAGTCATCCAGCTCCTGCTAATCCCAGATGTTGCAGCTGATGAGATGCTGCTCAAGAATGTGTTGGTGATGGTCTTGCAGGCAGCGTTCAATAAAATTGCCATACAAAATATATTCAGACACGGTTTTCTGATGGCCTACGGCGTGATGCCAAGCCTTGCCTGTGATATGTTCTATATGCTGCAGCATGGCCTGCAGATGATCTCGACGCCAGCTGATTAACTGGCCGACATAATCCATGATGAAGGGCTGTTCTGGAAGTCCAAACAGTTTTTCGGCGACACGTTGCCACTCGCTGTGAACGCCAGAGGGGGGTGAGCAGGGTACTCTGAGGAGGCGGGTCTTTTCGCCTTGAAAAAGAATGCTCGAGTCAAAGTGCTTAAAAAATACGATGTCGGAATCGACAAAAAGCAGCACATCCGCCTCCGTGGCAGTATGTGAGGATAGTTTGATCAGTTGTTGCAGTACCCAGCCGCGCACGGGGAAAAACTGATCGTCAAGCCACCACTTCTTGGTGAGGGGTACACGTCGAAAACCTTTGGGTAGGACTTCTTGGTAGCTGATAATGCGGCGCCGCGTATTAGCCAGCGGTGCAAATAAGTCACGTTGGTCCGCCGGGCAGATGACAAGGTGCTCGATGCTTTTATCTACAAAAGTATCGATGCTGTCACACAGTCTTTGGCAGCGAGGAAAATCGGGTGCGTAACTCACGGTAACAATACAAACAGTGCTCAAGTGAAGGCCTCATTTTTAAAAACTATTCTTTAAAGTAGTTCACCTAAACACAAAGATAAAGTTGAGTAGGAGCGTTTGGCAGTAAATACAATTGACCTAGGTGCTAGAACTGATATTTGATGTCGGTATAACAACTAACGTGGAAAACACCATGAAAATAATGACCGTTCTATTATCCATCCTGCTATCCGTGTCGACGCGGGCGGCTACGCTTTATACCGCCAAGGAGGTGGTGTTGCTCGATCCCGAATTACCGTCTGCTAACGCCGTGTTGGTTGAGGGCGAGCGCATACTTGCTGTGGGTATGAGTGAAGACCTAGCCAAGAAATACCCGGCGGCGAACATCGATCGCCAATTTGCGAAGGCGGTCATTGTGCCGGGATTGATCAATCAGCACGATCACCCACTGTTGGCGGCACTGATGATGGCAACGGATGTGATTGCGATTGAAGAGTGGTCCTTACCCGATAAAACGTTTCCTGCTGCGCATGATCCAGAGCAGTACCATCAGTTATTGAAGCAGTACATTGCTAAAAATGAGAATGCGCCATTCTTTATGAGTTGGGGTTATCACCGCTTGTGGCATGGGGAGCTCAATCGCGGCATGCTGGATGAACTCTCTACGACCCTGCCAGTGATCATTTGGCAGCGTTCTGGGCATGAGTTCATTATGAATACGGCGGCATTGCAATTGTTGAATCTCAATGAGGCTACGATTGCGGCCATCCCGCCCGCGGCCAGAGCGCAGACCGACCTAGCCAATGGTCACTTCTGGGAAATGGGAACACTGGCCATTCTTCCCAATATGTTGCCATATATGGCCAGCCCTCAGCGCTATGAGCCAGCCTTAAATGTGATTAAAGACTATTGGCACCGGGCAGGGACAACACGGGTTGTAGAACCAGGTGGATTAACATTTCCTTGGCTAATGGACACACAGTTAAAGGTGCTAGGTCAATCGGGCTCACCTTTCCGTATGGACTACATTCTTGACGCCAAGATCATTGCTAAAGAGCACGGTATCCAAGGCATGGTAGCGCCGGCTGACGCCTTGGTGAAAAGCTGGGGAAGCGATAATAGTCGCTATTACCCTAAAC
>JBEAQQ010000160.1:0-6864 GCA_041163785.1 Pseudomonadota bacterium
AACAATGACAAAGCCCAGGGACGAAGTAAGTAATTACACCGACGTTGCAAGAAGCATCGCCTTTTATCTTGTCTACGTCCCTTTCACGCTGATTTTTTGTTCGCTTGCCCCGATGCTTTTCGGTCTTTTACCCTTTGCTTACCGTAGCAAGGGTTTAACGATTTGGAATCACACCACGATATTTTTATTAAAACGTATCTGTGGTGTTCGCTATCACGTGACGGGGCTTGAACACGTACCCAACACACCCAGTGTTTTCGCAGCTAAACACCAAAGTGCTTGGGAGACCTACTTTTTTCAGATTCTCTTCCATCGTCCGCTCTCCACCATTTTGAAACGCGAACTGCTTCGTGTGCCCTTTTTCGGTTGGTGCTTGGCACTTATGCGCCCCATAGCGATCGATCGCAGCGCACCTCGCGAAGCGCTGAAGCAAGTACTGGAATGCGGAAAACAGCGTATCGCCGAGGGCATCAGTGTTTTAGTTTTTCCTGAGGGGAGCCGTATAGACCCCGGCAAGGCCGGCAAATATGCTCGCAGTGCCGCCAGTATCGCGGAATCTTCAGGGGCACCTTTGATACCGATCGCACACAACGCTGGCGAGTGTTGGTCAAAACGGTCATGGATTATTCGCCCAGGCTGCATCAGCGTGATCATTGATCCACCCATCAGCCCTAAAGGTAAAACATCTAAGCAACTGACTGATCTGCTAGAGGCCAGTATTGAAGGTCATATGCAACACATCACCGGCACAGCAACAAAGTAAGCTATTGATTAGAAAAGAAAAAGGCGCCTACTAGGCGCCTTTTTAATACTCAAAGAAACTATACGTCTAAGTTTTCAACGTAAAGCGCATTCTCTTCAATAAATTCACGACGTGGCTCAACCTGATCACCCATCAAGCAGGTAAAGATCTGATCAGCACCAATGGCATCCTCAATCGTAACGCGGAGCATACGACGTACCTCTGGGTCCATCGTTGTTTCCCACAGTTGATCCGGGTTCATCTCACCGAGACCTTTGTAACGCTGTATGTTGTAACCGCGTTTTGCTTCAGTCATCAACCATTCGAGCGCATCGCCAAAATTTGACACATGCTTACTGCGCTCGCCGCGCTTAACAAAACCAGAGCCTTCGAAAAGATTATTCGTCGCCTCGCCTAGTTTCACCAATGAAGCGTATTCGGCTGAGTTGAAGAACTCGTGTCTAAATTCATAATCACGCGTAACACCATGCGACGTTTCTTTAACTAACGGCAAGTACACTTGGCGTTCGTCATCCTTAACCACGACCACTTGGTATTGCGATGAACCTGAGACACTGTCTGCATTGAGGACACCCTCAAGCTTCACACACCACTCGCTGACACTGGCTTCATTCGCAAGGTTATCACTCTTCAACAAAGGCGCTTCAATCATCGCCTCAAGTGCCGGTTGCAGGTAAAGTCGCGACAAACGATTAATTGTCGCTTCAACCGCTCTAAATTGTTTCACCAGCGACTGCAGCGCCTCACCACCAATACCGGGCGCGTCCTCATTAACGTGGATTGTTGCACCCTCAATAGCGGCTTGTGTGAGGTATTCATCCAGAGCCGCTTCGTCCTTGAGGTATTGCTGTTGCTTACCCTTGGCAATTTTGTACAAGGGTGGCTGTGCAATATAAACGTGTCCACGTTCGATAAGCTCAGGCATTTGCCTAAAGAAGAACGTTAACAACAACGTACGAATGTGAGAACCGTCCACATCAGCATCGGTCATGATGATGATTTGGTGGTAGCGCAGTTTATCGGGGTTAAACTCTTCCTTACCGATACCACAACCCAATGCGGTAACAATGGTGCCGACTTCTGCCGAGCTAAGCATCTTGTCAAAGCGAGCTTTTTCAACGTTAAGAATTTTACCTTTTAACGGCAAAATCGCTTGGTATTTACGGTTGCGGCCTTGTTTGGCCGAGCCACCCGCCGAGTCACCCTCCACCAGGTACAGTTCAGACAACGCGGGGTCTTTTTCTTGGCAATCAGCTAATTTACCTGGCAAACCTGCGATATCTAATGCGCCCTTACGACGCGTCATCTCACGTGCTTTGCGCGCGGCTTCGCGGGCACGCGCAGCATCCAACATTTTTTGGATGACAGCCTTGGCCTCTGTCGGGTTTTCTAATAAATAATCGCCAAAGGCGGCATTCATTGCCTGCTCTACAGCGGTTTTAACTTCAGAAGACACTAATTTATCTTTTGTCTGTGAAGAGAACTTAGGATCCGGCACTTTTACAGAGATAATGGCCGTCAAACCTTCGCGAGCGTCATCACCTGTGGTGCTTACTTTGGCCTTCTTAGCCATACCCTCTTTTTCAATGTAGGTATTGAGATTGCGTGTCAGCGCTGAACGGAAGCCCGCCAAGTGTGTGCCGCCATCTCGCTGGGGAATATTGTTGGTATAACAAAGAATTTGCTCTTGGAAAGAGTCATTCCACTGCAATGCCACTTCAACACCCACGCCTTCACTGTCACCAATAAAGTGGAAGGTACGGTTAATCGTGGTTTTATTTTGATTTAGGTAGTTAACGAAGGCTTCAAGTCCGCCCTCATATTTAAACTCGTCAATTTTGCCGCTTCGTTCGTCTTTAAGGACGATGTGTACCCCTGAGTTCAAGAAAGAAAGTTCGCGCAAACGCTTGGCCAAGATTTCAAAATGGAACTCGATGTTGCTAAATGTTTCAGCCGACGGTTTGAATGAAATCATTGTACCGGTGCGGCTGGTATCGCCTACAACGGCTAGGGGAGCAACAGGAACACCGTGTTTATAAACTTGTTCGTGCACTTTGCCACCGCGACGAATGGTAAGCTTCAGCTCTTCTGACAAAGCGTTTACTACCGACACACCCACACCGTGCAAACCACCAGACACTTTGTACGTGTTGTCATCAAACTTACCGCCGGCGTGCAAGACCGTCATAATAACTTCCGCCGCCGACACACCTTCTTCGTGCATTTCGGTTGGAATGCCACGGCCATCGTCAGAAACGGAAATCGATTCATCCGGATGGATAACCACTTCAATTTGAGAGCAGTGCCCAGCAAGTGCCTCATCGATTGAGTTATCCACCACCTCGAACACCATGTGGTGCAGGCCCGTGCCGTCATCGGTATCACCAATATACATCCCCGGACGCTTACGGACGGCATCAAGACCTTTCAATACTTTAATACTGGACGAATCGTATTCACTCATTGCTTTACCTTCTCACCACTGCATAGGTGGCGCATTGTTTTAAACGCTCTTATTTTACCTTTTATCATCTTTTATTACGACGATTTTTACCCTTCAGCAGGACTAATTGTGCCATGTTCCACGTGGAACATGGCTAAATTTTCTAATGCATTTTTATTAATCGCTGGAATGTCGGTTACCTCGATGGCTGTCATAAACACTTGCTGTATGCCCGTACCACCAAGAATCAAATTCAGTAAGTTCTTAGCATTTTCTGCGTCTAATTCTGCAGCTATGTCATCGATCACATAGGAGGACCGCTTCCCAATGGCCTCGAGCACCCTCTGTTGAGCCACTTTCATTGCTGCCACCACCAATTTTTGCTGCCCCCGAGAAAGAACATCTTCTGCTGGTCGTCCACCGACTTTAACTCGAATATCTGCACGCTGTGGACCGTAGTGGGTAAATCCCCTTTGCATATCAGTATCCAGGCCATCTTCAAGACAGTCAGCCAAGCCGCGCACCCTATCCCAGCCACAATAATAAGAAAACGATATGTCCGTCACGGCTGGGAGGAGTTGCTGTAGTATTGGCATGATCATGGCGTGAAACTTTTCAAACCAACTGTCTCTCAGGGCGTCCAAAAGTAGTGACGACTCACACAGGGCGTCCGTCCACGGCTTAAGTAAGGCCATGGGCGTTTGCCCCTTGTACTGCCTGAGCAGCGCATTTCGTTGTTTTAAGCTCTTCTGGCACTGCGTCCACGCCGCATGAAACTGATGTTCCACGTGGAACACTCCCCAATCCATTAACTGACGCCTAGTCTGGGGACCCGCCGTTAATAATTGAAAGCTTTCATCATTAATAAGCTGTATTGGGAGGATATCAGCCAATTGAAACGCTGAACGTATCGTCTCGCCGGAATACTTAATGACAGTGTTCCCGTCGATATTCTTATCAACACCTAACACACCGCCATCATCGCACTTTGCCACCACAAGGCCGTTACTTGCACCATGGCGCACTACGTGTTGGATACGTTGACTACGAAAAGACTTAGCAGAAGATAGAAGGTAAATGGCTTCCAGCAGGGAGGTTTTACCGCTGCCATTGTTGCCAATGAAGATGTTTAGCTTGGCAAGCCCCGAGAGGCTTGCCTGCTGTATATTGCGAAAATTAGAAATGCTTAACTGGTCAATGCGCACGAGCGCAACTCACAGTAAATTTTAAAGGCGCATCGGCATAACGACATATAATGCTTTATCGGCTTCAGAGGCATCTTCAATCGTCGCACTGCTGTTGCTATCAGACATTGAGAAGCGAATGGTGTCACCAGGGATGACTGCCAACACATCGAGAAGATAAGAGACGTTAAAACCAATTTCTAATGCCCCACCATCGTACTCAATAGAAACAACCTCTTCGGCTTCTTCATGATCGGGGTTATTGGCGTAAATTTTTAACTCTCCCATTTCTAACATCAATCGCACGCCGCGATACTTCTCGTTTGAAAGAATCGCCGCACGAACAAACGCCTCGCGCAAATCTTTGCGGTTAGCCATCACAATTTTGTCAGAAACACGCGGTAGGACTCGCTCATAGTCTGGGAACTTACCGTCAATCAATTTAGACGTGAAGGTAAAGGCCGTAGTTTCAGCGCGAATATGGTTGTTGCCCAAGGTAATAACGATAGCTGCATCACCGCCGTCGAGCAAACGCCCCAACTCAATGACGCCCTTGCGCGGCAAAATCACTTGATGAACACCACTGACATCAGCCTCGATATCTTCGTTACACATGGCCAAGCGATGACCGTCGGTAGCCACTAAACGAAGACTGTTTTGTTTAACTTCCCACAGCATGCCGTTCAGATAATAGCGCACATCTTGCTGCGCCATAGCAAAGGCCGTGCTGTCGATAAGGGTCTTTAATTGCGATTGCGGCAGGGTAAATTTGTGTGAAGCAGGGCTGTCTTCAACGTTGGGGAAATCATTGGCTGACAACGTCGATAGGGTGAAACGGCTTCTTCCACAGCGCACAACAACCTTGTCGCCATCGACCTCAAACGACACAGTAGAACCGTCAGGCAAGGACTTACAAATATCGCTCAACTTACGTGCAGGTACGGTAATCTCACCTTCAACAAATTCACCGCTCAAGTTAACCCGCGCGACAAGTTCGACCTCTAAATCGGTGCCAGTAAGCGACATTTGCCCGTCGCGAACAACAATCAATACATTCGCCAAAATAGGCAGTGTTTGACGACGCTCAACAACACCCGCCACCAAAGTCAGTGGCTTAATCAGGTCTTCGCGTTGAATGGAGAATTTCATATCTTGATCCTATTGATGTATTCGTTCTACTCGTATTACGACGTTAACGTACGCAATAAATTTTTATAATCGTCTCTAATATCCGAATTCGATTCTTGCAGTTCCACTATTTTACGACAAGCATGCAGTACAGTGGTATGGTCACGGCCACCAAATCTATCACCAATTTCAGGCAGGCTGTGATTGGTTAACTCTTTTGCTAAGGCCATCGCCAGCTGACGCGGTCTCGCTACTGAACGCGAACGGCGTTTAGATTTTAAATCTGCCACTTTAATCTTGTAGTATTCTGCAACCACCGTCTGAATATTATCCAAACTTACCTGCTTTTCTTGCAGCGCTAAAAGGTCCTTCAAAGACTCTCTAATCAAATCAATATCTATCGCGCGCTTTGTGAAGTGCGCACTCGCCACAACGCGTTTCAACGCGCCTTCAAGTTCGCGAACATTACCCCTCACGCGTTGCGCAATAAAAAACGCGCCCTCATCAGACAATTCAACATCAACTTGGTGTGCCTTACGCTTCAAAATAGCAACTCGCGTTTCGAGGTCTGGTGGCTCAACCGCGACAGTCAGGCCCCAACCAAAGCGAGATTTAAGTCGCTCTTCTAAGCCATGCAATTCTTTGGGGAATCTATCACATGTAAGAATCATTTGCTGACCGCCCTCTAACAAAACGTTAAAGGTATGGAAAAATTCTTCCTGAGAGTGGTCTTTATTGGCGAAAAACTGGATGTCATCGATCAATAGCGCATCTACAGAGCGGTAGTAGCGCTTAAATTCATTAATGGCATTTAACTGCAAAGCCTTCACCATATCGGCGACAAAACGCTCCGAGTGGACATAGACAATTTTTGCGTCGGGATTGTTCTTTAAAAGCTCATTACCCACGGCGTGCATCAAGTGGGTTTTACCTAACCCCACACCACCATATAAAAAGAGCGGGTTATAACTTTCGCCAGGGTTATCCGCCACCTGCTGTGCTGCAGCACGCGCTAGCTGATTAGATTTACCTTCTACAAAATTATCAAAAGTATAGTCAGTGTTTAAACTCGAGCGGTGTTTGATCGCCCCACCCACTTCCGTAGATCGCGAGCTAACAGGCGCGCTAGCCACTTTATTTGTTGGTGCAACAACTGCAGCCGCAGGAGAACCAGTTACTAACTTTGTGTGTTCGGGCAACATTTCAGACGTCGTTTTAGACGGCGCGTTTTCAGCGGTGCGATTACCCACATCGAGGACAACATTCATCCTGCCCGCATCAAGTTCATTCATCAATTCATTAATACGGCGTAAAAAGCGGTCGCTTACCCAGTCGCGAATAAAACG
>JBEAQQ010000161.1:0-7168 GCA_041163785.1 Pseudomonadota bacterium
ATCGGCAGCGCACGAGGTAGCAAACTCACCGCGTCACCGACCTGTAAGGCGTGACCCTCTAGCCCACCTATTGCCTCGCGCAACACGGTACTTGCCGATCCCAATACGGGCTGAACATCCAGTCCACCGGCAAAGGCGATATACAACCTCGCTCCACGCTGCGCAAAACCCACACTGACAACATCCCCTGCTTCCAAAGCGTGGGTACGCCAGGACTCCACGTAGCGCGTATTGACCTGTAGCGGCGCCTCGGCCCCGCAGATGGCGATATCTACCGGACCATCGACCTCGAATTGCAAACCACCTAGGGTAAGTTCTAGCAGTGCGGTATTTGGTGGGTTATCTACCAAGGCATTGGCGGCTCGTGCGGCGTAGTGATCCATGGCGCCCCCCCACGCTGAACCCTCGCTCGGTAACGCCCTGGCGACCTAAGTCTTGCACCGTGGTCAGCGAGCCGGCTTTTATCACATGGAGTGCTACCTTCATTCCACCCGCTCCAACTGCCCACCTAAGGCCTCAAAGCGTGCACGATCAATGGATGCAAACCGCACCTCGTCACCCACTTTGAACGGTGATTGCAAGCTAGGTTGACGCGGTTGTAGATCAACAGGACACAAACCCAAAACATGCCAGCCCGCGGGCGAAACCGAGGGATACACTGCGGTCTGTCGCTCTGCGATTGCGACCGAGCCGGCGGGAATTCGACGCCTTGGCGTGGGCAAGCGCGGTACACTCAAGTACTCATCCAATTCGCCGAGGTAGGCAAAGCCCGGTGCAAAACCCAGGGCATAGACACGATAGGTAGCACTTTGATGCAAGGTTACCACTTGCTCTACCGTGAGCCCTTTCATGGCAGCAACAATCGCTAAGTCCGGACAGCACTCCTCGTCGTACAGCACGGGGATAACGTGTACCGAAGCTGCCACAAGATCGACGCGAGAGGCTTGCTGCCAAATCTGCCTTAGGCATTGCTGCACCTCGAAACGGCGGATTTGGGCGGGGTCAAACACAATGTACAACGACACATAGCTAACGACTTTCTCCCGCAGCCACGTTGGCGAGGCTTCCTCTAATGCAGCCTGCATGGCACACAGACGCTGTAACGCTGCCTCGCTCACGCTGTCTCCTAGCGTCATCAACAACGAGCTTGGCCCGGCGGGGGAAAAAGATACACTATCCACGCGGCATCAACTCACGAATCTGTTGAACTGTCGCGATTGCGGCTGGATTATCACCATGCACGCACAAACTCTGCATCGGCATGGAAAACTCGCGCCCATCGACGGAGAGAAGCACACCGCGTTCAATGATATCTCCCACTCTACGCAATGACTGCTCTTGTGTAAGTACGGCCCCTGGCTCGGAGCGGGCGACAAGAGAACCGCGCACTGTATAGGCACGATCAGCAAATACCTCGAAGATGGGCTGCACACTGGCGGCCGCGCAGATGTCCGCGATGGCGGGATAGTCTGGTGTTGAGAGTAGCATCAACTTACTGCCAGGCAACTCTGCCCGCACCACGTCCAACACGATGCGCAGCAAGCTCTCGTTGCACATCATATCGTTATAAAGAGCCCCGTGGGGCTTCACATAGGCAATGTTGACGGCGGCGGTGAGCGCTTCCTGGCGCAAAGCAAGCAACTGAGTACTCAAACTCTCAATCAACGCTGACGCCTCCATCGCGATGGATCGGCGCCCAAAATGCTCGCGATCTGGATAGGAGGGATGCGCGCCGACAAGCACATTAAATTCTGCGGCGAGCGCCAAGGTTTGCTGCATAGTCGCAGAATCACCGGCATGACCACCACAGGCGATACTCGCCATATCTAGATAGGGCATCAACGCCGCATCGCTCGGCATGCCCTCCCCGACATCTGCATTTAACGCCAACCGCATCACGATTGCGATACCACCTCTATGTAATGAATCATCAACTGAAGATTATCACGCCCCATGTAGTGATTAACATCTAGACCATAGGCTAATCTGACCACCGTGCCATCGGGTACCGGCCAGGCCGCCGCATCGACATTGAAAGCGATACCATCTAGCACAACCCCCTGATCACCACATGGACTCAAAACACACTTGAGGTGCTTGCCACCCAGCATACGCTGCTTGATCAAGGTAAATTCGCCATCAAAGATGGGCTCCGGAAAGGCCTGCCCCCATGGGCCGCCATGGCGCAGCTGCTGCGCAACGTCCAAGGTAAGATCAGAGGTACTTAACACACCATCTGAATGTATTGTCGCCTGTAGGTCTTCCTCTCGCAAAAGACCTTTAGCGACCCTTTCAAAGGCCTCGCAAAACGCGTCCAGATTCTCCTCGGCTAGGCTGAGGCCCGCCGCCATAGCGTGGCCGCCAAACTTAGACAGTAAGCCGGGGTTCAAGGTAGCTACTTGATCAAGGGCATCGCGCAGATGAAACCCTGGGATCGAACGGCCCGAGCCTTTGATATCGCCATTATCACCCGGCGCAAAAATAATGGTTGGCCGATGGAAACGCTCCTTTAGTCGTGAGGCCAATATACCTATCACGCCCTGATGCCAGCTCGGATCAAATAGACACAAACTAAAGCCCATCTCGCCATCGGCCAAGAGGTTGACCAAAATGTCGTTGGCTTGCTGCTGCATACCCGTTTCGATGGCGCGACGATCGCGATTGAAGTCGTCCAGTACCGCGGCCAGCGATAGCGCCCGCGCGGGATCATCTTCCAAGAGACAGGTAATACCTATCGTCATATCATCCAGTCGCCCCGCCGCATTGAGCCGGGGACCAATGGCAAAGCCAATGTCTGAGGCCAAAACGCGGTCAATGGGTCTATTAGCCACCTGCAACAGGGCACGAATACCTGGACGACAGTGCCCCGCGCGAATTCGCATCAAGCCCTGCTCCACCAAAAGACGGTTATTGCTATCCAGGGGAACAACGTCGGCGACCGTGCCAAGCGCCACTAAGTCCAAGAAGTCTGCCAAATTAGGCATGGATCTCGTGTCGAAATAACCCTGCTCTCGCAGGGCGGAGCGGGTGGCGAGAAGTACGTAAAAAATGACCCCAACGCCAGCCAAGGCCTTACTGGGAAAATCACAACCTGACTGGTTGGGGTTGACGATGGCATCGGCGGCCGGCAGTGCATCTCCCGGCAGATGGTGGTCAGTGACGATCACTTGGTAACCCGCCGTTTTAGCCGCCTCAACACCAGCGATACTGGCAATACCGTTGTCGACAGTGACCAATACATCGGGAGCTGACTGACCGGCAAGCGCGACGATTTCGGGCGTAAGACCATAACCGTACTCAAAGCGATTAGGGACTAGAAAATCGACCCAGGCAGCACCCATCGCTCGCAACGCCAGCACCGCCAAGGCACAAGATGTCGCACCGTCGGCATCAAAATCACCGACGATTAAAATGCGCTTACCCGATTGAATAGCCTCTGCCAACAACCGCGAGGCCTCGCCAATACCTTTCATCTGCGACGGTGGCAAAAGCGCGGCCAATTCTTTGCGAAGCTCTATATCACTAACGACACCACGCAAGGCGTAGAGTCTATTGAGTATGGGAAAGGGGTGAAGCGAGGCACCCACAGAAGCGTCAGGTCGTCTTACGATACGCTTCGCTGCAGGTGCCATAACGACTAGCGAACGACTTGTGCGTCGATAAAGGCCTGAATCTCAGGCAAATCTTTGGGCAACACTGTGTAACGCTCTTCACGCGCGAACAGATCCGCCATATGGTGTGGCAAGGCCGGTTCATTTTCCTGCCCAGACTTGATAATCGCCTCAGGGAACTTCGCCGGGTGAGCCGTTGCCAAGGTAATCATTGGAACGCTGCGATCACGCCAGCACTCACGCGCCGCCTTAACACCGATAGCAGAATGCGGGTCTAGCAGGTACTCAGACTCGTCAAACACCTGGGCGATAGTCGCCACGGTCACTTCGTCGTTGACGGCATAGGAATCAAAATGTTCACGCAAACGCGCGAAAGAAGCATCGTCAATCGACAGCGACTCGTTGCGACTGCGCGCCATAAAGTCTGCCACCGCCGCGGCATCACGCTGATGACATTCAAACAAGGCACGCTCAAAGTTGCTCGACACCATGATATCCATGCTTGGCGATAGCGAGTGCTCTAATTGGTGCTTCTCGTAGTGATTCGAACTCATGAAGCGGTGCAAGATGTCGTTGCGATTGGTCGCAATAACCAACTGATCCACCGGCAGGCCCATTTGTTTGGCGAGGTATCCTGCATAAATATCGCCAAAATTTCCGGTTGGCACCGAGAAAGATACCTTGCGATGTGGTGCGCCTACCGACAGACCCGCGTAGAAGTAGTAGACGATCTGCGCCATGATACGCGCCCAGTTAATCGAGTTTACCGCCACCAGTTGGCGACCTTCTGGCAGGAAGGATTGATCGGCAAAACTCTGTTTAACCATCTCCTGGCAATCGTCAAAATTGCCTTCCACGGCGATGTTGTGAACTTTGGGTGAAATGACCGAGGTCATTTGCTTGCGCTGAACATCTGACACACGCTGGTGAGGATGCAAAATAAAGATATCGATATTTTCACAGCGACGGCATCCTTCGATCGCGGCCGAGCCGGTATCGCCCGACGTTGCCCCCATAATCACCACTTTTTGATTGCGCTTGATCAGCACATAATCGAGCAAGCGACCCAATAATTGCAGCGCAAAATCCTTGAACGCCAGCGTTGGGCCATGAAATAACTCTAACAACCACTCGTTGTGACCCAACTGCACCACAGGGGCGACAGCAGGGTGACGAAAATCAGCGTAGGCATCGTCGATAATGGCCTTCAGATCGGCATTGGGAATCGCACCATCGACAAAGGGGGCAATAATTTTAAAGGCCAGGTCGGGATAGGAAAGATCCGCCCATGAGGCAATCTCTGCCTGGCTGTATACAGGCAATTCTGCGGGCACATAAAGCCCACCATCACTTGCCAAACCGGTCAGCATTACCTCTTCAAAACTAAGTTCAGGCGCCTGACCACGAGTACTTATATATTTCACAAACTCACCTATTTTCTAACCAGCTAGGGTTTCAACACGCACGCGAACAACTGGGCGCTGGACAAAATCAAATGCCTCAATAACACGCACGGCATCATTCATTTTGGCTTCTTGGGTACGATTCGTCAGAATAATAATCGGCACGCGGACCTCGTCGTCTGGGGCCTCTTTCTGGATAATCGCCTCAATACTAATACCTCGAACACTTAGCGCCGTAGCGATCTCTGACAAAACGCCAGCCTTATCTTCGGCGGCGATACGTAAGTAGTACGCCGTTTCTACCTCTTCGATAGGTAAAATGTGCTGCTTCGACACCTCTTCCGCGGCAAAACCCATCATAGGAATTTGATTGCCGCGCGCGATATCCACCACGTCAGCAATCACCGCCGACGCCGTGGCATCAGCACCTGCACCGGCACCGTAATAAAGGGTTGGACCCGAAGCGTCGCCATTGACGAGTACCGCATTCATCACACCATTAACGTTAGAGATAAGACGCTTTTCAGGAATCAAGGTGGGGTGAACGCGCAATTCAATGCCTTTCTCGCAGCGCCGTGCAATACCGAGATGCTTGATGCGATAACCTAACTCTTCTGCAAACTTGACGTCGACGGCATCAATATTGGAGATTCCTTCGGTAAAACACTTCTCAAAGCGAAATGGCATACCAAAGGCCAGCGAAGCCAGGATCACAAGCTTGTGTGCCGCGTCGATACCTTCAACATCAAAAGTGGGGTCAGCCTCAGCGTAACCAAGCGCCTGCGCTTCAGCGAGCACATCTGCAAAATCGCGACTCTTGTCGCGCATTTCACTAAGAATAAAGTTACCGGTACCATTAATAATGCCCGCCAACCATTTAATCTCGTTAGCAGCCACACCCTCACGAACAGCTTTAATAATGGGAATACCACCGGCGACAGCCGCCTCAAATGCTACCGTCACGCCCTTCTCTGCGGCCAGTGACAACAGCTCGTTGCCATGCATCGCGATCAATGCTTTGTTTGCCGTCACAACATGCTTACCGTTGTTAATGGCTTCGGTCACTAAATCCTTGGCGATGGTTGTACCGCCAATCAATTCAACCACTAAATCGACATCAGGGTCACGCACGACATCAAAAATATCGCGAGATACTTTGTAGGAAGAGATATCACAGAGGGGATTGTCACGCCGCGCACCGATGTGAACGATTTCAATATTGACACCAGCGCGGGCAGAAATTGTCGCGGCGTTGCGTTGTAACACGTTTACGGTGCCGCTACCCACGGTACCTAGTCCACAAATGCCGACTTTCAGGGTATTCAAAGGAAATCCTCAAACTGAATAGTAAAGCCGCGCATTTTACGCTGCTTTACCGGGAAATTAAATGGCTATAGTCCCAATTCGCGCGCCAATCGTTTAGCGGGCATATAGCCTGGAATCAAACGCCCCTCGGCGGTGAGAAGCGCCGGCGTTCCATTGACGCCCATTTTCTGGCCAAGAGCGTACTGATCTTCGATGGCTGTCGTGTCGCACGCCACACTCGCAACACTGCCCCCCTGCTTCAATTCGGTCAGCGCCTTTTTGGGGTCTTCGGCACACCAGGCATCCTTAAGCTTTTGGTAGGAAGGACTACCGATGCCGGCACGGGGATAACCGAGATAGTGCACACTGATACCAAGCGCATTAATATCGCCGATTTCATTGTGCAACTTGCGGCAGTAACCACAGTCGACGTCAGTAAAAACATGTAACACTGCTTTTTCCTCGCCTACTGCGGGAAAAATAAGCGTGTCCTTTTCGTCAATTTCACTCAGCCACTGCTTACGCTGAACGTTTTTCTTCTCTTCGCTGATATTTACTAATGAGCCGCCCTTGACTTGAAACAGCTGCCCCAGTACAAAATACTCGCCATTCTCCGAGCTATAGAGCGTTTCACCACTCGCCAGCGTCACCTCGAGCACTCCCGGCATTGGCGACGGCGCAATGGTATCGACTTTTATATTTGGATTGACCGCCTTTAACGCCGAGGCGATGTCGGCATCTTCAGCATAAACCGCCGAACTCGTGAGCGTCGCAATTAACAACAATAAAAATTTCATAAGGTTTGCTTACCCTCTTGGGTGGTGTTTCTGATGAATATCTTTCATTCTC
>JBEAQQ010000162.1:0-3258 GCA_041163785.1 Pseudomonadota bacterium
TCATCACTGTGCCTGCTCATCATGTGGGCTTTCATTGGCGTGGAATCCGCCACATTACCTAGCGAAGATACACTGGCGCCAGAGAAAACCATTCCCCGCGCCTCGATAATCGGCACCCTTACCGCCACGGTCGTATACGTGATCGCGACCCTAGGATTGATGTCAGTGCTCAGTCTTGAAGAACTCAGTCAATCTAGCTATCCCTTCGCCTTGGCGGCCAAGCAATTACTGGGGCACAGCGGAGAAGTGCTAGTGACCTTTGGCGCACTTTGCGCCATTGGCGGGACACTGAATGTCTGCTTAATGATGAGCGGCACGATGATGCTAGCTGGCGCTCGCGACGGTGTTTACCCAAGCTCTCTTCAGTACCAAAACGAACGAGGCACACCACGCAATGCGCTACTTGTCTCGAGCGCGGCCAGCATCGGCCTACTTTTGATGAACATCACCGCGTCGCTTCTCAAGGGCTTTGAATACCTCATTATTCTCTCTACCTTCGCCGTACTCATGGTATATTTGGCCACAGGACTTGCGAGCCTAGCTTTACAAATGCGGGCACACCTTGCGGAGGGCTCAACAGCTTGGCTGCAGGTAGCCACCGCCGTTTTAGCAACGGGATTTTCTATCCTTGCCATTATCGGTGCCTGGATCATCTATCAATAAGAGTTTTCAACATGTTTACCAAAGCCATTGTTCGCACACCGTCGTCATCAATGATCAACGGCCTTACTGAAGCTAACCTCGGTGCGCCCGATTATGCCTTAGCCTTGCAGCAGCATGCCGATTACATCGCGGCACTTAAAGAGTGCGGCCTTGAAGTAACCATTCTTCCATCGCTTGACGCTTACCCCGACGCCTGTTTTGTAGAAGATACCGCACTCTTAACCCCACACTGTGCCATCCTTACTCGTCCTGGCGCGATATCACGCAGAGGCGAGGTGGACCATATTGCGGCGGCGGTGCACGAACACTATGACAACGTCTATCGGCTAAGTGATGCGGGCCATCTGGAAGCCGGCGATGTCATGATGGTTGGCCGACACTTTTATATTGGTTTATCTGAGCGGACCGACATGGTCGGCGCTGAAGAGTTAATCGCCATGCTTGAAAAACACGCCATGTCAGGGTCCGTAGTTAACATGTCAGATATGCTGCATTTAAAAACCGGCATCAACTACTTGGAAAATAATCAAATGCTGGCGTTTGGCGAAATGTTAGCCCACCCAGATTTTGCTGCTTTTTCGCGTACAGCTATTGCTCCTGAAGAAAGTTATGCGGCCAACTGCGTTTGGATCAACGGCACAGTACTTGTGCCCAAAGGCTTTCCTAAGACACTCGACGCTGTGCAATCACTGGGATATCGCACGCGAGAGGTCGACGTTTCTGAATACCAAAAATTAGACGGCGGCCTAAGCTGCCTATCGCTTCGTTTTTAATCAACGTTAAGGATGTGTGATGGCGGGTTCGCTACAAGATCAGTTACTGAAAGCCGGCTTGGTAGACAAAAACAAAGCCAAATCGATCGGCAAAGAAAAACGCAGAGAAGCCAAGGTGGCTAAGGGTAGAGGCATTGAACTCGTCAATGAAGCGCGTGAATCAGCGCTTCGTGCCGCTAAGGAGAAGGCTGAAAAAGATCGTGTGCTTAATGCTTCACTCAACGAAGCGGCTCAACGCAAGGCCATTAACGCTCAAATAAAACAGCTTATTGAAAGCCATAGCATAGCGCGTGGCCAAGGTGATATCGGCTTCAATTTTACCGATGGCAAGAAAGTGAAAACCATTTACGTCAGCGCCAAACAGCAAAATCAGCTGTCCTCAGGCGTTCTCTCCATCGCTAAGCAAGGCGATCAATACGCCATTATTCCAAGCCCTATTGCGGACAAAATTGCTCAGCGTGATACCAACCGTATTATTCAATGCCGTACCGAGGAAGCCCCTGTCATGACAGCGGAAGAGGAAGAATGGTACAAAGACTTTGAAATCCCCGACGACCTGATGTGGTAAATGTCCTCAGGGGTTATTGTGAAAAGAAGCTCGACACCTGTAACGAGAAGATATTTCCCACCCCATCAAGGTTATTATTTGGGCCCGCACCTGCAGCAAAATTAGGTGCATTGGCACTTCTGATTTCATAGTTAATGGCTAGGCGAGTTTTTTTACTGAAGAAATATTGAGCACCCAAGGTAACGTTATCGAAGTTCACTTCAAAACGGTCACCGTCGAGGCGGTTATACACGTCATATCGCGCATCTAGCTCCCACGCAGAATCTTGCAAGCGATAGCCCGCTTCAATGTAATAGCCATTGGAACGACCAAACGCGCCATGTCCATCAGTCGCAAGGGGGTTGCCTGCCGCTGGTCCCATACCAAATGATGGATTGTGCGGGGCGACCCAAATCATGCCCTTACCCTTAAAGTATTCTCCAGAAATTCGAAGCCCCTGCTTAAGATATTTAAAGCCTAGGCCATAGCGATGGCGATCGTAATCAATCGGGTTGTAGGTGTCGTCATGGCTAAAATCCGCGGTACGCACCCCCTTTTGCGACCAGCCAAACAGCTTCAATCCCTGCCGTCTGCCCCCCTTACCGCCATAGACTTTCTCACCGGCCAAGTATAAATAGAGATCCTTTTCGCTGTTATTGTCTTTGAAAGTCAATCCATTACCGTTACCCAGCATAGCGGCGTAGGTTAACTCCCAGTCATTCTCTAGTTTGCGTGTATCGAACACCTGTAAACCCACATCTCTAAAGGCCGCGACACCGCGCTCATAGCCGTTTAAATCCGTACTAGGTGGCAGTGTTTGTGGCGCGACATTAGGGGTGTAATTTGGATTGGCGAAACGCTCGAGTAACAGCTGGTTCGTTGCCCAAGTGAAATTAATGTAATTCGACACGGCCATTCCGCGCAAGCCTTCTTCAGCGGTCGGGGTTTTGAACAAACCCACTCGTACCTTAGCGCCTGGAATATGTGTGAATGTCACACTGGCATCAACGACTTTGAGTACTGCGTCTGTGGGTTCTGTTATACCGTTATTCCCCGCCTCGGTGAGGATGGCATAGTTAATTTTTTTGTCGCTGCCTGGAAGGAAGCCCCGAATACCCAGACGCGCACGATTGATGTTAAACGCTGTTTGCGAGGTCAAGTTAGGACCGACAAGTTTGGGAGAAATATAACCGCCCGCCGCGTTCGGTGTACTGGCATTATGCTGATACTGACCCTGCACAAACCCCCAAATACGGCCATTAGTAGCAGAGGCAG
>JBEAQQ010000163.1:0-6401 GCA_041163785.1 Pseudomonadota bacterium
ATCGTTCGCAGCATTGACGAGGGCGGTGCTAAGCACACAGCTACGGGTTTCGGCGCTGCGGCTAAGATCAAGCTCGGTCAAGACGACATTCGCATGCAGTTGAACGTCGGCGAGTGGGGCCGTTACATCGGTGCAGGTCAAGGCTTCGAATTGGCTGACTTCGATGGTGACGGCACGGTCGAAATGGACTCAACCACTTCATACACCATCGCTTACCGCCACGTTATGGGTGACGGCTGGCGCACCAACGTCTACTACGGTGGACTGGAAGGTGATGAATCTGATCGTTCGCGCAGTCACTTCGGCGCAAACATCATGACTACCCTGGCTCCCGGTCTGACTGGTGGTCTTGAAGTAGGTCGCTTCTCGATTTCTGATGGCGACAGCAACCTCGACTCTAAATACCTGCAATTGATGGTAAAACTGGGTTTGTAAAACGTTAGTTCGTGCTAAACCGGTCGGGCTTCGGTCCGACCAAATCTATAAATAATATAAATAAGTGGAGGGTCTACCATGGCTTTCAAAAGTGAAGACGACGCCAAGGCATATTGGTCTGAAAACGTCAGCCTCATGGTCAAACTTATGGTCATTTGGTTCGCGGTTTCTTTCGGCTGTGGCATCTTATTAGCCGATGTTCTAAACACCATTCAAATTGGTGGTTACAAGCTGGGCTTCTGGTTCGCACAACAGGGCTCTATTTACGCGTTCTTGATATTGATTTTTTACTATGCCAAGGCGATGGGTAAATTAGATGCCAAATACGGCGTAGACGGCGAATAGGAGACGTATCATGGATCTGCAAACCTTAACCTATATCATTGTTGGCGCGACGTTTGCGTTATACATTGGTATCGCGATTTGGGCCAAGGCTGGCTCAACCAAAGAGTTCTACGTTGCTGGCGGTGGTATCAACCCCGTAGCTAACGGTATGGCGACCGCCGCTGACTGGATGTCAGCGGCTTCGTTTATTTCAATGGCTGGCTTGATTGCTATGTCATATGGCGGTAACGGTGGTTCAGTGTTCCTTATGGGCTGGACTGGCGGTTATGTAATTCTGGCGATGTTGCTTGCTCCTTACCTACGTAAGTTCGGTAAGTTCACTGTGCCTGAGTTCATCGGTGACCGTTATTACTCAAACAGCGCTCGCGTTGTAGCGGTAATCTGCTTGATCATCTGTTCAGTAACCTATGTTATCGGTCAAATGAAAGGTGTCGGTGTGGCTTTCTCACGCTTCCTCGAAGTTGATTACGATACAGGTCTGTACATTGGTATGACCATCGTATTCATCTACGCGGTATTGGGTGGTATGAAAGGTATTACTTACACTCAGATCGCGCAGTACTGTGTATTGATTTTTGCTTACACTATCCCTGCGATCTTTATCTCGTTGAAACTGACTGGTAACCCCCTGCCACAGCTTGGCTTGGGTAGCTCGCTAGCAGACGGCACGCCGCTGTTGGTAAGACTTGACCAAGTGATCACTGACCTCGGTTTTGCGAACTACACTACAGGGCCTCGTTTGAGCACTCTGAACATGTTCGTTTACACCATGTCTTTGATGATCGGTACTGCCGGTTTGCCACACGTTATCATCCGTTTCTTCACTGTGCCTACAGTTAAAGACGCGCGTTCATCAGCGGGTTGGGCATTGGTATTCATCGCGATTCTGTACACCACGGCACCTGCTGTGGCGGCTATGGCTCGTTTGAATCTGCACGAAACGATTCAGCCTGCTGGCGGTGAAAACTTGGCTTACGCTGATGCACCTGCCTGGTTCAAAAACTGGGAAAAAACAGGTCTGTTGAAGTTTGAAGACAAGAACGGGGACGGTTTGATTCAGTACTACAACGATAAGTCTGAAGCTGGTAAAGCTCTGGCTGCCGAGAAAGGTTGGGCAGGTAGCGAGCTGAAAGTGGATAACGACATCATGGTATTGGCTAACCCTGAAATCGCTCAATTGCCTAACTGGGTGATCGCACTTGTAGCGGCCGGTGGTTTGGCAGCGGCATTGTCTACAGCGGCGGGTCTGCTGTTGGCGATTGCATCATCGATCTCTCACGATTTGATGAAAGGCGTTTTCAACCCTGATCTCGACGAGAGATCAGAATTGATGTACTCACGTATCGCTATGGCAGGTGCCATCGGTGTGGCGGGTTACCTCGGTCTGAATCCTCCCGGCTTCGCAGCGGGTACAGTGGCTCTGGCCTTCGGTCTAGCTGCTTCTTCTATCTTCCCTGCGTTGATGATGGGTATCTTCAGTAAGCGTATCAACCGTCAAGGTGCGATCGCTGGTATGATCTCTGGTATCGTTGTAACCCTATTCTATGTATTCCAACACAAAGGCTTCTTGTTTGTTGCTGACTGGAAATACATGCAAGACTTGGGTTCTAACTGGTTCATGGGCATCGAGCCCAACGCCTTCGGTGCTGTTGGTGCGGTTGTAAACTTCGTAGTTGCCTACGCGGTTTCTAACGCCACTGATGAAGTGCCACAGGAAGTACAAGATATGGTTGAGCATATCCGCGTACCTTCAGGTGTGAGCGCAGCTCAAGACCACTAATCAACTTAGGTTGATGTTATAAAAGGGGGCTCCTTTTGAAGCCCCTTTTTTATTTTGAGCTAACTGCGTGGCTCCAACTTCATCATTATCCCTGTGCTTCGAGTACAGTCACGCAGCAGAAAAATAGGCTAACTTTGACCAAGGTCGTATCTCTAGGCGGATTTTGTCGTGTTATAGTCATGCTTTCTAGCTACTATAAACATAAAAGAAGAGACCTATGTTGTTCACAAATAAACACGTTATTGTTGCGTTCATTGTTGCCCCCATTTTGGCTGTCATTACTTATTACGGGGTGGATTACATGGTGGCTGAAAAGCCCCAGGTCGCTCAGCAGGGCGGCCAATATAAATTGGCAACTCGCCCCAACTGCTTGCACAGAAGTGGCATGTGCGGTTTCTTTAATGGCGATGTTGAGTTCGACATGGTATGGCGCGGTGGCGACAGCGGTTACGGCAACGTAGTGGTGATCTCCAAGCTGCCACTGAATGGCATTAAGTTGGCCGTGGGTAACCCCAATCAGGCCATGCCAATGGACATGACCATGCTCGATGGCAATCCTCTGGAGTGGATCTTGGCGCTGAATTATCACCCGTCACCTGACGAGCCAATGCACTTAGTGGCCGCCATCAAAGACAGCGTGTATTTCGGTGAGACAACGGCTGTGTTTTTTGACTACGAGACCTCTTATCACAAAGACTTTAGAGAGGAAGCTATCCGGTGAGCGAGCAGGAGCTGAGCCCTGAATTAATGATGGTTGTCGAGTTTTTGGCGACCTGTCCTCCTTTTGATTTACTGAAGGAATCGAGCCTTCACAAGATAGCTCAGCACATAGAAATTAATTACTACCGCCGCGGTCATGTGTGTGGCTCAAAGAACCCCGGTGACTTACGCGTAATACGCAGCGGTGCCATTGATATTATCTCCGACGATAAGCGCTTATTAGATCGTATGGGCGAGGGCGAGAGTTATGTCTTGTCAGAGATGTTTCTCGAAAATCCCGGTGTGACGGTGATCTTGTATGAAGATTCCTTAATTTACACCGTACCCGAAGATATTTTTAAAGAGCTGTCGACCACCTACCGCGATGTCGACCGCCACTACCACCGGCAGTTACACCGACGGTTGCGCCGTGCGGCGCGTTACACTCCTGAACCCAATAATTTGATGCGCCGTGTCGACAGTATCATGACCCGCGACGTGCTTGCCTTTAAACCGGAGCAAAGTATTCAAGAAGTGGCCCGTTTGATGTCAGAGAGGCGTGTGTCTTCTGGAATGATCCTACTTGAGGGCGTGTTGGTGGGTATTATTACCGACCGTGACTTACGCAGTCGTGTGGTCGCCGCGGGCTTGGATGTGTCGACCCCCGTAGGCGATATCATGACTGTCGCTCCCAAGGCCATGCATGTTGACGCGACAGTATTTGATGCCACGCTGTTCATGGTGCGCAACAAAATTCACCACCTGCCCATCGTGGCAGCCAGTGACGACCGCACATTATTGGGTATATTAACGACCTCGGATTTGATGCTGGCGCGCCAAGACGACCCTGTGAATTTAGTCCAGCACCTCAGTCGTGCCATCGATACCGATGCCATGCGCTCCGTGGTAGAGAGTTTGCCTAATACCCTGGCGGAGTGGGTTAATGCCGGTATCAAGTCTAACCAAATCAGCCACTTTTTAACTGCCATTAGCGATGCGGTCACCAAGCGATTGATCGAACTGGCCAAGGAAAAATACGGTCCGGAGCCTGTGCCGTTTGCCTGGTTGGGGTTTGGTTCGCAGGGGCGAGCTGAGCAGCTCATCAATGCCGACCAAGACAATGGTATGGTGATTCACGACAGCATGCGGCCCGAACATGCCGACTATTTTAAAAAGGTCGCCCATTTTGTTTGCCAGGGGCTCGATACCTGCGGTTATGTCTTCTGTCCCGGTAAAATTATGGCCATGACAGATAGCTGGCGCTTGCCCTTGAAGGGTTGGTGCTACACCGTTGACGGCTGGACCAATCAGCCTACACCAGACGCTGTGATGCGGGTGAGTATTTTCTTTGATATTCGCCACGTGTACGGTGACGAGTCGCTGACCCAGCAACTGCAGCAGCACATGCTGGATAAAACCCATAAAAACAGTATTTTTCTCGCAGCGCTGGCAGAGAACGTGCTGCAATATAGCCCGCCATTGGGTATCTTTAGGCGCTTTGTAGTGGAGCGTAACGGTGAGCACAAAGACGCCTTCAACCTCAAAAAGCGCGGTGTGATTCCTATTATCGACATGATGCGTATTCACTCATTGGCGAACCATGTGGACGCTGTAAATACCACGGATCGTATCAATGCCTTAATCAAAGCCAAGGTCATGACGGTAAAAGATGGCCGCAATATGCAGGATGCCTTTGATTACATTATGCAGCTACGCGTAGAAAATATGGCCGCTACGATTGAGCATGAGGGCGCTAGCCACGTAAGCAACTACCTTGATCCCGACAAGCTGCCCGATGTTAAGCGGCGCCATTTGAAGGATGCCTTTGAAGTCGTGCACGACGCACAAAGTTTCATTAAGACCCGCTACCGTTCGGGTATGGCTTGATGCGCTACTGGTATGTTGGGCTT
Organism: Pseudomonadota bacterium; assembly: GCA_041163785.1. Lineage (GTDB taxonomy): Bacteria > Pseudomonadota > Gammaproteobacteria > Pseudomonadales > JAHEIH01 > JAHEIH01. The sequence goes on from JBEAQQ010000163.1 coordinate 5,170, forward strand.
AAACGCGCGTGGTACGCGCGCCGGCTTGGCCATTCGCCCGCCGCCCCGTTTTTTACTTCGCCACTGCCTGCGGGACGGGCCTTTAGCGACGACATAGAATTCCTGTCAGTAGACATTGAAACGACCTCGCTTGACGCTAACGACGGCGAGATCGTTAGCATCGGTTGGGTGCCGCTGGTGAAGGGAAGTGTCGTGCTCAGCCAGGCGCGGCATGTGGTGGTGGGCATTAAGCGAGAAGTGGGGCAGAGTGCAGTATTTCACCAACTTAGTGACGAGCAATTGAGCCATGGTGAACGCGCCAGTGCCATGTTTGAGCAATTTCTTAACGCGGCGATGGGGCGTGTGTTGGTGTTTCACAATGCGCAGATCGATATGGCCTTTCTCAATAAATTATCGCGCCGCTTGATCGGAGTGCCGCTGGTGGTGCCCATCGTGGATACACTATTGTGGGAAAAAACCAAGATTCTCAAGCGCTACCACCACATTCCGACCGACACCTTGCGGTTGCATGCCTGTCGTCGTCGCTACAATCTTCCTGATTATCCATTGCATAACGCCCTGAGCGATGCGTTGGCTACCTTAGAATTGTTACAAGCACAAATTGCGTATATCGGGCACCGAGCTACACTTAAGGAAATTTTAAATAAAAGTAGCTAGGGAATTTGCCCGAATGCTTGGCACCCGTCCGGACACCTTAAAAAGTTTAAACATTCGTCACCACGGCGCCGTATCTGGTGTCACTGGGTCCTGTCATCAACTGATGTTGCCTGACGGTAAGTCAGTGTTAATAGATTGTGGGCTTTTTCAGGGGCGCGATGCATCTCCTCACGGGGACGCCGATGACGATAATCCCTTTATTGATTTTGATTTGACGGGGGTTGTTGGTTTGGTGTGTACCCATGTTCACGCCGACCATATTGCGCGTTTGCCCTACCTTGTTGCGGCGGGTTTTGATGGCCCCATTTATTGTAGTTTTCCTAGCGCAATGCTGCTGCCCGATGTACTGCGTGAGTCCATTAAGTTTAGCGGTATGCGCAATCGCGATGATATTGACACATTGGTCGAAAAAATCGAGAAGCAACTGTACCCCTTGAGTTACGACGCTTGGGCCCCTGTACATTCCAATATGTCTATTCGTTTGCAACCGGCGGGGCATGTTTTGGGGTCGGCCTACGTTGAGTGCAGTATTCTCGGTAAGGGGCGGGTGGTTTTCTCTGGTGATCTAGGCTGTG
>JBEAQQ010000164.1:0-3560 GCA_041163785.1 Pseudomonadota bacterium
TAAAATCTAGCCGCGTACAATTCATCGATAGCGACGTAGACAACGCTTAAACCATCATCGTTAGTGTGGGCGGGCACAGTGATACCAAGCGATGCCATAAATCGCTCACTCCCAATCGTGACCTGCTGCTGATCGACAACACCGGAAAGCCCTAACCCTCGCTCTATGTTGATACGGGTGACGCTGTTACTGCTGGCGCCACCCTTGGATTGGCAGTAGTTCATCAGCGCGGTAGCCAAGGTGTGTTCAGAGTGGGATTCGAGGCTACGCACCAGTGTATACAGCGCTTGCTGATCAACGCCGTTGCTGATCTCAACGCGACTGACCGAGGGGGCCCCCATGGTGAGTGTGCCTGTTTTGTCGATGACCAAGGTATCTATCAGCGCAGCGTTTTGAAGGGCGTCACCATTGCGAATAAGGATGCCAGATTGTGCCGCTCGACCAACGCCCACCATGACCGACATTGGGGTGGCTAAGCCTAGCGCGCATGGGCAGGCGATAATCAAAACGCTCACACCGGCGACAAGTGCTAAGCTTGTTGTGTCGAGCCACCACCACAACACAGCGACCATTACCGCAAGCAATATGACAATCGGTACGAATTTCGCAGAGATCTTGTCGGCCAATTGACCGATAGGGGGTTTAGCACTCTGTGCTTGCTGAACTGAGCGGATAATATTGGCGAGGGTAGAGTCATCACTGCGTGCGGTGACCATCATAGTGAAGGTCGATTCACCGTTGATACAGCCTGCGAAAACCTTATCACCAGCGGTTTTTTCCACCGCTTGGGGTTCTCCGCTTAGCATCGATTCGTCGATAAGGCCGTGTCCACTGTCTATCTCGCCGTCTAGAGGGATGGTTTCACCGGGCTTGACTCGAATGCGTTTGCCGATATTGATGGCTTCGATCGGACAGGCAAGATCGCCGTCCTCTTGGATTAGCCAAGCGGTCTTGGCCTGTCTATTCAGCAAGGCAGCGATCGCCTCGCCGGTTTTTTGGCGTGCATTGTGTTCGAGTAATCTACCCAGATTTACGAAGCCGAGAATCATTGTGCTGGCTTCAAAGTAGACGTGCTGAGCGTGGCTAGGGAGATTGGTGTAATTTAAAACGACCACGAATGAATAGAGCCACGCGACAAGTGTCCCCAGTGCCACAAGCGTATCCATGCTAGGAGAGCCATGGGCAGCGCTGCGCCAACCTGTTGAGAAGATAGATCGCCCAGAATAGATCATGGATACCGCGGCAAGAACGCTCCATTGCCCCCAGGATAACTGTTGCGCTGCGTTACTGACCTGCATACCAAACGCCATGCCATATAGCATCATGGTTAGGCCGGGGATAAGGGCGATGAGCGTTCGCTTTAAAAGTTGGATGCGCTCGACTGCCGCGGTACGCCGTTGCTCCTCAGCCAGATCATACAACGATGTGTTTGTCACCTCGTTGGCGCCATAACCCAATGCGCCAACTAAGGCGGCGATTTCTTCGCCATTGAGTGTGCTCATCACGCTAAGCGTGCGACTAGCAAAATTAAGACTCGCGCTTTCTATGGCGGGATGACTAGCTAGGCCGTTTTCAATTTTTCTAACACAGCCGGCACAACTTGCCCCGGTGATGGCAAAACGGCGTAAAATTTGTGTGGTGTGTGTCGTGTTCATGCAGCCACCTTAAAGACCTACATAGACTATAAACCAAAAAGGTGAAGATAGGCGACGTGAAGTACGTCGCCTTGAATTATTTGATGATTAGCAATGGGGTTTCGCTGCTGGAGATCATGCGGGTTGTATTGCTTCCCACGAAGAACTCGCGCACTGCAGAGTGGTCGTAAGCCCCCATCACCAATAGATCGATGCTGTGTTGGCGCTTGTACTCTTGTAGTGTCGTAAAAATAGCGCCGTTTAGTAACGAGGCGTGCACCTTGAATCCAGCACTACTCAGAGCGCTTTCGGCTTCATCTAGACGGCTCTTATTGGCTTCGTTGCTGTCGCCCACCATGACAAGGTGACAGGGTAGGGACTGCAGTAGTGGGCTTGCCATCACGCGCTGCAAAGCTTTTTTACTGGTATCTCGACCATCGTAGGCCAGCATGAAATTATGTGGTGCACGGAACTCGCCAACCGTCATAAGAAGAGGTTCATTCCTCACCCGAGCGGCGCGTTCAGCGTGCGAGCCTAGGTGGTTTGATAGTCCTTCTTTGTTGCCATGGCGCCCCATTACGATGAGGCGAATTTCCTCGGCCTTTTCGTCCAACGCATCCAATACGTCGCCGTGGCGTTGCAAAAGTTCAATATCGCTAGCACCGTCTTCAATAGCGCGCGTTTTGGCGGCTGCAAGAATGGCCTTGCCGTGCTCAACGGCAAGACGATTGCGCTTTGCATCGAGCTCTGCCAGTTCTGCCATGAGGGCATCGCGTGCATCAACGCCAATGGCACCGGAGAGATCACTTTCTAATAAATCCGGTTTTTCGACGGTGTGCAATAGTAATAGAGGGGCATTAATCAGGCTTGCAGCCCAAGCGGCAGCATCACATACAGCGTTGCTAATACTTGATCCATCAATACAGGCAATAACTTTTTGCATGAAAACTCCTTAATGGCCGCCCAGAAGTTTGGCAACTTCTTCTGGGTTGTTGTGTACGCCAAATTTATCGACGACCGTGCTTGATGCCTCGTTCATACCAACGACATTCACCTGACAACCCTCGCGGCGGAAGCGAATAATCACCTTATCAAGTGCGGCGACGGAGGTTAGATCCCAAAAGTGGGCCTGGCTCACATCGATTGTTACAGTTTCGACGACTTCCTTAAAATCGAATGAGGCAATGAACTGTTCTGACGACGCAAAGAATACTTGTCCAATGATGCGGTATTGCCTGTGTGCCGCATCGCTGTCAATGGTGCTTTCGATCGCCATGAATCGTCCAATCTTGTTAGCAAAGAACAGCGCCGCCAGTAACACGCCTACGAAAACGCCCATGGCCAGGTTGTGAGTCATTACCACAACGAACACTGTACTGAGCATGACAATATTAGAAGAAATAGGGTGTTCCTTGAGGTTTCTAATCGACGCCCAAGAGAATGTTCCAATAGACACCATGATCATAACAGCCACCAACGCCGCCATGGGGATACGACCGATCCAGTCGTCGAGAAATACCACCATAATCAGCAGTAAAACACCCGCAAACAGTGTTGATAAACGCCCTCGGCCGCCCGATTTGACGTTGATCACTGATTGCCCAATCATCGCACACCCCGCCATGCCGCCTAGGCACCCAGCAGCAATATTGGCAATACCCTGGCCGCGACACTCGCGGTCGCGATCGCTCGAGGTGTCGGTCAAATCATCCACTATGGAGGCCGTCATCATGGTTTCCAGTAGGCCGACAAGAGCTAAGCCGATGGAATAGGGGGCGATAATTTGCAGGGTTTCCAGGGTGAGTGGAACCTCGGGCCACAGGAAAACTGGCAGAGTGTCTGGTAACTCACCCATGTCAGAGACCGTGCGAATATCTATATCAAAACCTATAGCTACGGCGGTCATCGTGAGAATGCACACGAGGG
>JBEAQQ010000165.1:0-16729 GCA_041163785.1 Pseudomonadota bacterium
CTCATCCATAGTACTAACTGTACCTTCCATCCTAGAAGAGATGACCGCTTCCTGGTTCCTAAGCGGGGCTAAAAATATTTCGCTGTTATGCATATTCTTGAGCATCTGATCGTATCGAGCTATCGCATCTGTGGCTTTAATCAATGCTTCTACAAAGTCGGCGTAGTTCAGCTTTTCAGGTGGAAACTTGTCGTAGTGATAGTTAACAGCTTCTTCTAAGTTTAAGTCCATATGCATACTTAGCATCTCGTATTTTGATAAATGTTGTATTCAAATCTGTTTGATGATTTTAATTTATTGTTTTTGTATGTCAAATTATTGATTTTTTGAGACTCTACAGGTTTTGATGTGAATTTATTTAGGTCTAGATAGATAGACTCTTAAAAAATATTAAATATGAGAGCCTAAGTGCTTTGGCAGGAATTCATTAAGGTCTAGTATTTTAGAGTCTCAAAATATGTTAGTTATGAGAAACTACGAGTTTTGATTTAAGGCACAGATAGTAGAACTCTTTGGGCGTGATCAGCTAGTTATTTCACGACATATTCGAAATGCGCTTTTAGAAGGAGAGGTAGATGAAAAAAGGTCACGATATGCTTCTTCATCTGCTTCTGAAAGCCATTCGCTTAGTGCGCCTTCAATACTCTCAGCGAAAGCCATGTCTATGGTTCTTGCCTTTCGGAGCTGTATATTTTTACCTTCAATATCAAATGCAATTGCATCCCCCGCCTCAAGGTGAAGAATTTTTCGTACAGGTTCGGGTGTGGTGGCTTGATACTTCTTGGTTAATTTACTCGTTGTTGTTTGTATTAGAGGCCTCCAAATATTATTGGTAATACTGGCATTAACCATTACATTCTTCCATCCTGTTGCTGTAGTACATGCTGAATAAAAAATAGCCAACGTTGTCGACCCCACCTTCGTAAATCCCTATAATGCGCCGCTCATTCGCACTTCTCTGGAATTTCTCTTGATTACTACCGCTAATATCACCATGCAGTTTGGTCCTCAGCCGCTGTTTGAAAACATTTCTGCTAAATTCGGCAACGGCAATCGCTACGGTTTGATCGGCGCCAATGGCTGCGGTAAGTCGACGTTTATGAAGATTTTGAGCGGAGAGTTAGCGCCAACCTCGGGCAATGTGTCTTACTCGCCGGGTTGTAGCTTGGGGACTTTGAATCAAGACCAGTTCGCCTATGAAGCTTATTCGGTGGTCGATGCGGTCATCATGGGCAACACGCGCCTTTGGGCCGTGAAGCAGGAGCGTGATCGCTTATATGCCATTCCCGACATGAGTGAAGAAGAGGGCATGGCGGTGGCCGAGCTGGAAGTGGAATTTGCCGAACTTGATGGCTACAGCGCCGAAAGCCGCGCCGGCGATATTTTGTTGGAAGCGGGTATCCCGGAAGAATACCACTTTGGTTTGATGAGCCAGGTTGCACCAGGTTTGAAGGTGCGTGTGCTGTTGGCGCAGGCGCTGTTCTCAGACCCCGATGTATTGCTGCTCGACGAGCCCACCAACAACTTGGATATCGATACGATCAGTTGGTTGGCGGGTGTGTTGAGCAAGCGTAAGTGCACCATGGTGATCATTTCGCACGACCGTCACTTTTTAAACGCGGTGTGTACCCACATGGCCGACATCGACTACGGTGAGTTGCGTATTTACCCCGGTAACTACGAGGCCTATCAAAAAGCCTCATCGTTAATTCAGGAGCAATTGCACGCTGAAAATGCCAAGAAAAGCGCTGAAATTGCCGAGTTACAAGATTTCGTTAATCGTTTTGGTGCCAATGCTTCGAAGGCGAAACAGGCCAGTTCGCGCGCCAAACGCATGGAAAAAATTACCCTCGAAGAGGTCAAACCGTCCAGCCGCCGTTCGCCGTGGTTGCGCTACCAGCAACACAAGAAATTACACCGTCAGGCCTTGGTGTTGGAAGGTTTGAGTCACGGCTATGAAGCTGACGATATCTTGTTCAGTGGTGTCGATATGATCCTTGAGGCTGGCGCGCGTTTAGCTGTTATCGGCGAGAATGGGGCGGGTAAGTCGACGTTTATTCGCTGCTTGATTGATGAGCTTAAGCCAGTCACGGGTGTGATCAAATGGTCTGAAAATGCCGCGTTCGGTTACTGCCCGCAGGATACGTCTAGCCACTTTGATAGCGACATGAACTTGTTTGAGTGGATGTCGCAGTGGCGACTGCCCAAGCACGATGACCTAGCCGTGCGAGGCATGCTGGGGCGTATTCTTTTTTCAGCCGATGATCTGGCGAAAAGCGTCCGTGTTTGTTCCGGTGGTGAGAAAAACCGTTTGTTGTTCGGTAAGTTGATGATGCTAGAAATCAACGTGCTGATCATGGACGAGCCCACCAACCACCTGGATATGGAATCCATTGAAGCACTAAACCAAGCCTTGCTGCAGTGGGATGGCACCTTGATCTTTGTTAGCCACGACCGTGAGTTTGTGTCTTCTTTGGCGACGCGTGTGTTGGACATTCGCGCCAGCGGCGCGGTAGATTTCCAGGGAACTTACGAGGAATATTTGGCAGATCGTATGCGCCAGGCGGCCGTCGCGTAAGTTTCATAGCCGCCTCTGCGAGTTAGCTACTTTGTATTTGTGACGATTGCTGCGCAATGTCACCCACAAAATTAGCCGGGTAAAAAACCTAAATCAGCCACGTTAAAGTTGCTAAGCGTTGGAAACGTGTCGGCAATTTGCGACGCGCTAAGCCCATACCAACTGGCCAGTGTGGCGGCCATCTGATCAACGGCGGTGGTAGGTATGATCCTGCCTTCGCCAATGTCGTCGATGCTGCCTATCGCCAGTTCTGGCAGGGTACCAAATATTTTACCGCCGTCCACGGAGTCGCCCATGACCATTTGGTGGCTGCCCCAGCCGTGGTCGGTGCCGTCGCCATTGCTGGTGAGGGTTCTTCCAAAATCACTGGCCGTGAAGGTGGTCACTTTGTCGCTCACCCCTAGTTCTACCGTGGCATGGTAAAACGCGCTCAATGCGTTGTTGAGTTCTGTCATGAGCGCGGGGTGACGGTTGACTTGGTCGCCGTGTGTATCATAGTCCCCAATGCCTACAAAAAACGTTTGTCGCGTCATACCTAAACGTTCGCGCCCGGCGATAAGGTGGGCCACGGTTTTGAGCATTTGGCCTAAGCGGCTATTGGTGTCAAAGGCGGTGCTGGGGGCGGGGGTGGTGTTGAAAACGCTTTCCAGTTCAACGCCCAAATCTATCGAGCGCCGCTGAGTTTTCGCGAACTCGGTGGCAAATAAGTGGCTTTGCTGTTGGGCAAGTAGCGCGTTATAGGCGTTGTTGCGTTTAATGGCCCACTGCTCGGTGTTGGTAGGCTGTATATGCCAATAGGTACTTACACCGCCCGCGTTCATGGCGTAGGGTGCTTGCAAGCCGCCGCGTTGCCAAAGGTTATCGCCGCTCAATGAAATCCCCATGGCCAGATTGTCATGGCTGTTCACATCTTGCATTAAATCTGCCATGCGGCTGGCCCAACCTTGCTGCCGCTGATTGGCTTGCAGGCTCATGACATAATTTTGTTGGTCGTTATGCGAGAACAACTGCGGTGGCAGTGGCACGCGATTGTTCAGGTAGTCTTGTTGGCTAGTAGGGGCCATGAGCGTCCCCACGTTGGCGACAAATGCCAGTTTCTGTTGCTGGAACAGGCCTTGTATATCGGTGAGCTCGGGGGCAAGACCCACGTCGGTGGCTACGCTGTTTAATGGCGTCAGGGGCAGCAGGTCTTCCTTGGGTCGAGCAAAGGCTAGGCGGGTGGCAGCGTAGGTGGCATAGCTGTCGTTAGCGCTAGGGATGAGCATATTAAAGGCGTCATTGCCGCCATAAAGAAAAACGCAGACCAGCGCCTTATAGTCGTCACTGGCGCTCACTTGTGCGTTGGCGAGGCTGAATTGTGTGTTAAGCGAGAGGAAGCTGGCGCTGCCAAGCGTGGCAAGGGCCGATCGTTTTAGGAATAGACGGCGCTGATTTAAGGCAAATGAGCTTTTCATAGTATTCTTCTCCGTTAGCGCTGTACGGCAAACTCTGGCGATAGCCAGGTAAGGTAAACCGTTTCGGCTACGCGGTAGAGCCGTTCGGTAGCGTCCACGTTGTCAAAGGTGTTGATATGTGATGCCAGTGTGGCGCGCATTGTTGGGCTCATTTGTCCATTGAGCATTAATACACTTAGGTGGTCCAGAAGCTCCGAGGTGCTTCTGGCTCGTTCAATTTCGTCAGTGAAGTCCGCTTTTAAACAGCCCACAGCGTTGTTGTAGTCGAGACCGTCTAGGCAGTTTTTGATCACAAAGTCATAGGCGTTGAAGACCATATTGCCACCCCAGTTGGAAATCGCTGTTATGTTTTTTTCATTGAGTATTTGTAGTTCGGGCGCCAATAGGCTGTCGTCTTCAAAGGTGTTGGCGGGGTGGTAATCCGGGCGATAAAAATTAAACACGGAAGGCGAGCCATAGACCCGTTGCCCCATATCGATGCTGGGCCATAGAAAGCGTAATGTGTCGACGGAAATACTGCCGTCGGCGGTGATTGGCTGATCACCTGTGACATCGAACGCGCGCATCAGTGCCGTCACTTTGAGAGTGGGCTCTTTCAGTTTGCCATAAGTGTCATCTTGGAAGGTATCGCGTCGGCGCGCTTCTGGGTCGAGTAAGATCGCTTTGACCACCGCCGCAAGGTCGCCTTTTTCTCCCTTGCCATTATCGTTAAATACGGCGCTAATTCTTGCCACATAGTCAGGCGTAGGATTACTTGTCACTAATCGCTGTATAAGCTGTTTGCTAACAAAGGGGGCTACGTTGCGATGCGCAAACACATTGTCTAGGGCGGCGGTGAGATCTGCTCTAGCGGTGAGGCCTGCGGGGGTGACCGTATTGTTGAGAAGTGTTTTGGGGCTGCCGTCGTGATAGGCCTCGAAGGGTTTCATCGGGGTGATATCGCTGGTGCTATTAGGCCATTGAAAATTCCAGGTATTGGCATTGCCATAGAGCCAGCCCGTAAACACGCTGGCAAAAGCTTTTATCGTGTCTTGGTTGTACGTAGGGAGCGTTTGGTTGTTTTGGTCGTATTGGGGCGTGCCGTCGTCGTTGAGTTCCACCAAGCCAATGGTGAATAGCTGCATCATTTCGCGAGCATAGTTTTCGTCGGGTCGTATATTGCGGCTGGGATCGGCTTTTTCATTCCGCACCATGCTCAGATACTCACCCATCATCGGGTTAGTGGTCACAGCTTCAAGTAAGTCGCGGTAGTTGCCAAAGGCGTGTTTGGCGAGAATGTCGTGATAATTTGCAATGCCACGGGTGTCGTTATACAGGGCATCTGAGGCTTGTGATATGACGAAGATTTGGCTGAGAGCAAAGGCAACACGTTGGCGCAATTGATCTTCGCCGCGCACAAAACTTTCCCATAGGATATCGCTGAGAAACATCTGTTTGCGCCATACCAGTTCGCCATCAAAGCTAGATTCGTCGCTAGGGTCTAGGCCGGCCAGGTTCATCCGCGCATCCAAGCGATGGAGAGCACTGGAGAAAGGCAGAGCTTGTTGAGTATCTATCCAACGCTCAAAATCCCCCTCGGTCTCGACTAAGGCGATAATTTCTTCCTGCGTTGGTCCAAAGGTGGCTTGGTTTAGAAATCGAGTGACATCCAGTGCCAATGTATTGCCCGCCAGTTCGTGTAACTTGGGTGGTGCTGGATCTGGCGTGGGTGTTGCGGGCGTTGGCGAGGTGGGACTCGGCGACGGTGTGGGCGTCTTGGGGGAAGAAGCGCTGCCACCGCCGCAGCTAGCAAGCATAAAAACGGTCAACAGTACTGACAGTGATCTGAAAAGTTGCATAAAGGTTGACCATTGCGCGTCTTTGGGTTTATCTGAGTTTATGGAAATGACCCTATGGGCGTCAACCAAGGTTTTGGGGCACGAGGTCACAAATGATGTGAGCACTTTGCGTTCGCATCCCACCATGTAAATACTCTGTGCAACTTGTGGGTGACATTGCCCAGCAATCGTCACTGTGTTAAGTAAAAAATGTCGCCAATAGATAATGAGGACTCGCCATTTATGAAATATACCGCTGTATCTTCAAGCATTCTTTTTGTGCTGTTCATAAGTTTGTTGCCCTTGTCTTTATCGGCTGGCGAGGATGACAAGACGACACTTAACGCCATGCTGCATGACTTTTTAGTCGGCGTTGAGCGCGCCGAGGTACACGATACTTTCTGGGCGGAGGATTTGGTATATACCTCTTCACGCGGAACGCGCACTAATAAGGCCGGCATTATGGCGAGCTTTGATGAGCCTGCTTCGGAAGGGGGAGCCGCAGGCCCCCGGTATACCGCTGAAGATGTTGATATTCGTGTCTATGGCGAGACCGCCGTGGTGGCGTTTACATTAGTGGCTAACACCGGTACTGAGACGGCTTATTATTTGAACACAGGTACCTTTATGAAACGTGCAGGTGTGTGGCAAGTGGTCGCGTGGCAGGCGACAATTAGAGAATAAAAGATGGAGGTAGGCCTCATGGAGAAATGGAAGTATGTGATAAGCATATTGGCGTTGTTGCTCAATATGCCGTCGTTTGGTTGGTCAAATGAGGATGCAACCGAAATGGCATCAGTGTTTGGTTATTACATTGGGCAGAATGCCACGTTGGAAAAGGTTATGCAGCAGCATCCAACCCTGCTACACGACGCATTTAACGCAAAGCGTTGCTTTGATATGAAATTTAATCGGTCATTTAAATATGTTGAGGAACAGCTGTTTGCGCATACCGATGGTGCCCTAAAAGCACAGATGATAGAAAATATTAAAGGCAATCTTTTAGAAAAAATTAGTTTGGTAGACGCGACCAATTTTGTCTCTAGGGTTATGGAGCGATGTAATGGCAACATGGAAGAGGGCATGCTGGAAGCATTCTCGCGTTTTAACCCCACATTTATCGAAAGTCCTCTTAGCGAGTGGAGTCAAGGCTTCTTAAAGAGGTACATGGCTTACGATCACCCTAAGGCCAAGGGGCTAAATTTTGAAATGTCCTACCCGGCTAGCTGGGTAGCCAAAGAGGCTAATCGTCCCAATATTGTTCAAAAATTTATTAAGGTAAACGATGAGCAATTTCTCATGTTTCAGGTGTTAGTTTTTAAGTTGCCCTATGACGGTGATGTTCTATCTGAGGCAGACGTAAAGGAATTACTCCAGAGGGACAACCTTAATGAATTGATGGAGGGACTACCGATCCTAGGTGCTGGGTTTTACCCTCTTGAAACGTATCCTGGGATTTGGGTGGAGTCTAAGATGTCTCAAAGTCGTGGTAGGCACAAAGTAGAAGCGCAATTGATGAATTATTTTATTTTTACGCCAAAGTATTTGGTTTTAATGCAGGGGCACGTATCGACGTCTTTTGGTGATAAACAGCTCAAGGCAGATAAGGAACGAGCATTCCTGTTATTTGATCAAATATCCAACTCACTAATGATACGGGATAATTACATCAATCAAGATGGGATATGAAAACCTATCTTCCAGTGAAGTTAGATAGGTTTTGGTTAAATTATGTTAAGTTTTTAACTGATTAGTAGCCGCTCTGCGATGCAATGCCGGCCATAAGTGTGGCGCCAAACACCATAAATATAATAACGCCTAGGATCATCCAAATTAATGTCGCTTTCGCCCAGTTGGATTTGCTTGGTTTGTCGGCCTGAACAGCCCATACAATCAGCATAATAAAGTTGACTAATGGTATGCATAGTAGCAAATAGGTGACGATCCAGTCGCCGATAGATACGGGTTTTGTTTCTACTTGATTATTCATTATTCTCTCCAAAGTTGATGAAACGTTTATCTTATTAGCATTATTAAGAATGGATGTAAATCAATTTAATTACTTCTAGTTATAAAGTGCTAATGAAAACTTTATTATCCCAACAAACATTTATGCGTTAAAATCTTACAAAAATATTTTCGGAGATAAGAATGGAAAATTGCCCAAATTGTGGAGCGAGCCTACAACCCGGTGCGCAGAGATGTACACGTTGTGGCTCTGTTGTTGCATCATCAAGTGTCGACACTGCGCCATTAGCCACCCCTAGTGTTTCGGAAAAGGCAAAGCCTCAAGTCATTTATGTGCAGGCACAACAGGCTCCAGCTCAACCTGCACCGGTAGTGGGGGAGAAGAGTAAAATCGTAGCATTTTTACTGGCTTGGTTTTTGGGAGGATTTGGTTTCCATAAATTCTATTTGGGCCGAATTGGTTCGGGCATCCTCTACTTTATCTTTTGCTGGACGTTTATTCCTGCAATTATTGCCTTCTTTGAGGGCATTGGCTATTTGATTAGCTCGGATGAAGCCTTTGCCCGAAAATACGGTTAATTAACTTTTGCTGCTCAGGGGGAAGGCAGTTAATTTACATTTCGTCTAAAATTTCCTGTCTTTCCTTTGCAAACTGTTCTTCCGTAATTAATCCCTCATCTAGCATCGCTTTTATCTGGCGCAATTTGTCTATAGGGGTCATCTTGCCCTCGCTGTTCGCCTCTTGCTTAGGGGTAAGGCTTTGAATATTGGTGTTCTGCATGGCCATTTGCGCCATACTGAGTCCAAATCCAACCCCTAGACCTGCTCCGACACCTTCACCGGAGCTTCCCCCGGGGTTTTTAGCGGCTTCAACCATGGCATCTGCTCGGGCGATTTCGGAGTAGCTCATGGTATTTTGAGCGGCAATTCCACTCGCTTTGTTGATCATTGCTTGAATTTCAGGTGCGGGGGTGATGGCTTCTATCACCAGATCAATAAGCTCGATGCCGTATTGGGCTAATTCGTCGCTAACGGCAAGCTTCACTGATTCGCCAATCTTTCTGTAATATTTGGCGAGATCTAAAATGGTAGAAAGTTCGTTGGCAATACTTTCGACAAGCCTAGAAATAATGATGGAACGGAAAAAATTCTCAAGATGATACGTGGTTTGCATACCTTTAGACCCAACCAATTTAGTCAGGAACAATAATTCGTCCACAATTCGCATTGAAAAAATGCCGTGTGAGCGCAAGGTAACCATCCGTAATTCTGAGTCGCGCATGGTGATGGGTGTTTGGGTGCCCCAGCCTAGGTTATTGAAAACCTGCTTACCAACAAAATAGACGCTAGCTTGGAATGGCGATTTTCCACCAAAGGCGGCACCAATTATCGTTCCCATCAAGGGCAGATTATTGGTTTGCAGCGTATGTCGACCTGGGCCAAATTTATCTAGGAACTGCCCATCTTTACTTAGAACGGCTGTCTGGGTTTGTCGAACCACCAATTGCGAGCCCATACGAATCTGAGCGTCGCCATCGTATGGCACTTGTGTGACCATGATATCGCCAGCATGGTCTACAAATTCAATTAAATCTAAAATTGCCATGAGCTTTTACCGTTAGAAATTTAAAATTCGAATAGCGTTACGTAATGCGTTGTCAGTCGACGCCAGTGAAGCAGTGACGTCAATCTCTTGCCAAGAAACGCCATCTAGGCTGTTTAGTTGCTCTTGAGCGGCATTCAATAATTCCATGCCATTTGAAAGGTGTGTCCCCTCAATAGACATGTGTTCTAAAAGGGTTATTTTTTCTTCAAGTGTCGCAATCAGACGAACGGGGCTTTCAATCTGTTCGGCGGTTAAATACTGGTTCCTCGTCGCCGCTTTGAGTTCATCAGTAAGTGAGCCAAGGGTTAGTTTGAGTTGTGCCGTGGATAGCTTATTTTGCTGTAATTTTTCTTTGCTGACCTGGTCATTGACATCTCCCACAGACATGGCTAAAGGAATCAAAACGAACATGGCAGCTAAGGCGATATTTAAGCCGATAAAAAGATTCTTGTGCTTGCCGTCGTCATCGATAATTGAAAATACAGCGATAAGAATAACGGCGGCCAAGACGTAAATCAGCATCGAAGTGCCAGAAATGGCAGCGAATACACCGGTTGACTTAACGCTTCCCATACCTATTGCGGTTTGGAGATAAAGTGCAACCATAATCTCTGCGGCTACCAAATTAATTAAAACCGCTTTGGTATAAAATCCCCAAGTCGGAGATACAAAATATGCAACGACGAAAGTCGTAACGACAACTAGGAGTGTCGAAACAAGTGCTACCAATCTAGATTTAGCCATCTTTGTAAATCCTAATAATTATTGTTAAACAGTTAGTTAACAGACCGTCATCATCACACAAATGCCCTGAAATTAACATACTTAGCTCAGATTCAGAAATATATTAAGTCGAGTTGAAATTTTAATGTAGTAGCTTGATTCAAATTTTGTAAACCCATAGGATGTATTGGGAAATTAGATTAATAACATAATAAAAGGTAGTTCGAATGAAGAATGCACTGATTTTTCTTATTTCAATTATGCTATTAGCATGTAGTGACGAAGCCAAAGAAGCTTTTGATTCTTCTTTTCGCGCCAGTTTTAAAGAAAGTTTTATTGAATCCTGCTCAGCAAATAAACCAGGTAGTCAAGCAATGCTAGACATGTGTACTTGTATTGCCAATAAAGCAGCGGAACAATTAAGTAAGTCAGAAATGTCTAACCCATTAGTGATTCAAGAAAAAATCATCCCTCAATGTCAATAATTTAAACGTGTTAAACAAAAGGTAAAATAATGAACTGTCCTAATTGCGGTGCGGTTGTCGCACCAAATGAATCTCGTTGTGCTAAATGTGGCACTATCCTCCAAGTTGCTGCAACCGAACAAGTGGCTCCCGTGGTTGCTGCGGCGCCACAAAGTGAACCTCAGGTATTAACAGGGTTTGATGCACTTATTCGTGCATCACAGATTTGTGTTTTAGAAAAGTATGCCACGTTCTCAGGGCGTGCTAGCCGTGGCGAATATTGGTGGTTCTATTTGTTCACCGTTTTGTTGGGAATAGTGGCGGGTATTTTAGAAGTCATGATGGGAATAGGTACGGATACAACCGGGCCAATTTCAGGCTTACTTAATTTGGCGCTTTTAGTACCTGGCCTTGCCGCTGGTGTACGACGACTTCACGATGGTGGTCGCAGCGGTTGGTGGATGCTTCTAGTATTAACCATTATCGGTATCTTTGTCATTTTGTATTGGCTCATTGTAAAAGGCGACGAAGGTGCTAACGAATATGGTGAACCATCCTATTTATTAGCCAAATAATTAGCTGTTTAAAAGCCGCCAAATATGGCGGCTTTTTTTATGTTAAGTGCGTTTTGGGTGTTACCCGTTAGTAGGCAATGAAATAGTTACAGTTTATGCACCGTAAACTGACCCGCGGCCGCCGTCACGCTCACCCCATCGCTGAAGTTTACCGTTCTTGGTGCGCTGCCAAAGTTATACACCACATAGGTTTTGGCACCGGCCTTCTCAAACACCATGGCAGAGGGATAGTCAGCGGTTATGTCTCCCCGACCACTTGCTAACAGCCCTAGTGCTTTCATGTTGTGCAACCAGTGATAAGTGTGTGCTTTGCTTTCGCCCACTTCGGGGCTATAGTTACCCGAACTTTCATAGTCGGCTAGGGCGGCGTCGCTGTCAGTCAAGGCCATGAGGTTCCACCAAATGTCGCGCCATTGGTCTGCGGCTAATCCTGAAGGTTTACCGTTGCTCGATTCGGTGAGACCAAGCGCAACGTATGACTGCATATAGTTGTTGTGCAAGCCCACATGCATGTTAAGCGCGTTGCTAGGTAAGCCTTGAATACCCAAGATGTGGGCATAGGCGGCACTAAACCACGTCGAGAATACTGCGCCATCACCCCAAACGATCGAAGTTGATAAGTAGCCGTACCCAGGGGGGAAGTTGCTGTGATCTGCGCCGGTATTGAGGAAGCCGTCGAGGTTGTTCCAGTATTCCCAGTAGCTCGCGGCGGTAGAGGCGTGCAGGTACATGCCGCGCTCGGTGATCTCGTCGTTGCCGGTAATTAAGCCGTAGAGCACCATCGCGCCGTAGGCGTTAGCCGCCTCGGAGGTCGACTCGTTGTTGTTGCCGCGCACAAAATTGGCTTTGCCTGAGGCCCATGAGAAGCCATTGGCAGGATCGAAGTGACGCAGGTAGGGGAACATTGGGTCGTCACGACCGGCGGCGTAGTCGCGGATTAACATTTCGACCATGGGGCCGTATTGATCGGCACCACACCAAGTCGGCTCGTTGCGGCAAATTTCCGCCGCCGCGCGGACCAAATAACCATAGTGGAAGTGGTGGTCGTTCAATTGTTGGTGCGAGGCGAAGGACTCCTCCATGGCTAACAAGGTGTTCCATTCGTCGTCGTAGGCAAAGTACTGATCCACGTCGAGCGTATCGGCTGTGCCGGCTGTGAACCAGTCGGCTAGCTCTGTTTTTAGCCAGGCTAACAGGCGGTCGCGCTGGGTGGTCAAGCCTGCTTGCTCGGTAATCGCGATTAACTCAGCAACTTTGCTGTAAATTTTGCCCGACCAGTAGGCATCGTTGTAGGGTTTCCAGTTGGATTCACCGCTAGCGAGAAATTCATCGACTAAAGACGTCAATAGGCTGTTGGAGAGGCTGGTCGCCACGCTGGGTAGCGCGGGCAGTATGCCTACGCTGTCCATGGTGTAGCTAAATTGTTGGCCGACCACAAATTTCGTTATGCCGCGGGCACTGCGCACTTGAGCCACCGCGGCTGCGGTATCGGCGCGCTTCCACTGGAGGGGGAGTAACCCCATCAATGTCTCTACAGGGTCGCCATTGGCGTCCACGTAATGGTGGGTCACGGTGACTTGGTTATTGTTGTGATCAACGCTGTAATCAATGTTTAGCTTGGCAACGCGCTGTTGTGCTTGGGCCGCTATGGTGTTCACCAGTGTTGCGCTCGGGGTACCGGTGGTCACCGGTATATAAGCCAGGGTGAACAGACCGCTGCTGTTGCTGGCGGTAATGTTGTTACTGGTCGTGTTGCTAAAGGTGGTCGCGCCATCGCCACTGATCAGGAAGTTATTATGATTGCCCGCCACACTCGTCCATACGCCGAGGGTGTTACTAGGGCTACTAAAGGTGCCTTTTTCGCCGCCGTCTTCGCGTAGTGTTTTGATGATTAGGTCGCCATCAAATACCTGTAGGAATACATAGGGTGAGCCGTGTACAAAGGTGGCTTCCAGTTTGGCCACGCTTCCCGCTTGCCACTGCACAGTGACACTGCCATCGCTGTGGTCTTTTAAGTAAGCCTCTAACTCTGCACCACTGGAGTGGGCAAGGCTGATACCGTCGAACACTTCAGCAAACGGGTCGGGAATGGCATAACCGAAATTAGTTCCACTGACCTGTAATCCATTGGGGATACCCATCGTGCGGAAACCCTTGTTGGTAATACGCGCGGTGAGCGGATCGGGTGTTATGTAGGCAGCGTCGTTCGCGTCACCTATGGTCATTTCGCCCATAAAGCTTACCGAGCCCCACCATTTGTGGGTGGGCAGCGGGCCGTTGCTGGCTGGGGCGACGCGTTGCGGATGGAGCGGAGTGGGGTCACCGATGGGGGTGCCAGTGTCGGTATTACAGCCGCCGATGCCAGGTTCAACCATGCCGGCGCTGTAGATCCAGTTGCCGTAGTCATAAACACAGCGATAGCTAGCAATATTGATGGTGTCGGAATAAGAGCCGGCGCCCATCGCTGTAATGACGAAATCGCGACTAACGGGATTGTTGGGGTCGGTCGTATTGCCGCTCAACGGGGTTAGGTCGCCCTCAACGGTAGTCGTGAAGCGAACGTTGTCGATTTGAAAGGTTGAATCGTTGTAATTACTCGCCCAAATAACAATGCCAGTATTAACGTTGCTTGCGTTCAGACCTTGTTGCACCAGCGAGGCCATGGAAATGCGCACCGTGTGCCAAGTATTCAAGGCTAACGCGGCCAGCGTTTGGTCGCCCGAGGTACACGGGTAGAAACAGTCCACTTTGGTGGTGATCAGGCCATCACCAGATAAGATTTTTATGTCGAATTGCAGTGCACCATTCGCAAAACTGCTTAGGTCTACCGCATCGCTCGAAGCGATAAACAAACCGGCGTGGTCAGCATTAGCGGGGTGGGTAACTTCCAGCACTTGCCCCTGCTCGGTGTCGCTCACTAGGCTCCAACTAATATTGGTGCAGGTTGTTCCACCTGTCATGGTGCAGTCGCCGTAGTTTAAGGCGGAGTCAAAGGCCAAAATGCCCTTGTCCCAGTCGCTGCCCATCTCGCCATCTACCAATACCGTGCCGAGATCGCTAGAAACGGGGGGTTCCACAGGGGGTTCAACGGGAGGCTCTGGTGCAGCCTCAATAGTGACGGTGCGCGAAAGGCTGCTGTTATTGCCCGCCGCATCAGTAGCGCTGTAGGTCAGGGTATATTGCCCAGGCGTCGTGCCCACAGTGCCGCTGACAGTCACAGCGACTGTGCCGTCAGTATCGTCGCTGGCCGTGGCACCAGGGTCGGTGAAACTATCTCCCTCGGTAAGCGTGATACTGCTCGCGCCAGAGAGCGAAATCACCGGTGCGGTGGTGTCCGCGGTGGGTTGCGGCTGGGGTTGTGGTTGTGGCGTGGGTGTTGGCGAGGAACCACCACCTCCACAGCTAATGAGAAACACGGTGGTAAGTGACAGTGCAAGTAAGTTTTTCATAGTCAGTATCTTATTGTGTTTAGATACCACTATCCTCTAGTTCGTCGGCGCTTGATACCGTGATAGGCCAGAGCGGATTAAAAGCGGGTTGAATGTGAGGTGCGAACGTGCAGCGCTCGTATCGAATCTACGATTTTTTCAGTACTTTTGTCAGTGCAACCAATGCTGCAAACGCCACACCTGCCACGGGGAAAACAATCCACGTTACTCCCCAATTCATGGTCCAAAAACTCCATCCCAAATACACAGCCACCACTAATGGCCAATAAATGCCGGCGACTTTTTCTGCCAACAGGGTGTCTTGGCTTTTGCCGGCATCCTTATCGCCATTATTGAGAATGTACTTCAGAGCTTCTTGGTGTGCGCTGGCAGGGATAACGTAGAGCAATCCTAGGCTTATGGAGACGAGCAGGGCGATGAGTGTCAGCAAAATGGTTGCGCTGGTGGCGCCCATGGCCACGGCAAACATTAGGGGAGCGACACACAGTACGAAAAAGCCGACGCCAATGGAGAGCTGCTTTTGGTGTTCCGGCGCAAATTCGCGAAGACGCGCCTGAAGGCTCAGTTGCGTTTCGCTGTCGGTGTCAAAGGGGTTCAGCAATATGCTATCCAAGCTCTCTTGTAACTGGTTGGCACCGATAAAGAAGGTGATGCCTTTTACCACCATGAGCATTATCGCAATAACACCCAGACCAACGGCCATGGTTTGATTGTCGAACAGCGCCATCAACGCAAACATAGGGGCAGCAGAGGAAACGCAAAGCGCCACCCCCTTGGCAATCTGACGCGCGGCGGTCGTGTTTGTGTGCACGTAGTGTTGGGCCTGGGCCAATGCAATCACCGGTTTGTTATCAGCTTGCTTGGATGACGCGTGGTCTTCGGTGGACGCTGTCTGTGGTATTTCATCTGCTTTCACAGCTGTCGCATCACCCTTAAGAAGGGTGTCAGTGGGCACGCCAAACGCCTCGGCGAGTTTCACAACTTTGTCTAAGTCGGGCACACTTTTGCCACTTTCCCACTTGGAAACCGACTGGCGTGATACGCCAATTTGCGCGCCCAGAGCTTCTTGTGACCAGCCGGCTTGTTTGCGAAGTTTAATCAAATTTTCTGCTAAGGCCATTGCGTTCTTCCTTGTCGTTTTAGTGTTTAAAAGCATAGCGGGGCGGCCAGTTGCGGGCTACCAAGCGGGCTTTGAAACTGCGCAACTGTTGGTTGCGAATCAATAAACAGCCGCGGGATTTTTCTCGCGCGGGCTGCCCAGCATCTCGCGATATGACGGACGTTCGTGGCCATTATCGGTAATGCCTAAGGTTTTGGCGACCTCGGCGCCGATCAGCGTTTCACCAGAGAAACTGAGCCTGTTCTCGGCTTGGTCGAGGGCGTCAAAAATATACCCAGGGAATTCTGGATTTTCTGCGGCGGCGATGAAGTCAGTGTATTGCTCTGGATTGGTATGCGCGGCAATTTTGGCGCGTTCAGTCAGTTGTGGCCCAAGCCAAAGCGATACCGCCACTACGCCTGTACCTTCAAAATCGTGGCCCATATCCTGCGCAAATTTATCAAGGCCGGCTTTCTGGGCGCCGTAACCTGGGCCGTGCATGTAACAGCTGCCACCAAAGGATGACACAAACCCAATGAAGCCACGCTGCTGGGGCACCATGATGTGCGCCGCGTGCCAGCTAGCGACATAGGCGGAGCGTAAGCCCACATCCAATATGTTCTGCGCGGCGAGCTCTTTTTCCCAGAAGGGTTTGGGCTCGATGAGCTGCGGGTGAATATGGGTAGCGTTGTTGATCAGCATGTCTAAGCGGCCGTGGTTCTGCTTAATAGTGTCAAATACCTTGGCGACTTGGGTGTCGTCGCTGTGGTCGCACACCAGCGGAATACCGTGCCCACCTGCGGCGGTGACGGCGGCAGCGGTTTCTGTAATGGTGCCACCTAAGTGGGAGCCATCCCAGGCGATGGCATTGCTTGAATGCTCTGAGCGGCCGGTGATGTACACCACATAGCCAAGGCTACCTAGCGCGCGAGCGATGCCCGCGCCCACACCGCGACTCGCACCCGTGACGAGCGCCACTTTTTGTTGAGACATAGA
>JBEAQQ010000166.1:0-15387 GCA_041163785.1 Pseudomonadota bacterium
GTCTAGCATGGTCAAGACGCGACGCTTTTGGTACTCGTGCATGACAAAAAACCACATCACCGGTGCGGCGACCGCACCGAGCGCACCGGCTGCCGCGATATAGCGCCAACTCAATCCGGCAAAAAACAGACAGAACAAACCCGACGCCGCCACCAATATGGCAGTGCCTAAATCAGGTTGCCTAAAAATTAACACGGCGGGAATCAAGGCAATCAGCATCGACAAACCCACCACCTTGATTCTCGGTGGGAGTACACGATCCGCCAAGTACCACGCCGTGGCCAACGGCATAATAAGTTTCATAATTTCAGACGGCTGAAACCTAAAACCCCCAATTTCCAGCCAACGTTGGGCGCCCTTAGCCCCCGTACCGGCGACCAACACACCGACCAATAACAATACCCCTAACAGGTAGACCAATGGCGACCAACGCCGCATAAAATCGACACTGATTTGCGCCACAAAAAACATCGCCATGTAAGCGATAAGGAAAAAAGTCGCCTGGCGTTTCACCGCAACCCACGACTGCCCGCTCGCACTGAAAAGCACCATAAGACCCACGCCGGTCAGAATAAGCAGCAAGGTAAATAGCGCTGGGTCGAGATGCAATCGCTGCCACATTGACGGGCTCAAACGGCTGTCGCTAAGCGACATCTGTCTTACAAATTCACCATGGCTCATTTTTTATTCACTCCCAACGGGGACTCGTCACCCAACAGATACGCGTCCATAACTGCTCGTGCCACCTTCACCGCCTCGGAGCTGTGCTCACCATTTTCAATCACCACCACCACCGCAATTTGCGGGTCTTCAGCCGGGGCGTAACCCACAAATAAGGCGTGGTCACGCTTGTGCTTTGACAAGGACTCGGAATCATACTCTTCCCCTTGGGCTATGCCGACAACCTGAGCGGTACCTGTTTTACCCGCCATATCGTAAGCCATTCCCCGCGCTGAAGCTCGTGCCGTTCCTCGCGTCCCATGAACCACATCGTACATAGCTCGCTCCACCACCGCCCAATGGCTAGGGTCAACATCTAGGGTGTTGCGCCTAGCAGGGAGCAACTCCAGTTCACCCAGCTTGTTTAACACACGCGGTTGGATCCACTGCCCTTTGTTAGCGAGTGCCACTGTGGCAGCCGCCATTTGTATCGGTGTAGCTAGCATGTAGCCCTGACCAATACCAATATTAAGCGTTTCACCTGGAAACCAAGGCAGCTTATGAACGCGGCGTTTCCAATCTCGGGAGGGGAGCAAGCCGCCTCGTTCGCTGGTCAAGTCGACACCGGTCGGCACACCATAGCCAAAACTGGTCATGAATTCGTGGATGCGATCGATACCCAGCTTGTAGGCAAGGTCGTAAAAAAAGACGTCGCAGGACTGGATAATGGAATCTTCAAGATTGATGCGTGCGGCGTGCCCCTCGCGCTTCCAGTCACGATAGAACCGCTCGTCGTTGGGCAATTGGAACCAACCGGGGTCAGCAACGGTCGTTGATGGGGTGACAACACCATAGTGCAGCCCGGCCATTCCGATGACAGGTTTCACCGTCGACGCGGGGGGATATTGCCCCTGTAAACTGCGGTTGAATAAAGGCAGATCGGGTGAATCACGCAGCGCGGAATAATCCTTGCTGCTGATGCCGTTTACAAACAAATTGGCGTCATAACTGGGGGAGCTCACAACCGCAAGCACGCCACCGTTTTTAACATTCATAGCCACCACTGAACCGCGACGACCCCGCAGGGCTTCGTAAGCTACGCGCTGAATATCCACATCGAGGTGCAGGAATAAATCTTTACCCGG
This sequence comes from Pseudomonadota bacterium, assembly GCA_041163785.1. GTDB lineage: Bacteria > Pseudomonadota > Gammaproteobacteria > Pseudomonadales > JAHEIH01 > JAHEIH01. Next base: position 1,806 of record JBEAQQ010000166.1, read on the forward strand.
CTGGGGATCGGTTTGATCCAGCACACGTTTGATACGACCGCGTACATCGGTTTCGACGTTTTGATAACCTACTTCTCCGTGCAGTTGCGACTCATAGTAGCGCTCTACACCCAGCTTACCCATACTGTAAGTGGCGGCATAGTTTTCCGGGTCGAGGGTGGCTTGCTCGCGCTCATTGATTCTGCCCACATAACCCACCACGTGACCAAACAGTTCGCCATAGGGGTAATGGCGCACGAGACGTGCCTCTATCTCAACACCTGGCAGGGTATGGATATTGACGGCGACAGTGGCAATTTGCTCCTCACTGAGGTTGAACAGCAGGGGGACTTCTTCAAAGGGGCGTTGGCGCTTCAAACGGCGCCTGAAATCGTCGAGATCCTCATCACTGATGTCCAACAAGCGCTGCAGCCTAGCCAACGTATCCTCCAGATTGGGCACGCGTTCGCGCACCAGCACCAGAGAGCGACTGGAAATATTTTCGGCTAAAAGACGCCCTTTACGATCAAAAATCAAACCGCGCTTAGGCGCCAGTGACTGTACGTGAACACGGTTGTTATCGGCTTCGGTTTTGTAACGCTCGAATTGGAAAACTTGCAAGAAGACATAACGCGCCAGAATCACGGTAAACACGAGTGCAATGACGACAATCGCGGTAAACGCGCGGCCCTGATACTTCATGGCCTCAGCGTTGGGGTCTTTAATGTAGCGACGGTCTTGTTGCCACACGGCGGTCAGTCCATTTTAGCGCCCTAGGCGCGGTGATAGGGGTGGTTATTGTTGATCGACCAGGCGCGATACAACTGTTCAGCGAGGATAACGCGAACCAAGGGATGAGGAAAGGTCAGTGCCGACAAAGACCAGCGCTGTTCTGCGCGCTGCAAGCAAGCCTCACTGAGTCCATCTGGGCCGCCGATCAGCAAACTCATATTGCGGCCGCTCATTTGCCACGACTTAATTTGCTCGGCCAGGTGTTCAGTACTCCACGCTTTGCCCAGCACATCGAGCGCAATCACGCCATCGCCCTTGCCTATCGCGGCTAGCATAGCGTCGGACTCCGCCTGGATGGCTCGCGCCAAATCGGCACCCTTGCCTCGTTTTCCCAGAGGTAGTTCGACCCACTCGATGCGCAAATCCGCACCGAGGCGTTTGGTGTATTCTTCGCTGCCGGCCTCTACCCACTTGGGCATTTTGGTACCGACGGCGATCACCTTAAGGCGCAAATCTTACTCCGCGCTACCGGCTGGGGCGCTGCCCCACAATTTTTCCAGGTCGTAAAAGGCGCGAGTTTCCGGCATTTGCACATGCACGATAACACCCCCCAAATCGACCAAAATCCAATCCCCTGAGCTTTCACCTTCGACACCCAGAGGCAATTCACCGCGCTTTTTAAGCTCCATCACAACACTGTCTGCCATGGATTTAACGTGACGATTTGACGTGCCACTGGCGATAATCATATAGTCGGTCATACCGGTCATGTCGCGTACATCGAGCACGACGATTTCTTTGCCCTTGAGACTCTCAATGGCCTCAACGGCCGCGTCACGGATTTCTTCTGAAGATAAAAAACTCATTTTTGCAGCCATATGGCGCACTCACCTATACAGTTTGTGTAATTCAATATATTGCGCCACAGCGCCGGGGACGTCGTGCTCTATACCCTCGCCCTGCTGAAGTCGCTGGCGTATCGCTGTTGACGACGTCGCCCAAAGTGGTAATTGTACACTAGTCAACGCGCCGCGGCTGCATTGAATATCACTTGGTTTGTCATGGATGGCTTCGGCCCAATGGCTGTTTATCAAGTCCGGCACGGGCTCGCCACCGCGGTGCACAACGACGATATTTACCACCCTTAGAAACGTGTCCGCCTCGCGCCATGTGTGGAAATGGCGAAACGTATCCGCGCCCATCACCATAAAGAGGGCCGCGTCGGGATGTTCAGCGCGAAATGCACGCATGGTATCGATGGAATAAGAAGGACCACCCCGCTGCAGTTCACGGTCATCAGCGAGCAATCTAGGGTGGGCCAAACACGCTTGCTGCAGCATCGCAAAACGGTGATCCGCAGGCGTATTCGGCGTATCGCGATGCACGGGTTGAAAACAGGGCACCATGTGCAAGCGCTCAAGCCGCAAGTGTTCCGCCAAGGCCACCGCCGTATGCACATGCCCGTTGTGCACAGGGTCAAAGGTGCCGCCAAAGATACCCAGACGCTGCATTATTGACGAATATGTCCGTCGCCGAACACCACATATTTCTGTGAAGTTAAACCCTCTAACCCCACAGGGCCGCGAACGTGAATCTTATCGGTAGAGATACCAATTTCCGCGCCAAGACCGTATTCAAAACCGTCGGCAAAGCGGGTTGAGGCGTTGACCATGACCGATGACGAATCCACTTCTCGCAGGAAGCGACGCGCTAACGTCACATTTTCTGTCATGATGGCATCGGTGTGATGCGACCCATAGTGATTGATGTGTTCGATCGCCGCATCAATACCGTCGACGATCTTGATAGACAAAATAGGCGCCAAGTACTCGGTCGACCAATCTTCTTCGCTGGCGGGTAACATCGTGCTGACAGCTCGGCTGCGCTCGCAGCCACGCAATTCCACACCGCGCTCGCTGTAAGCTGCCACCAAACCCGGCAACACAGAAGCTGCCACAGGTGCGTCAATCAACAGCGTCTCCATGGTGTTACAGGTACCATAACGGTGTGTTTTGGCGTTCACCGCCACCGCGTGCGCTTTTTCAAGATCCGCCGTAGCGTCAATATAGACATGACAGATGCCGTCCAAGTGTTTAATGACGTTAACGGTGGCATCGCGGCTGATACGCTCGATGAGCCCCTTCCCACCCCGGGGCACAACCACATCGACCGTACCGTTCATCGTAATCAGCTCACCTACCGCGGCGCGGTCCGTAGTTTCGACCACCTGTACGGCTTCGCTGGGCAAGCCCGCATCTTGCAGACCCGCCGCAATGGCGAGAGCAATCGCACGATTCGAGTGAATTGACTCTGATCCACCGCGCAAAATGGTGGCATTACCCGACTTCAGACACAGGCTAGCGGCGTCGATAGTCACGTTGGGACGCGACTCGTACACGATACCGATCACACCCAGTGGCACGCGCATTTTACCAAGTTGTATCCCCGAGGGGCGATAGGCCATATCGGTAATTTCACCGACGGGATCAGGCAGCGTAGCGACTTGGGTTAAGCCCTCCACCATGGCATCGAAACGCGCCGGCGTCAGAGCTAGGCGATCTAGCATCGCCTCATCTAATCCGCTGTCTTTTCCAGCGGCCAGATCGGCGGTATTGGCAGATAAAATATCCTCGCGACGCGCTTGCAACTGGGCAGCGATCGCTAATAAGGCCGCATTTTTTTGCTGCGTTTCTGTTTTGGCGAGAATCGCCGCCGCGCGTTTGGCATTGGCGCCAAGCTCGCGCATGTATTGCACAACATCCATCGTTTTGGGAGCCCACATTAACGTAATGCGAGCATTGTACACCGCCAGGGTGGCAGGGGGTAGTTAGGCTTCCAGTTGCGCGACGATTTCTGCCAGACGCTCTAGTCGGTCGAGGGGATTGTTCAAGTTTAGCAACGCTTGTTTCAATTGATCCTGAATAGGAAGTAACGCTGATAGGTGATTGGCAACGCTTAGCGCACTGTGGCTATCGAGCTGAAGATTAAGGCGCTGTATCGCCTCGTGAGCTTGCAGGGTATCGAGCAACTCCCACAGAGGTAAAAACTCTTCCGGCAGCTGACAGTCTTCCTCATCGGGGAAATACCTCACTTCCCCCATCGTCAAGTTGGCAGCGTTGCGCTCGCTATTTAGCACCTCGATCTTGTGCGTGCCCTGCACCACGATACCCAAACGACCGTGGGGCAACGCATTCCAATCGACAATCTCAACGGCGCAACCCAAGCTCTCAAAGTTGGTAGCGATGCCCATGCGGGAGGCAACCTCGGTACCCGAGGTGATCTTAACAATGCCAAACGGGGCATTATCGCGCATGCAATTTTTAACCATATCCATGTAGCGCGGCTCAAAAATTTGAAGCGGAATACGCGCCCCAGGGAACATAACTGTCGACAAGGGAAACAACGGCATGGTGATCGTTTGACTCATTAGAATGTTCTCATTTCCTAGGGAAGCGTTTCACTTTCCAGCCATGTCAGGGTTTGCATGGCCTCTTCACGGCTCGTTCCGCACACTTCCAACATGGCTTTAAAGCCAGCGCAGTAATCAGGGCGTTCAGGGGTACCGAACAAGCGACATAAATTGTCTTCATCGAGGTGCAGGCAACGGATTCCCGCAGGCTTACCGTTGGGCATTCCGGGGATGCCCGCTGTTATCGACGGGGCGATACAACAGGCACCACAACCGAGACGACACTCCACTAATGACGCTCGGGCCCCAAGGGCTTAATCCAAACGATCAAACGTGGCAACAGGGTCATTGCCCCTAGCAAAGCCGCCAACATGGCCACCCCCGTCAAAATGCCAAAGTAGATGCTCGGGGTGAAGTTCGACAGCGTTAACACCGAGAAACCTATAACAATGGTGGCCGAGGTGTAGTACATGGCGCGACCGATGCTCGCATGGCTGCGAAACATGGTCTCGCGGTAGTTGCCGTCGATGGCAAACTCGGTTTTAAAGCGGTGAATGTAGTGAATCGTATCATCCACACCAATACCGACACAGATCGCTGCAATGGTGATGGTCATTAAGTCTAGCGGCATGCCCAACAAGCCCATAAAACCGAGCACCATACCCGCCGCCAAAATGTTAGGCGCAATGGCGATCAATGACAAACTCAAGGAGCGGAATAGCACTAAGAACATGGCCACAATGGCCACAAACACAAAACCTAGCGTGAGGATTTGCGAGCGGAACAAGCTTTGCAGCATATTGTTGTAAAGCACCAACATACCGGTGAACTGAAGGTCCTCATCCGCAATACCCATATCGTTCACAAGGTGGCTACGCAGGTCATGCAAAAATTGATTGCGGCGCAGACTGTGGCTGGTTTCTTTGACACGCAGACTGATCCGCGCTTGATGGTTCTCTTTGTCGAGATAAGGAGCAACCAAGAAACCGTCCATGCTGTCGGGTAGGCTGTTTTGCAGAACCGCCAACTGAATATCATCCACGTTACCCGCTAAACCACGCACCACCTTATAAAACGTACCCAGCGAGAGCACCTTACCCGTCTCTGGCAGGCCTTCGAGGTAGTCGTGAACCGCCTCAACCTTACTCAAACCGTCCACAGTAAACCACGGGCTTTGCTCAAAACTCGCCTCTTCATCTCCGCTGGCAAAGGGGTCGCTTTCAGCAAAGGGATCGCTCTCAGCAAAGGGGTCACTGTCGGCAAAGGGATCGGCATTTTCTGCACCATCAACAGCAAACAAATCATCCGCGCCGGCCTGCAGAGGCTGGGTCTTAATCAAAATATCCAACGGAATTGTGCCACCAAACTCACGGTCGATGGTTTCCATGCCTTGGTAGATCTCCGTGGATTCATCGAAGTAGTCGATAAAACGGTTTTCCACTTGTAACTGCGAAATACCGTAGGCGCTAATACCTGCCAACACCAGCGATACCCACAAGACACCGTTTTTGAGGTGGTCAGTGGCGCGGGCAAACAGCATGGTCACACCCGGTGCCCCACCGCCCGCGTAACCGGCGCCCCCCTTGCCCCACAGTATCATCCCCGCGGGTAATACCAAGAAGGCCATCACCAAGGCCAAGCTAATACCGATGGTCATCATCCAACCGAAATCAATCACCGGGCGAATACCGCTGACAACGAGCGAGGCAAACGCCACAATGGTCGTCAGTGCGGTGTAAATACAAGGCTTGGCCATGTAGCGCACTGTTTCAAACACCAGTGATTCATTATCGTCATCAGGGCGCTCTTGCAGCAATTCGCGGTAACGCACCACCAAATGGATACAAATCGACAACGTCACAATCAACAGCAAGGCCACGAAATTTGAGGAAATGACCGTCATACGCCAGTCCACTAGCGCTAGGTAACCCAACATGACAACGATGGTGGTCGCACAGGTTAGCAAGGGCAACACCACCCAGCGCGCACTATGGAAAATCACCCCCAGTAGCACCACAATAAAGAGGAACAGGCCGACGCCAAAGATATTTAGATCGCTGCGAATAAAATCAATCATGTCTGCGGCGATCATCGGCACGCCACCCAGGAATATTTCGGTGTCGCCGCGATAGGTCGCCAAAATACTACGAATGTTTGCAATGTAGCGATCACGCTCGATATTGGATTGCGCCACGTAATCTTTAAATGTCTGCGTGACTTCAGCGAGCTGGGCTTGCTCATCATTCGTTAGGGCGCGCTGGTGAGATAAGGCACGCAAATCATCACGCGCATTCAGTAATTCGTCATAGCGTGGATCGCTGAACAGGTTGACCTGCAGCATGGTGATATCGCCGTCGGCGTTGCTCAACAGATCTTTGTAGATTGGGCTCGTGCGCAGTTCAGCCGCCGCCAACTGTCGATCGACATCGGCTGAAGAGAGGGTATGAATATCCGCTGACAAATCGGTCAGCGACAAGGGCGGACTTTGCAAGAGCGGCACATCTAAAATCGAAACCACCGAGGTGACCTGTTCGAGGGCCGCCAACTCATCACGCAACCGCGCCAAGGTCGCCAAGTTTTCATCCGACAGTAGCTCTCCGGGTGGTTTAAAGGTCACCAACAGGAACTCATCCGAACCATAGGTCTTGGTCGTCTGGCGGTAAACTTCAAGGGCTGTATCGCCTTCTAGCACCAAAGAATCTGAACTGGCATCCAGCTTGATATTAGGGACTTGCAGGGCAAAAAAAACGCTCACCCCCAACACCAGAAGCATTAACCAAACTGCATTTTTCAATACAGTGCGACGATAAACATTAGCCAAAATAGTCATACATTTCCTTGTGCAGCGAGTGCGTCAAGCAAGCGCTGGTGGATGGCGTCAAACGCGCCGTTACTCATCACAACCACATGATCGCCATCGCGCCGATCCGCCACAATGGCATCGACAATAGCGGCGACCTGATCAAACACTTTAGCCTCAGCCCCTAGGGCTTCTTGCACAGGCCAAGCAATACCGGGGGCCTGCAGTGCATAGACCACATCGGCTTTGGCTAGAGCGTGCTGCAATGTCGTTTGGTGGCAACCCATCTTCATGGTATTCGATCGGGGTTCCAACACAGCAATCACGCGCCCTTTAGCGGCAAACTTTTCCTTAGCGCCCGCCAAGGTGCTGGCAATGGCCGTGGGGTGGTGGGCAAAATCATCGTACACACTCACACCCGCTTCACAGCCGCGCCACTCCATACGACGTTTGACACCGCCGAAGTTGCTCAACGCTTGGGCAGTGACCTCTAGCGTAATACCCACATGGCGCGCTGCCGCTGCCGCGTGTAACGCATTACTTACGTTGTGCTGCCCAGACAGGCCCCACTCCACAGACGCGCGCTCATCACCCAACACAAGGGTAAATCGACTGCCGTCAGCACTCACTTCTTCGGCGTGTAAGTGATCAGGGGAGCCAATCGCCTCGGACTCCGACCAACAGCCTCGCGCCATCACGTCGAGAATATTGTCATCACCCCCGTTGTAGAGAATGCGTGCACGTGCCGGCAAGGTTTTCACCAAGTGTTGGAACTGTGCTTTTATCGCCTCGAGATCGCGAAAGATATCCGCGTGATCAAATTCCAGATTGTTCAATATCAAGGTATTGGGGTGATAGTGAATAAATTTCGACCGCTTATCGAAAAAGGCTGTGTCGTATTCGTCAGCTTCAATCACAAAAAAGTCGGTCTCGCCGAGACGCGCAGAGACATCAAAATCCAGCGGCACACCACCGATCAAATACCCTGGTGCCAGGCCAGCATCATCCAAAATCTTGGTCAGCATTGTCGCCGTGGTGGTTTTGCCGTGTGTCCCCGCCACTGCCAACACCCACTTTTGACGCAGCAGATGCTCTCCCAGCCACTGTGGACCAGAGGTGTAGGGCAGATTGTTGTCTAGAATATACTCGACCGCCGCATTGCCACGACTCATGGCGTTCCCGATGATATAGAGATCCGCGTCGGGCAGGTCAGACGGCGCATAGCCCTCAACTAGACCTATCCCCGCCGCGGCGAGCTGCGTGCTCATGGGTGGATAAACATTGGCATCGCATCCTGTCACATGGTGACCCAGCTGGCGGGCCAAAAGCGCCAAACTGCCCATAAAGGTTCCGCAAATACCTAAAATGTGTATATTCATAGGTGTCTCAAAAATTTTGGCTATATTCTAGCATGCAACGCCGCCACACTGGCACGCCTAATTAGGGTCAACATTTATGCAAACATTGCCTGTCAACGCCATTTACGCCCAAAGCGGTGGCGTCACGTCGGTTATTAACGCCTCTGCCTGCGGTGTCATTGAGACCGCACGCCGCTACCCGGACAGGATCGGCAAAGTCTTCGCTGGCTACAACGGCATCCTCGGCGTGCTCCACGAGGATCTTATCGACACCAGCGTTGAGCATCCCGACACCATCGCCGCGCTGCGTCAGACGCCCGGCGGGGCTTTTGGTTCCAGCCGTTACGTTTTGCGCAGCCAACAGCGCGACCCGGCGGCCTATCAACGACTGCTAGAGGTATTCAAGGCTCACAACATCGGCTACTTTTTCTACAACGGCGGTAATGGCTCGGCGGATACCTGTGAAAAAATCGCTGCCATGGCACACACCATGGGTTATCCCATCCAAGCCATCCACATTCCCAAAACCATTGACAACGACATTATTGGTACAGATTGCTGCCCCGGGTTTGGCTCCGTCGCCAAATATGTCGCTACCGCCACACGCGAAACAGGCCACGACATAGCCTCGATGTACGGCTCGTCTACCAAGGTATTCATCATGGAAGTCATGGGGCGCAATGCCGGTTGGATCGCCGCCGCCACGGCACTGGCACAAACCACGCCAGACGCCCCACCGCACATCATTCTTTTTCCTGAGGTCGCCTTTGACCCCGATCGTTTTATCGACGCTGTAAACGCCGCGGTTGCCAAACACGGATACTGCAGCGTAGTGGCCTCAGAAGGAGTTCGAGACAGCGCGGGGCGCTTCCTCTCCGCCTCAGAGGGCGTCGATTCAGCGGGCGATCACCAACTGGGTGGCGTCGGCCCAACGTTGGCCCACCTAGTTGTGTCGCGCACCGGTCTTAAAACCCATTATGCGGTGGCGGACTACTTACAACGCGCGGCCCGTCATTTAGCCTCGGCAACCGATGTTCAGCAAGCCTACCAAGTGGGCGCCCACGCCGTGGAAGCCGCACTGCGAGGTATTAATGGCGCCATGGTAAACATTGTTCGCGACAGCGACGCGCCTTATCGTTGGCACTGTGACACCATCAGCCTAGAAGGTATTGCCACACTAGAGCGCAAACTGCCGGATGATTTCATCAGTGGCGACGGCTACCACATTACGCCCGCCGCGCGCCTCTATTTACAGCCGCTGATTCTGGGCGAAGATTTTGGCCAGTATGACGAACGCGGGCTACCCGCCTATGCCGTATTGAAACGCCAAATGGTCAGCAAGCAATTGCCACCTTGGCAACCCGCTGACTGACCGAATACAACTCTTCAAATACACAGCGACAACCTTAATATGCGTTTAAAAAGTAAGGAAACACCATGAACACTACCGACATTCTTATCAAAAACGCCAAGGTCTTCCACCGAGGTCAAGCGCCAGTTATTCAAGATGTGGCGATTGCCGATGGCCGTATCGCCGCCCGCGGACAGGATTTACCGACCGGTGAGAACACTCACATCATTGACGCCGACGGAATGTGGTTGATGCCGGGGCTATTCGATATCCACACCCACTATGACCTTGAACTGGAAGTCGCCCCCGATCTTCCCGAGTCGACGCGCCACGGCACGACGACAGTGGTCATTGCCAACTGCAGCCTGGGCTTAGCCTATGGCAACCAGCGCAAAGATGACAACGACCCGATTGTCAGCTGCTACGCTCGCGTTGAAAACATCCCCAAAAACGTCCTGCGCGATGTCGCTGACAGAGTCGACTGGACAACACCGGCGGAGTACTTAACCCACCTCGATAGTCTTAACCTTGGTCCTAATGTGGTGACACTGATGCCCCACTCGATGATGCGTATCGAGGCGATGGGGTTTGAAGCGAGTATCAGCCGCGACCCCACGCCTGCTGAATTGAATACGATGACAGGGCAGTTGCGCGAGGCGCTTAATAGCGGCTACGTGGGTTTCTCAACCGACGCCTTGCCCTTCCACTATTTGGCTAACCAACCCTACACCGCGCGCACAATTCCGACGCAATTCGCCAAGTACAGCGAAATCAAGGCACTCACCCAAGTGGTGCGTGAAGAAGGCGCCATATGGCAAGCCACCCCTCCTAAAGACACCGTATTCGGTACATTAAAAACCATGCTTCTCACTAGCGGCACGGTCCACGGCAAGCCCCTCAAAACTACCGTGGTGGCGGCCATGAAAATCACCAACAACTGGAAGTTACTCGGTATGGTGAAGACCCTCGCCCACCTTCTGAACAGTCGCTTGCTCAATGGCCGTTTTTATATGCAATCACTGGGTGCACCCTTCAAAACCTGGTCCGACGGTGCGATCACCCCCTTAGCGGAAGAAATCCCCGAAATGCGCCGTTTAAATGAGACCGACCTCGAAGACCGCGAAGGGCGTCTCGCCATCATGAATGACCCCGCCTTTGCAGCGGCATTTAAGGCCATGTGGATGCGCGGCAAACAAGGATTTGGTATTGATCGCATCAAGCGCTTGATCAATTTGGAGGACTACGCCTTCCACCGCAACATGGCCAAAATGACCATTGAGCGCTGCCCCATGAAGAGCTGGCAGGGCTGGACATTTGACGCCGTATTCAAGCGCGTTATCGCTATTCGCGACGGCCAAGCAAGCGCACAAAACCAAAGCGAGGCGAAACTGATAGCGAAGGACTTTGCCCACGTTCAGGACGAGGGGGATTTCATGCTGCAAATGTTGCGCAGCTTTGATACTCAATTGAGCTGGTCTACCGTCACCGCCAACGAATCCCTAAGCACCGTGCGTGAATTACTTATGAACCCACTGTTTATCCCCGGCTTTAACGACAGTGGCGCCCACCTGACCAACATGGCGTTTTATGACGTCAATCTGCGCAGCCTGAAACTGGCCGCTCAGGGCGGTGATAAGGATGTTACCTACATGGTCAAACGCCTCACTCAAGACGCCGCGGAGCTGTTTGGCGTAGATGGCGGTACGCTGGATGAGGGTGCGGTAGCAGACGTTATCTTAATAGACCCTAATAAACTGGCGCAGTACGAAGGCGAACGAAGTGCGGTGCGTATCACCCGTGAGGAAATTGGCCACGAGCAGCTGGTCAACCGCAGCAACGGTGTGGTCGACTTGGTAGTGATTGGTGGCAAAATCGCCTGGCATCACGACGAACCTACGCAGGAACTCGGCAAAGAAAAAATGGGACGACTGCTCACCCGCAAGGCGATGTAAGCGTCGATTAGCCCATACGGACGACGCATCATACTTTGGCTTGCGCTGAAATAGACCTTTATTCAGCGCAGGCTATGTATGGACAATAACTATCGATTTGACAGCGACGCTAGCCAACACGAAATCGACGCGCATCGCGCTATCGTAGACCACTTAAGAGCCCTTAATCGCCTCGCCATCACCCTCAATGCGCCCAGTGATGCCCTGCAAAACATCGCTGAAAAAACCGCCGATCTGGTGGACCAATTTTCAGCCCACGACAAACACCGACTGCGCGAATACTTTGCTCCATTGACCAAGCTTGACCTTCGCGAAGGTCTGCAACCCTACGCCCCTTTTGGTGGCAGCCACAACCCCATCACCCCCATGCTGCACTATCACATGGAGGGCGATACTGTGATTGCAGAAGGCAGCTTTGATTTGGAACACGAGGGCCCGATTGGCTGCCTTCACGGTGGCATGATTGCCGGTATTTACGACTGTGTTTTGGCGGCGGCCATGGTGCACCACAATATGGGTGGGCCAACAGCTCAGCTCAACATTCGCTACATGGCACCAACACCTCTGCACCAATCGCTGCGATTTTCATCGTGGGTCGACCGCATTGAGGGCAAAAAAGTGTTCATCCAAGGCCTGTGCCATGTGGGTGAAACATTGGTCTCTAGCGCTGAAGCCATATTCATTAACAACCGCAAGACGCCTTTGAGATAGCCTTTAAATAACATCGAGATAACAACATGATAAAAAAAATCTTATTGAGCATCGCCGTGTTCGCCACCCTCGTGGTAGGCGGCGGCATCTTCTACATCCAAAGCGAATACGCAGGCATTGGTTTGCCCTGGGTTAACAGCGTTGACCTGCCTGATTTCCCCAACCTTCCTGCGCCCAAAGCAACTCTGGCTGAGGACGAGCAAGGGGTGCTTTATTTCGCCACCAAGAGCCCTTACTCACTGCAAAACGCACTGTTTAACTTCGACAAGGCCATCGACACAACCGGTATGGGCACGCTATTTTTGCCTGAGGGGGCCAGCGCAGAAAACCCGGTGCCTGCGATGATTATTTTGCATGGCAGTGGCGGCCTGCGAGAAGATCGTGAATTCCGCTATGCTAAGTGGTTTGCCAGCGAGGGCATCGCCGCCTTTGTGGTGGACTACTATAGTGTTCGTGGGGTGACACCTGACACAAAATACATTTACAAAACGCTATCCAGTTCGGACATCGACATTACCACGGATGCGTTTTCCGCCTTGAAACTCCTCGCCGACCACCCCGCTATTGATGCTAAGCGCATCGGTGTGACGGGTTATTCATACGGTGGTATGGCGACGCGCTACACCTTGGATGCGCGACTGCAGCAAGCCATCGCCCCCAACTACCCGCCCTTCGCGCTTCATATCAGTGTCTATGGTCCTTGCTTCCAAACATTGGGTAGCGAGGTCACCACTGGCGCACCCTACATGGCCATCTACGGTGATGAGGACAACAGTGTGGAGCCGGCTTTCTGTGACATTTTGCACGAGCGACTGCGCGCTGGCGGCAGTGAGGTCTCGGCGGTGATGATTCCTGGCGCTGGGCACGCTTGGGAAAATGAGCAACCAAGAAAAGTGTATGATTTTCCTTTTGTACGCGGCTGTGAGTTTTCATACACCGCGGAAGGTGTACCCACTATCGATGGCAAGGTGATTGATTTTCCCGGGCCCGATGCTAGCCGTGGTGAACTAGCCTTTAATCGTGTGAGTGTGCATTTAACTGCCCCCCACTGCGTTGGCAATGGCTATATCATCGGCCGTGACATCCCGAGCGATACGATCTCAAAAGACGCCATGATGGGCTTTATGAAGCAGCATTTCTTTGGTCAAGTTAACGCTGTAAATTGATACCCATGACATCAAAAACTTTGTGGTTATGCCGGTACATCGTGCAAGGATCTATTCTTATAGCGTCTGCCACATTGTCTCGGGATGCTGCTCACATACTCAAACCGAAAATCGGCAGCAGGGA
>JBEAQQ010000167.1:0-12713 GCA_041163785.1 Pseudomonadota bacterium
GATTTGGGCTTGGCCGATACCGGTGCAAGCAAGTTTAGTATTGGTTATGCCGACGCGGGTATGCTGCTCAACCTAGAACTGTCTGCTCTGGAGTCGGGCGGTTACGGTGAGGTGGTATCGCAACCCAAGGTGATTACTGGCGACAAGCAAGAGGCCATGATTAGCTCGGGGGTGAAAATTCCTTATCAAACCCGACAAACCGGTGCCTCGGAGGGGGCAGGTAACCAGCAGGCGACCATCACCCTAGAAGAGGCCGTGCTGAAACTACAGGTCACACCAAAAATCACCCCCGATAACCGTATTATCATGGATCTGGTGATTACTCAGGATGCCTTGGCGGGCTTGGCGAGTAACGATCAACCCCTGATCGATACCACCCAACTTGAAACCCAGGTGCTGGTAGATAACGGTGAGACCATTGTATTGGGGGGCGTCTTCCAAACCGAGGATATCAATTCCACCACCAAAACCCCGCTGTTGGGGGACATCCCTGTGGTGGGCAACTTGTTTAAACGCAAGAGTCAAACAACCTCCAAAACCGAGACTCTGATCTTCATCACGCCGAGTATTCTTGCGGATGCGCTTCGCTAAAAGCGAGGCGCTCGGCTAGGTCCATCGACTCGGCATTTCACCCCGGCGCGCTTAGGCTATATAATGCAGGCGCGCTAATCTAGCGCTCACTGAGAGCAGCAATGAAAAAAACCACGAATATCTTCTTGGTTGGCCCCATGGGTGCGGGCAAAACCACGATTGGTCGCCTGTTGGCGGACCGCATGCGCCTGTCGTTTGTCGATGCTGATAAATACATCGAAGACGTCACGGGGGCCGATATTCCATGGATATTTGATGTCGAGGGCGAAGCGGGGTTTCGCGAGCGCGAAATGCGCGCTATCGATGAGTTGAGTCAGTCTGACAATATCTTGTTGGCGACCGGTGGTGGCGCGGTGATGCGAGAAGAAAACCGCCAGATGCTGGCAGAGCGCGGAGTCGTTATCTATCTATGCGCCACGGTCGATCAGCAATTTGAGCGCACGGCGCGCGATCGCAATCGGCCTTTGTTACAAACTGAGAATCCTCGTCAAACACTGGCCTCGCTATTCAAGGTGCGAGACCCGCTGTACCGCGAGGTGGCCGATATTGTTGTCACTACCGACAACCGCCCACCACACATCGTGGCGCGTGATATTGGCGACCAGATTAACAACTACATTCGCCATATGGCGTAGAGAACCACATGAAACAACTGACTGTTGAATTAGGCGACCGTAGCTATCCTATTTATATTGGCCCAGGGTTGATGTCTGATACCCGTCTGCTGACGCAACATATTCGCGGTCAGCAAGTGATGATCGTGACCAATGAGACCATTGCCCCGCTTTATCTACAGCAAGTATGTAATGCTCTGCAGGGTAAGCAAGTTGAAAGTGTAGTACTGCCCGACGGTGAGTCGTTCAAGAATCTTGTCACCCTCAATAAAATTTTTGATGCGCTGCTGAGTCACCGTTTTAACCGTACCGCGACCTTGGTTGCCTTGGGCGGTGGCGTTGTGGGCGACATGACAGGTTTTGCCGCGGCGTGCTACCAGCGCGGCGTCGATTTTGTACAAATCCCCACTACCCTGTTGTCACAGGTGGACTCCTCCGTCGGTGGCAAAACGGGCGTTAACCACGCGATGGGCAAAAACATGATCGGCGCGTTTTACCAGCCCCGCAGTGTGCTGATTGATACCGATACCTTGCGCACCTTGCCCGATCGCGAATTTGCCGCGGGGATGGCAGAGGTCATCAAATACGGCTTGATCGCCGATGCGCCCTTCTTTGAATGGCTAGAATCCAATATTGCTGCGCTCATGGCGCGCAACGAAGAGGCCCTGCAGTACACTATTGCGACATCTTGCCAGACTAAGGCCAATGTTGTCGCACAGGATGAGCGCGAAGGGGGGATTCGCGCTATCTTGAATTTGGGTCATACCTTTGGCCACGCGATCGAGACAGCGACCCAATACAGTAGTTATCTACACGGCGAGGCTGTTGCGGTGGGTATGTTGATGGCAATGGATCTATCGTATCGATTGGGTGCAGTGAGCGAATCGGATTGCGCGCGAGCCCGCGCGTTAATTGAACGCTGTGGCCTGCCCTGCGAGGTGCCCGCTGAGATGTCGCCTGAGGCTTTTAAAACGTTGATGTCGGTGGATAAAAAGGTGCTAGATGGCTCGCTTCGGTTGGTGTTGCTGCACCAATTGGGAGAGGCCTATGTGGGCAGCGATTTCGCGTTTGATGCGCTGGAGGCGACACTGAACGCCTTCTGTCAGGCTTAGATCGCCTTTTTGCCAATATTTTGAGGTCGGGGTCAATTTTATAAGGCCTTGAATTTTAATGGTTATTGTTTTTTGTCTTGTCATGCTTGGGCAAATAATGATCAATTCGTGCATTTTTAAGTCTTAAAATTTGTTTGCAATAGCCCCCCCGTGTAAAATACCCGTCCCCTTTTTCAAGTGTTGCTGATTTGGGTCTGCCTAAAAATCATTAACATTTTGTTTTATTTATATATTTTACGGATTTGTCTATGAGCGCAGGACTGTATACCGCCGGTGAATTTAAAGATAACTGTGGATTTGGCTTGATTGCACACATGCAAGGCGAGCCTAGCCACCGCTTATTGAACACCGCGATCGAGGCCCTAACATGCATGACCCACCGTGGCGGTATCGCTGCGGATGGTAAAACCGGTGACGGTTGCGGCCTGTTAATCCAGAGCCCGCAGAGCTTTTTGCGAAGCGTTGCGCAAGAGACATTGAATGTGACTCTCAGTGATCACTTTGCTGTGGGTCAAATTTTCTTGAGCAAAGACGCAGCGCTTGCCGCGACGGCTCGCGCAGAGTTTGAAAAGCAAGTCGCTGCCCAGGGTTTGAAGGCCGTTGGCTGGCGTCAAGTGCCTGTCGATCCGAGTGTGTGTGGCGAAATCGCCCTGCAAACGTTGCCCGCGATTGAGCAGCTGTTCATCGACGCGCCCGGCGTGGATCCTGCCGACCTGTCGGCAAAATTGTTCGTGGTGCGCCGCTTGACCGAAAAGGCCCTCGAATCCGATCAAGATTTCTACATCTGCAGCCTGTCGGAGCGCGTGTTGTCCTATAAAGGCTTGGTGATGCCGGTGGATTTGCCACGTTTTTATTTAGATCTGGCAGATAGCCGCATGGAAACCGCCATTTGCGTATTCCACCAGCGCTTCTCGACCAATACCAGTCCTCGTTGGCCCCTGGCTCAGCCATTCCGTTTGTTGGCCCACAACGGTGAGATCAATACGATTGACGGTAACCGTAACTGGGCTGACGCGCGTTCAAGCAAATTTGTTTGTGAAAAGCTCCCCAACATTAAAGAGTTGATGCCCCTGGTAAACCGTACCGGTTCAGACTCGTCGAGTATGGATAATATGCTCGACGTGTTGCTCACAGGCGGTATGGACTTGTTCCGCGCGCTGCGTATGATGATTCCGCCCGCTTGGCAGAACATCGAGTCGATGGACTCTGACCTGCGCGCATTTTACGAGTACAACTCGATGCACCTTGAGCCTTGGGATGGCCCAGCGGGCTTGGTGTTAACCGAAGGTCGCCACGCCGTGTGTATGTTGGACCGCAACGGTCTGCGCCCCGCGCGTTATGTCATTACCAAAGACGGTTTCATTACTCTGGCGTCAGAAATCGGCGTATACCACTACACGCCAGATGATGTTGTAAGCAAGGGGCGTATCGGTCCTGGACAGATGTTGGTTGTCGATACCCAGACCGGTGAATTACTGTTGACTGACGATATTGACCAGCGTCTGAAATCTTCTAAGCCCTACCGCAAGTGGCTGCGTCAGAACACGCTTATGATCGAAGGTCACCTCGACAGCGACGAGCCCGTCAACCAAATCAGTGGCGACGACCTCGACGTCTACATGAAGATGTTCAAGGTGTCTTTCGAGGAAGCTGAGCAAGTGTTACGTCCGCTGGGCGAGACTGGCCAGGAAGCCGTTGGTTCGATGGGTGACGACACGCCTATGGCGGTATTGTCACGTCAACAGCGCTCGTTGTATGACTACTTCCGTCAGAAATTTGCCCAGGTGACCAATCCACCTATCGATCCTTTGCGTGAAGCCATTGTGATGTCGCTTGAGACATGTATGGGCCCAGAGCTCAATGTCTACGAAGAGACCCCAGAGCACGCCAATCGTGTCGTGTTGTCGTCTCCTGTTTTATCTGACAGCAAATTCCAAGCGTTGACCAATTTGGCAGAGCGTGGCTACCCTTCATTGCCGATCAGTTTGCAGTACAACCCCGAGGAAAAATCCCTCGAGCAAGCGGTGCGGGATATCGCCGATGCAGCTGAAACGGCCGTCCGCGCTGGCACGGTATTTGTGGTATTGACCGACCGTGATATTGCGAAAGGCATGTTGCCGGTACACGCGCTGTTGGCGACGGGTGCTGTCCACCACCGTCTGATCGGGGCTGGTTTGCGCACCGATTCAAACATCGTAGTTGAAACTGCCACTGCTCGTGACTCGCACCATATTGCGACGCTTATCGGTTTTGGCGCGAGTTGCGTTTACCCCTATCTGTCTTACTCGGTACTGAGCGATTTGATCGCCAAGGGTGAGTTGTTGGGCGACCCCGATAAGTCGCACAAAAACTACCGCAAAGGTATCAACAAAGGCTTGCTGAAGATCATGTCGAAGATGGGTATTTCTACCATCAGTTCCTACCGCGGCGCGCAATTGTTTGAAGCTGTCGGTATCTCTCGCGACGTGGTTGATCTCTGCTTTAAAGGGGTGGCATCGCGTATTCAAGGGGCTGATTTTGTTGAATTAGAAGCCGATCAAAAAGTCTTGGCGAAAAATGCCTTCTCGCATCGTAAGTCAGTAGAGCAAGGTGGCCTGTTGAAGTATGTACACGGGAGTGAATACCACGCCTTCAACCCGGACGTTGTTCGCACGCTGCAAGAGGCGGTGCAAACCGGTAATCCAGACGCCTACCGTCGCTACGCTGAACTTGTGAATACACGCCCTATCGCCACACTGCGCGATCTGATGGCCTTGCGTACCGATGTGACGCCGATCGATATTGAAGACGTCGAGCCGCTGCAAAATATTCTGTTGCGCTTTGACTCGGCGGGTATGTCGCTGGGTGCGTTGTCGCCAGAAGCACACGAAGCGCTCGCTGAGGCAATGAACAGTTTAGGTGGACGCTCTAACTCGGGTGAGGGTGGTGAAGACCCCGCGCGTTACGGCACAAATCGCGTCTCTAAAATTAAGCAGGTGGCCTCTGGTCGCTTCGGTGTGACACCGCACTACTTGGTAAATGCTGAGGTCCTGCAGATTAAAGTGGCACAGGGCGCCAAGCCCGGTGAGGGCGGTCAGTTGCCGGGCGGCAAAGTCAACGACTTGATTGCACGCCTGCGTTATTCGGTACCGGGTGTCACGTTGATTTCACCGCCACCGCACCACGATATTTACTCGATCGAAGATTTGGCGCAGCTGATCTTTGACTTGAAGCAGGTCAACCCTAAAGCACAGGTGTCGGTCAAGCTGGTTTCTGAGCCGGGTGTCGGCACGATCGCCGCGGGTGTCGCTAAGGCCTACGCTGACTTGATTACCATTTCTGGTTACGACGGTGGTACGGCCGCCAGCCCACTAACGTCGATTCGCAACGCGGGTTCCCCTTGGGAGCTTGGCTTGAGTGAGGCACAGCAAGCCCTGCGTATCAACCACCTGCGTGGCAAGGTCCGCGTACAAGCAGACGGTGGTTTGAAAACCGGTCTCGATGTGATCAAAGCCGCCATTTTAGGTGCTGAAAGCTTTGGTTTTGGTACTGCACCGATGGTTTCGCTCGGTTGTAAGTTCTTGCGTATCTGCCACTTGAACAACTGTGCCACCGGCGTTGCCACCCAAGACAAGCGTCTGCGCGATGACCACTACATTGGCACGGTGGAAATGGTGAAACATTTCTTCCTGTTTGTGGCGCAAGAAGTTCGCGAGCTGTTGGCCCAGCTGGGTGTTCGCTCGCTGGAAGAATTGATCGGCCGCACTGACTTGCTGCAGGTGATCGAGGGCAATACCGCGAAGCACGCCAAACTAGATCTTAGTCCCATCCTCTCTGACGGTGGCGCGGATCCAAGCCTTCCGCGCTTCTGCCAGATGTCGCGCAACGAGCCTTTTGACAAGGGTCTGTTGGCCGAGCGCATGGTAGAGACGACGCTGGCCAGTATCGAGGCCAAGTCGGGTGGTGAATTTGAATTTACCGTGACCAACTGCGACCGCTCTATTGGTGCACGCCTTAGCGGTGAAATTGCTCTGCGCTATGGCAACCAGGGTATGGCGGAGTCACCCATCGTATTGAAGTTGGCGGGTACCGCTGGCCAGAGCTTTGGTGTGTGGAATGCCGGCGGCTTGAATATGTACCTCGAAGGTGATGCGAACGACTACGTAGGCAAGGGTATGGCCGGAGGTAAAGTGGTGATTTACCCACCGAAAGGCAGCACGTTTGCCAGCCAAGATACCGCGATTATCGGTAACACTTGTTTGTATGGCGCGACCGGTGGCAAATTGTTCGCCGCCGGTATTGCCGGTGAGCGTTTTGCGGTGCGTAACTCCGGTGTTCACGCCGTTGTTGAAGGGGCTGGTGACCACTGCTGCGAGTACATGACCGGCGGTTTGGTAACGGTACTCGGTAATACAGGTTACAACTTCGGTGCAGGCATGACCGGTGGTTTTGCTTACGTGCTCGATTTGGATCGCACCTTCTCTGAAAAGTACAACAACGAGTTGGTTGAAATTTCGCGTATTACCCAAGAATCCTACGAAGCGCACCGCCACCATTTGCGTGGTGTTATTCAGGAGTTTGTTGCGGAGACAGGCAGTGCCTGGGGCCAGACCATCCTGGATGAATTCGAAGATTACATGCGCAAGTTCTGGCTGGTGAAACCCAAGGCTGCCAGTTTAGAAAGTTTGCTGCACAACGTTAAGCGCAGCGCTGCTTAATCGTCTGACGTGCAAAGAGAGAGAATATTATGGCTGAGCGTTTAGACAACAACTTTCAATTCCTAGAAGTGGGTCGTATCGACCCTTCTAAGAAGGCAATTGACGTCCGTAAAAACCAGTTTGTTGAAATTTACGAGCCTTTCCAGAAGGTGGAAGTTGCCAACCAGGCCCATCGCTGCCTGGCTTGTGGCAATCCCTACTGTGAGTGGAAGTGCCCCGTGCACAACTTCATTCCAGATTGGCTGAAGCTGATCTCTGAAGGCAATATTTTTGAAGCTGCCGAGCTAAGTCACCAGACCAACTCGCTGCCTGAAGTGTGTGGCCGTGTCTGTCCACAGGACCGTTTGTGTGAAGGGGCGTGTACCTTGAACGATGGCTTTGGTGCGGTCACTATCGGTTCGGCTGAAAAATACATTACAGATACCGCCCTGAGCATGGGCTGGCGACCAGATATGTCCAAGGTTGTGCCCACCGGCAAACGCGTTGCGGTAATTGGTGCCGGCCCTGCGGGTCTAGGTTGCGCCGACGTGTTGGCGCGTTCGGGTGTCGAGGCGACCGTGTTCGATCGCAACCCCGAAATTGGTGGTCTGCTAACCTTTGGTATCCCCGAGTTTAAGCTCGAGAAAAGTGTGATGCAGCGTCGCCGCGAAGTATTTGAAGGTATGGGTATTCAATTCCGCCTCAATACCCATGTCGGCACAGACATCACCATCCAAGACATTATCGAAGAATACGATGCCGTCTTTATGGGCACAGGGACCTACAATGCCATGAAAGGCGGCTTCCCTGGCGAGGATTTGCCCGGTGTCCACGAAGCATTAGATTTCTTGATTGCCAACGTCAATCGCAACATGGGTTGGGAGAAAGACGCCGCTGAATTCATCAGCGTGAAAGGCAAGCGTGTTGTGGTGCTAGGGGGTGGTGACACCGCGATGGATTGCAACCGTACCTCTATCCGCCAAGGGGCAGCACAGGTCACCTGTGCCTACCGCCGTGATGAGGCCAACATGCCTGGTTCGGTTCGCGAAGTGGCCAACGCTAAAGAAGAAGGCGTTCAATTCCTGTTTAATCGCCAGCCCGTGGCTATTGTCGGCGATGGTATCGTTGAAGGTGTTAAGGTTGTTGAAACCCGCCTTGGTGAGCCCGATGAAAACGGCCGTCGCCGCCCCGAAGTGATCGAGGGTAGCGAGCAGGTTATTCCTGCGGATATCGTATTGGTGGCCTTTGGTTTCCGTCCAAGTCCTGAGCCATGGTTCGCTGATATTGGTGTTGAAACCAATAGCTGGGATGGCGTGATTGCCCCAGAAGAGCAGACCTATAAGTTCCAGACAACCAACCCCAAAGTCTTTGCCGGTGGCGATATGGTGCGCGGCTCCGATCTCGTGGTGACAGCGATATGGGAAGGCCGCCAAGCGGCGGAAGGCATCCTAGACTATCTCGACGTTTAATATCATCGTTTGATGAACAAGGGATGGGATGCCATCCCTTATTTTTAAGGATTTTCAATGAGCGAATTTGCCGCCCTCAAAAACGACCGCTTCCTGCGTGCCTTGAACCGCGAAGACGTCGACCTAACGCCTGTGTGGATGATGCGCCAAGCGGGACGCTATCTTCCTGAGTACCGCGCGACTCGCGCCATTGCCGGTGATTTTTTATCGCTGTGTAAAAATACCGAGCTGGCCTGTGAAGTCACGTTGCAGCCCCTTGAGCGTTTTCCTCTCGATGCGGCAATCTTGTTCTCGGATATCTTGACGGTGCCGGACGCCATGGGCTTGGGCCTGTATTTTGAGACAGGCGAGGGCCCGCGTTTCCGTAAGCCCGTGCGAACAGCCGCCGATGTTGAAGCCCTGCCTATCGTCAATACAGCCAAAGACCTGACCTATGTGACCGACGCGGTCACGGCTATTCGCAAAGAGTTGAACGGCCGCGTGCCGCTGATTGGTTTTTCCGGCAGCCCTTGGACGCTGGCGACTTACATGGTCGAGGGTGGTTCGAGCAAGGATTTCCGCCGTGCAAAAGCCATGGCTTTCGACAAGCCTGAGGTGATGCATCTGCTGTTGTCTAAATTGGCTGACAGTGTCATCGATTACTTAAACGCCCAGATTCTTGCTGGTGCGCAAGCGGTACAAATTTTTGATACCTGGGGTGGTGCGTTGAGCCATGTCGCCTACCACGAGTTTTCATTGGCCTATATGGAAAAGATTGTGCAGGGTCTGATTCGCGAGCACGATGGCCGTAAGATCCCCGTTATTTTGTTCACCAAGAATGGTGGTCAGTGGCTGGAATCTATTGCGGCAACGGGTTGTGATGCGGCGGGTCTGGACTGGACGACGGACATTGGTAACGCCCGCCAACGCGTGGGTCAGCAAATTGCGCTGCAGGGCAATATGGATCCTACCATGCTATATGCTTCACCCGATGTTATTCGCGCCGAAGTGGAGCGTATTTTGGCGAGTTTTGGTCCTGGCAATGGCCATGTTTTCAACTTAGGGCATGGCATTACCCCCGATGTGATGCCCGAACACGCCAGTATTTTTATTGAAGCGGTGCACGAATTCAGCGAAAAATACCACGTTTAATCCGTTCTTTACATCGCCGCCGCCAGGTGGCGATGAGCTTCTAGCCCTTCTTTTTATTCTGCCGTATAATCCACCCTACCTAAGGGGTGGTGTAAGCCTGAGATGTCATACGACAAACCCTTGAACCTGATCCGGTTAGTACCGGCGGAGGAATAGGTTAGTCATTTCGACCGCGGTTACCGGATCCTTGCTAATTGTTAAGGATGCCGTTTTGCTGAAAAAATCGTTACCGCTTGTTCTCTTTTTGTCTTCACCAAGCGCGCTTCAAGCCAGTGAGTCTGCCTTGGAGGAGGTCATTGTGCACGGCGATTTTCGCGCCGCCAGTCTTGTGAATAGCCCGCAAAGCGTCAGTGTGGTGGACGCCGAAGCAGCTAGGCAGCGCGGTGCGACACACCTTGAAGAATTGCTCAATACCCTGCCAAATATCAATTTTTCTGCGGGCAGTAATCGTGCGCGTTTTATTCAAATCCGCGGTATTGGTGAGCGCAGCCAGTTTAAAGAGCCGATCAATCCGTCGGTAGGCACCCTTATCGATGGTGTCGATATGAGTGCCATGGGGTCAATGGCGACCTTGTTTGATTTGTCGCAGGTGGAAATATTTCGCGGCCCTCAGGGCACCCAGTTCGGTGCCAATGCTTTGGCGGGTGTCATCAATGTAGAGAGTGTGGCGCCGCTGACAGGCGCGCCTAATCACGCCTCACTCAGTATAGGTAACTACGGCACCCATAGTGTGACCTTGGCGGCGGGCACCACACTGGATGCTGCTGGGAAGTGGGGAACTAGGATCGCGCTGCAACAGCAGGGTAGCGATGGTTTTTATTACAATAAAACCTTAGGGCGCCACGATACCAATGGACGGGATGAGTTGTCGGCACGCTGGCGACTACGCTACCGTGCGGGTGAAAATAGCACGCTCGATTTTACCCTGTTCAGCGCAGATATCGACAATGGCTACGATGCGTTTACTCTCGATAATTCCCGCACCACGCTGTCGGACCAGCCGGGTAGTGATAAGCAGCGCGCTCAGGGAGGCAGTCTGAAAGCCAGTGTTTTGCTCTCCGAAAAGATCGCTTTTAACGCCACACTGGCGACAGCACACAGCGACAGCGAATACAGCTACGATGAAGATTGGGCCTACCCAACCTTGGCCGCAGGCACGGATTTCGAAGGTTGGGAGTACGCTTCTTTCGATCAATACCTGCGGGAACAAAAAATAAACAGTGGGGATTGGCGCTTTGTATCAACACCCCAGGGGCGTATTTTGGGTGAAACAAGCGATTGGGTGTTGGGGTACTACGCCATTAATCGAGTGCAATCACTGCTGCGACGCTACACCTATCTCGAAGGGGATTTTACTAGCGACTACGACACGAAAAATCGCGCCTATTATGGCCAGCTTGATACCCATCTCAGCGACAGCGTCGTTTTGAATGTGGGCATTAGGCATGATCGCTGGGAAGCCGAGTATGCCGATAATAGCGATCTGCGCATCGACAGCGCTGAGCAACTGTGGGGTGGTAAACTCGGTTTGCAATGGCGTCCAGATGCGCAGCGAATGGTTTATGCCACCTTGTCGCGTGGCTATAAACCGGGTGGGGTCAACACGGACGGTACCCTGCCTGACGCCGCGAGAGATTTTGCGACCGAAACGCTTAATAGCCTTGAGTTGGGCTACAAATGGCGCGCGAGTGATGGTCGTTTGTCGTTACAGTCCGCCCTGTTTCAGGCGCAGCGGCGCGACCAACAGGTGAAAGGTGCCTACCTCATCTCGCGCGATGACGGCAGTACCGAATTTATTGATTATGTTGAGAATGCGGCGCGCGGGGTCAATCGCGGGTTTGAACTCGAAATGCAGTGGCTGCCTCACCGTAATCTAGCATTGCAGGCGACGTTTGCCTGGTTGGATGCGACCTTTGATGAATACCTGGCTCCGCCGACACAGGCTGACCCCGACGGTTTAGATTTGCGTGGCCGCGACCAAGCCCACGCGCCCAATTATCAGGCCTTTGTGCAGGGCGAGTACACGCTGTCTGAACGTTGGCAGTTCGTCGTCAGTGGCGAGGCCAAGGACGCGTTCTATTTTTCTGACCGACACAACGCACGCTCCGATGCCTATGTGTTGTGGAATGCGCAATTCATCTATCAAGGCGATGGCTGGGTGGGGCGTCTTTGGGGGCGCAACTTGGGCAATGAAGATGTGGCTGTGCGAGGCTTTGGCAGCTTTGGTAACGATCCACGCAACGGCTATGAAGTGGGCCATTACGTGCAATACGGTGAGCCTCGTGTGGTGGGCTTAACGGCGGAGTGGGAATTCTAAGATGTCGCTGCTGGCACTCCTTCAGATGGGCTCCTGGCTCGAGTTGGTCGCCATGTTGCTCGCGTTACTCTACTTGGTGCTAGCCATCATGGAAAAACGCGCCTGTTGGGTGGCAGCGTTCTTGAGCACCGCTATGTATACCCTAGTTTTTTGGGATGTGAGCTTGCTCATGGAGTCTGCACTGCAGATTTACTATATGGCGATGGCGATTTACGGCTGGTGGTATTGGCACAGTGATGACGCGCAAGCCCCCATCGTGCGTTGGCCCGCACGACAGCACATCACTGTATTCTTGGCGGTATTGGGCGCAAGCGCTGTGTCGGGTGTGCTGCTAGACAATTACACCACGGCGGCACTGCCCTATTTAGATGCCTTTACCACGTGGGCGAGCATTGTGACGACCTGGATGGTGGCGCGAAAGGTTTTGGAAAACTGGCTTTATTGGGTCGTTATCGACGCGGCCTCGATCTATCTCTATGTGGCGCGTGATTTGTACATCACAGCGTGGCTATTCGTGTTGTACGTTGTGTTGGCTTGTGTGGGGTATTGGCAATGGAAACGGCGCCTGTCGACCGACAATCTGCCCTGCGCAGCGCCTTAACCGCACTCGCCACCAAGGGGTGGCAGTTGCAGGTGGTGGGCGAGCTTGCTGGCGGCATGACCAACAGCAGTGTTATCGTCAAACAGGGTACAGCGCGTTATGTGTTGCGTCTCAATCACCCCGATAGCCAAGCCCTGGGTATCGATCGCAACCTCGAGATACGGATTGTCGCGCAACTGCCCGCCGCGTTGCGCTTGAATGT
>JBEAQQ010000168.1:0-7664 GCA_041163785.1 Pseudomonadota bacterium
ACCACTTGGAAGAAAAAGTCTGAGGCGCCTGAATACACAGAATCACCGTCAAAACCATTTTCTGCCGATGCCGCTAAAACACCAGCAATGGCTGCTTCATCCATCTGCGCCACAGTCGTAACGCCCGATAGGAAGTATCCACCACCGTACAT
The DNA here is from genome assembly GCA_041163785.1 of Pseudomonadota bacterium. GTDB lineage: Bacteria > Pseudomonadota > Gammaproteobacteria > Pseudomonadales > JAHEIH01 > JAHEIH01. The sequence continues at coordinate 153 of JBEAQQ010000168.1, forward strand.
GAATTCGTAGCCACACACTAAGTACATAGTGCTCGCAATCGCAAACAAGGCAACGTTTTTGGTTAAAATTTCTGTGGTGTTTTTAGCGCGCACTAAGCCCGCTTCCAACATGGCGAAACCTGCTGCCATCCACATAACGAGTGCGCCACAGATCAAGAAATAAAACGTGTCCATGGCGTATTGCAATTCAAAAATTTGATTTTCCATCCTAGCTCTCCTTAAGCCCTGGGAAGTCTCGCGCCTTAAATGGCTTCGTCGCCGGTTTCGCCAGTACGAATGCGAACCGCCTGCTCGAGCGTTGTCACGAAAATTTTACCGTCACCAATTTTGCCGGTGTGTGCGGCTTTACTAATAGCTTCTATGGTTTGATCCACGATGCCGTCGCTGACACCGACTTCCACTTTTACCTTAGGAAGAAAATCAACGACGTACTCCGCACCGCGATACAACTCAGTGTGTCCCTTCTGGCGACCAAAACCTTTTACTTCGGTCACAGTAACGCCCTGAACACCAATGTCAGACAATGCTTCACGCACGTCATCCAATTTGAAGGGCTTGATAATTGCCGTTACTAGTTTCATTGTGAAACCTCCACATTGTTTGCATGCCCCTTACATCACTGAAGGGGCGTCGGCACAGTTAAAAATTTGAAATTAAAGGTCGAAGGATTTGCTAATACTCAACACAAACGACTCGTCGTTACCTAAATCGGCATCCGAAGAAATGAAGCTCACACCGTAGTCGAAGGCGTCTTCAACACTGCCGCCATAACCGACCTCGAAGTAAGATCCTGAGTCACCCTCATCGAAGGTGCCATAGGTGCCATAAAAACCTTCATACTCGGCGGTTAAACCTAGGAAGGTATAACTGCCGCCATCAATGCCCAAGCTGGCATCCGATTCCCAATCACCGAAGGTGTACTCAAGCGAAAAGATGCTGTAACCCGCTGATAAATTCAACTCGTTATAGGCCGAATCAAAATCACCTGTGTATTGGTAGGTTGTGACACCCGCACCTAATGACATACCAGATTCCAATTCGGTACCAAAGCCCGCGTAAAGATCCACTTCGAGACCGTCTTTAACGTCAGCGACCCAAGTGCCGGCATAGAAACCATCCGCTTCGTAGTCCAAACCAGCAGACACTGACACTGAGTCGGTTTGTTGAATGCCGCGGAAGTAGTATTTGGATACCGCACCCACATTCGCAGACATGTCAGCGGAAGCGGGGGCGACATTTATTGATGCGGCAAAAACAGAAGCCGCAATGACCGCAGGAACAAAACGTGTAACTTTTTTCATAGTATCTCTCCAAAGATAGGATTTGAGGGAATACCCCCAATTTTGTTTTTTACATGTTTGTTTTAGCAGAAGGCGTGCCAACTTTTAAAACTTCATTAATTTCATTTAGTTAGGTATTTTATGGGGGGTTATTTGCGCACATTCTCGAAACGGGAATAGCGTTAAATGCACCAAAAAAAACTATCGCACCATTTTGGTGCGCACAAACTGTGCAATGGTCTAGGGCACATACGCCATGTTTTGCGTTACACTTTGCGCATTGTGAGGAGAACACCATGGACAAGCCCCCTTTCTCGATTGAAGACTTTGTAAAACAGGCTGCCGAGCTTTTGCCAGGCGAATCAGCACGCGCTGATGCCCAAAAAAATTTTCGCGCCCTAGTACAGGCCGCACTAGAAAAAATGGACGTGGTTAGCCGCGCCGAGTTTGACGCGCAAGCCGACAAATTACGCCGCTGCCAAGAACAACTGGCGGCTCTAGAAAAAGAGCTTCAGTTACTCAGCGAAAGTTAATCTAACACTCGCGACGCGCAAGGATGCATCATGTCGCTTACCCTAACATACAGCTGCGCACTGCACGGGCTCGATGCCCCGGCAGTCACCGTAGAGACCCATATTTCTAACGGCCTACCTGGGTTTAATATGGTTGGCCTCGCCGAAATGACTGTGCGCGAATCGAAGGATAGAGTTCGCAGCGCCCTGCAAAATGCGGGCTTTGACTTTCCTCAGCGGCGCATCACTTTAAACCTCGCACCCGCCGATCTTCCCAAGGAAGGTAGCCGTTTTGATTTAGCGATTGCCATTGGCATTTTGAGCGCGTCTAAACAGCTTCCCCAACATTGTGCAGCACACTATCTCTTGCTAGGGGAATTATCATTGGATGGTAGCCTTCGCCCAATACGCGGGGTCATGAGTGCCGCCCTCGCCTGCCAACAGTCTGGGCAAACGCTGATCGTGCCCTCGCATAATCAGCACGAAGCCGCCATGGTGCCCGGCATTTCTTGCCTGCGTGCGGACCACTTATCACAAGTTTGCGCGCACCTCTCGGGCGATGACTCACTAAGTCCATGTCAGCTTAGTACACGCGAGACCACAACCTGCACCCTTGATATGGCTGAAGTGATTGGTCAGGCAACGGCTAAGCGAGGCTGCGAGATCGCCGCCGCTGGCGGGCACAATCTACTTTTATTCGGCGCCCCTGGAACGGGTAAATCCTTACTGGCGCAAAGATTCAGAACCATTTTGCCGCCACCGACAGATGCCGACTGCCTCGAGGTAGCGGCAATTTATTCGCTAATGGGCTTGCCACAACCCTATGGCGAGCGACCCTTTCACGCGCCACACCACAGCGCGTCGGCGGTAGCACTTTGCGGCGGCGGCAGCGACCCAAAACCCGGCGCCATTAGCCTTGCCCACCACGGAGTATTGTTCCTAGACGAATTGCCAGAGTTTCAACGCCACAGTATCGAAATGCTGCGCGAACCCCTCGAAAACGGCGAGATTCATATTGCTCGCGCCAAGCGCATCATTTGTTACCCCGCGCGCTTCCAATTGATCGCGGCGATGAATCCTTGCCCGTGTGGTTACTACGGCAGCAATCAACACCCCTGCCGTTGCAGCCTGGAACAAGTGCAGCGCTACCGCGCCAAGATTTCCGGGCCAATGTTAGATCGCATCGATCTGCATGTCGGCATGGATGGCGATGCTGTCGATTTGTTTGAGGACAACCACGACAACGAGAGTTCCGCACAGATTGCGCAGCGTGTAGCTGATGCGCGTGAACGGCAGTATGACCGCCAAGGCTGTAGTAATGCTCGCCTTAGCCCCAATCAGTTAAAAGACCTTTTGCAGCGTGCGCCCAAGGCGAGAGACTATCTTAATCAGGCCATGCAAACCTTGGGACTTTCACCACGTGGCGCTCACCGCGCCATCCGCGTGGCTCAAAGTTGTGCCGACTTAGGCGCCCGCCCTATTGCACTTGAAGATCTGCAAGAGGCATTATCGCTTCGGCAGTTCAGCCTTACCTCGGCGTAAATCGCCACCTTTAGTCTCGATAAAGGGTGCTTTAATCATCATTTTTAGGAGAACCGTCATGCGACTTGGACCAGGCGCAATGGTCGCCGCCGCCTTCATCGGGCCGGGCACTGTCACCACAGCCGCTTCAGCGGGCATCACCTCTGGTGTAGGCCTATTGTGGGCGGTGATGTTCTCCGTTGTTGCGACGCTTGTTTTGCAGGAGCTATCTTTGCGAAGCGCCCTCGTCACGCAACGCGATCTCGCCAGCCTTATGCGATCCCTGGGAGAGCAACACTGGTGGCAATTGCCTTTCATGCTACTCATTGTACTCGCCATTGGTATGGGTAACGCCGCCTACCAATCCGGTAACCTGTCGGGGGCAGGCCTAGGGCTTAGCGCGGCCTTTGACCTCCCCATGGCCTACATTATTAGCTTGTCGTCATTGATTGCCGGCACGTTAATCTACCTCGATCGATATCAACTTGTTGAGCGTGTATTAGTCGTTATCGTCGCGCTAATGGCACTATTATTTTGTGGTCTGGCGCTGGTTTTATTACCGAATTTAATGGCACAACCGGCGTCCATCTGGTTGCCAAACTTCTCGCAGCAACACCTCACCACCACCCTTGCACTCATTGGTACTACGGTGGTCCCCTACAATTTATTCTTGCACGCCACCGCCGTTCGTAAGCGCTGGTCGGCCACGCCATTGCCGCAGGCACTACGCGAAGCCCGTCTCGAGAGCGCCGTGTCTATATTAATTGGCGGCCTGATAACAACGGCCATTGTGATTATCGCCGCCTCTGCCTCAACCAGTGTGACGGATAAAGGCGTGATTCTCGGCTTAATGGCCACCGTAGAACAAGCTTTACCAGGCTGGGGTAACGCGGTAGTTGGCAGTGGGCTTTTTGCGGCCGGCATTACTTCATCAATCACCGCACCCTTAGCCGCGGGCTGGGCCGTTAATGGCGCACTGGGGAAAACCTCATCCAATGAAGATATTAGCAAGTGGGTGGCGCTGAGCGTATTGGCTATCGGCGCTATTTTTGCCTTAGTAGCAACACGCCCCACCGCACTGATCATTAGTGCACAAGCGACTAATGCCCTACTGTTACCCATTATTGCCATCGCGCTGTTATTTGTTGCGCGCAGTCAAACGCTCTTGGGTGACGCTCGCAATCGCCCGTTAATTAATGCCATCGCAATGATCATTGTTATTGTGGTGAGCGGGCTTGCACTGCGTAAACTGATGGGACTTTGGTAACACAGGACTCACGCTCGGGCGCTAAGCTTGCTACAATACGCGCCCTTTTTTGAGACCAGACGTTCATGCTCAACCCACGCCAGAAAGAAGCGGTGCATTACATCGACGGCCCACTCCTCGTGTTGGCCGGGGCAGGTAGTGGCAAAACGTCGGTGATCACGCGCAAAATGGCGTATCTGATCGAACAGTGTGGCTATAAAGCGTCGAATATTGCCGCGGTGACCTTCACCAACAAAGCGGCACGCGAGATGAAAGAGCGCGTTACCTCGCTGCTTCCCAAACCCCTATCGCGAGGATTGTCGGTCTCAACCTTCCACAACCTTGGCCTGCGGATTATTCGCAAAGAAATTCAAGCCTTGGGTTTCAAACCAGGTTTTTCAGTGTTTGATGCAATTGATGCCAGCACACTGATCAAAGAACTCATTATTGCGGACGACATCGATAAAGATCAGGTCGATTATTTGCAAAATATGATCTCGAACTGGAAGAACGAGATGATTTCGCCGGCACAGGCCCTAAGCCATGCCGAAGACGAGACCGACGTGCTGGCTGCGCGTGTATTTGACCGCTACCAACAGGCTCTGCGCGCCTATAACGCGGTGGACTTTGACGATCTCATATTGGTGCCCGTTGAGTTGTTTCAGAAAGACCCCGAGGCCCTTGCACGTTGGCGCAAGAAGATTCGCTACCTTTTAGTCGACGAATACCAAGATACCAATATCAGCCAGTACATGCTGGTGAAACAGCTAGTCGGTGACCGCGGCGGCCTTACCGTGGTGGGCGATGACGATCAGTCGATCTACGCCTGGCGCGGTGCCCGCCCTGAAAACCTCGGCAAGTTACAAGAAGACTTTCCACATTTAAAGGTGGTGATGTTAGAACAGAACTACCGCTCAACCGCGCGTATTCTGCGCAGCGCCAACACATTGATTGCCAACAACCCCCACATTTTCGAGAAGCAACTCTGGAGCGAGTTGGGTATTGGCGACCCTATCCGGGTCATTCGCTGCCCCTCAGAAGATGGAGAGTTGGAGCGGGTGGTCACCGAGATCGTCGATTTCAACCTAACCCGTGGTATCAAATTTCAGGACTTTGCCATTCTCTACCGCGGCAACCACCAGTCGCGCATCCTAGAAATGAAGCTACAAAGCCACCAGGTGCCCTATTCGATCAGTGGTGGTCAATCCTTCTTTGCCAAAGCAGAGATCAAAGACATTATGTCCTACCTGCGCTTACTGGTGAATGGCGACGACGATAACGCCTTCTTGCGTATCATTAACGTGCCACGGCGCCATATTGGCACCGCCACACTGGAGGGGCTTGGTGCCTATGCGGGTATGCGCCACCTGAGTATGTTCGACGCCATCGATGAGCTAGGCCTTGAAGCCCATGTGCCATCCAAGGGTTTGAAACAGCTACGTGAGTTCAAAGAATGGATGACGCGAGTGGCCTATAACTGCTTTGAAGGTGACGCCATCCGCTCTGTTCGAGAAATGATTGCCGATATTGACTACGAAGGCTGGTTACACCAAAACAGTTCCAGTACTGCCGCGGCAGAGAAGCGTTTTCAAAATATCGACTACCTCATCACCTCGTTATCTGACTCATTGCAGCGACAGGAAGACGATGGTGATGAGCCCAGCATCGAAACCGCCATTACACGATTGATTTTGCGCGATATGATGGAGCGCCAAGAGGAAGAGCAAGACTGGGACCGCGTCTCCTTGATGACTATCCACGCCTCCAAAGGGCTCGAATTTCCCCATGTCTATATCATAGGCATGGAAGAAGAGTTACTGCCCCATCGCACCAGTATTGAAGAAGACAATATTGAGGAAGAGCGTCGCCTTGCCTATGTAGGTATTACTCGGGCACGTAAAACACTGACCCTCACCTATGCCGGAAAACGCAAACTCTACGGCGAGACCTTCGAAACCGAGCCGAGTCGTTTCTTGAGCGAATTGCCGCCAGACGACATTGCTTGGCTCGGTAAAGACATGACTAGCGAAGACGACAACCGCGTCAAAGGACGCGAAACTATGGACGGTTTACTGGGACTTTTTAAGTCTTAAAGCACCATCGCCGCCAACCAACCAAATACCAACAAAGGAAGATTGTAGTGCAGGAAGGTAGGCACGACAGAATCCCACATATGGTCGTGTTGCCCATCGATCGACAACCCCATACTGGGACCTAGCGTGGAGTCAGACGCCGGCGACCCCGCATCCCCCAAAGCACCCGCCGTGCCCACTAGCGCCAAGGTAGCGAGCGGGCTAAATCCAAGCTGCAATGCCAACGGGACGAACACGGTAGCGATAATGGGAATCGTCGAAAACGACGAGCCAATCCCCATCGTGACCAACAATCCCACCAGCAGCATGGCCGCCGCCGCGAGCGACTTGTTACTACCAATCCATTCGGCCGCACTGGCCACCAACGTATCGACGTGACCGGTGGCCTTCATCACTGCAGCAAAACCCGCCGCCGCAATCATCACAAACCCGATCTGCGCCATCATTCTCATACCGTTAGAAAAGACGCTATTGGCATCCACCCAGCGCACCACACCCCCCGCTACAAACACAAAGTAGCCCGCTAATGCTGCGAGGATGATAGCGCCTGACCATAGTTGCACCACAAAAGCGACCACAATCGCTAACAATGCCACCCATACATGCGCGCTAGGCACCGATTCAGAGGTTTTTTGCTGCGCGTCGCTAGCGCGGTAGACACGCGGCTGACGATAGCTAAACAGAATGGCCACCAACAACCCCAACACCATACCCACCGCGGGGATCGCCATGGCTTTGATCAACATACTGGCTTCCACCGCGGTGACGCCATTACTCGCCACGTTAGCCAATAAAATATCGTTCAAATAAATGGCGCCAAAACCGACGGGAAGCAGCATGTAGGGGGTCACCAAACCGAA
>JBEAQQ010000169.1:0-14586 GCA_041163785.1 Pseudomonadota bacterium
GCCCAATGTTGCGCGCGCTGTTGGGGGCTGCGTTGCTGATTTGTACGGCCTTGGCGCTGTGTTACATGCGCCAGCACGAGTTCTGGTTTGTGGTGGTGGTGTACACCATCCTTGTTGTCGTGTGCGCTGATACCGGTGCCTATTTTGCTGGAGTGAATTTTGGACGGCGAAAACTACTGCCTCAAGTGAGTCCTGGTAAAACCTGGGAGGGCTTTGTAGGAGGGCTGTGTGCCAATGTGATATTGGCGTTGGTGGCCTCAGCTTGGATCGATCAGGCGAGCACCGCACTGGTGTTGTTGGTGACACTGATCGCTTCGGTGTTGTCAGTATTTGGCGACCTCACTGAAAGTATGCTCAAACGCCACGCCGGTGTAAAAGATTCTAGCCAATTGTTACCTGGTCACGGTGGCGTGTTGGATCGTATTGATAGCGTGATGGCGGCTGCGCCGGTCATTGCTATTGGTGTTTTGCTGCACGGACAACTTGCTTGATGAGACGTTCAATTACTGTGCTGGGAGCCACTGGCTCTATTGGTACATCCACCCTCGATGTCATCGCCCAGCATCCCGATTTATACAGCTTGTTCGCCGTGTCAGCCTTCAGCCGCATGGAGGATTTAGCGCGCATTGTTGAGACATTCTCACCCCGATTTGCCGTGGTGCCTTCTGTATCGGCGAAGCAGCAGTTAGCCGCTTTGTTGGGGGCGCACACGTGCCAGATATTGGTCGGAGAGGAGGGGCTCTGCGAGGTCTCGGCGTCACCTGAGGTCGATATGGTAATGGCGGCAATCGTCGGAGCGGCCGGTTTGGTGCCGTGTTGGGCGGCTGCTCAGGCAGGTAAGACTATCCTGCTGGCGAATAAGGAAACCCTTGTCACTGCTGGTGGTCTATTTATGTCAGCGGTCAAAAATTCGGGTGGCGTGTTGTTGCCTATCGACAGCGAGCACAACGCGATTTTTCAATGTATGCCGCACGATTTTGGCGGCAGCCTAGCGGAGGCGGGTATCCGTAAAATTCATTTGACGGCCTCCGGTGGTCCATTCCGCTGTGCAAGTATTGAGGCTTTGCAGTCGGTCACGCCCGCGCAGGCGATTGCCCACCCCAATTGGAGTATGGGGCAAAAAATCTCTGTCGACTCGGCAAGTATGATGAATAAGGGGCTCGAGTTGATCGAGGCGTGTTGGTTGTTCAGCTGCGATTCAGTGGACATCGATATTGTTGTTCACCCGCAGTCGGTCATTCATTCCATGGTGGAGTACATCGACGGCTCCGTGCTCGCGCAGTTGGGGAATCCCGATATGCGTACCCCTATTGCTCACGCGATGGCTTGGCCAAAGCGTATTACCGCAGGCGTGTCGTCTCTGAATTTGATCGATATTGCGAGATTGGATTTTGAGGCGCCCGACGATGAGCGCTTCCCAAGCTTGAGGTTGGCGCGTGAGGCGGCGGATAAGCGCGGCTTTGTGAGCGTGTTTATGAACGCCGCCAATGAGGTGGCTGTGCAGGCGTTTTTGGATAATCGATTGAGTTTTCTCGGTATGGCGAGGGTTATTGAGTCCGTGATGAATCGTGCAGATTGTGGTGAACCTAGCGATATTTATGCGGTCAAAGAGGCGGATCAAATGGCCCGTCGCTTGGCAGAAGAGGTGCTATAAGGCATGGAACTACTACAAACCCTATTAAGCATGGTGGTAACGCTTGGGATTTTAGTGGCCTTTCATGAGTATGGTCACTTTCAGGTGGCGCGATGGTGCGGCGTGAAAGTCGTGCGCTTTAGTATTGGTTTTGGCAAGCCGCTACTGCGTTGGTACGATAAGCGCGGCACGGAGTTTGTGCTGGCGGCACTGCCGTTGGGTGGCTACGTTAAGATGGTGGATGAGCGAGAAGGCGATGTTATCGATTCGGACAAGCCCTTTGCCTTTAATCGCCAGTCGGTACAAAAGCGTATCGCCATTGTCGCGGCCGGCCCGCTCGCTAACTTTATTTTAGCGGTTGTGGCTTTTTGGTTTGTATTCGTCTCCGGCGTGACGGGTTTGGCGCCGGTGGTTGGTAAGGTTTTGCCCGATTCTGTAGCTGAGCGGGCGGGTATTGTCGCCGGCCGTGAGATTGTCGCCGTGGACGGTGTTGAAACGCCTACCTGGCAAGCCGTGAGCCTGCAGTTGATGCACCGACTGGGTGAGACCGGTACGATTTCTTTTGTGACAAAACACCCCGAAGGCGACTTTTCACTGGAGAGTGAGACCTTCTTGAACGCCTGGCTCAAGGGAGAGGAAGAACCTGATTTGCTGCGAGGTATTGGCTTGGAGCCATACCGTCCCGCATTGTTGCCAGTGGTGGGAGAGCTTGCTCCTGATGGTCCGGCGATAAATGCTGGGCTGCAGAAAGGTGACACCCTGTTGTTGGCAGACGGTGTGGTGATGGATGACTGGCAGACATGGGTGGACTATGTGCGGCAGCGTCCAGGTGAAGCCATTGATATTGTTGTCGATCGCGATGGCATGCAGTGGAGTGGTCAAATCGTACCGGAAAGCGTGCGCGCTGAAGACGGGGCGATTTTCGGTCGGGTGGGTATGGGTTTGTTGCCGCCTGAATGGCCAGAGTCGATGCTACGCAAGACCCATTATGGACCCGTTGGCGCGCTCACTGCTGCCGTTGAGCGCACCTGGGAGCTGAGTGTTTTCACACTTGGTTCTGTTGAAAAGATGATTCGTGGGTTAATCTCACCGAAAAACTTGAGTGGACCCATAACCATTGCTAAAGTGGCGGGCGATTCGGCGCGCTCTGGTGTGGAGGCTTATCTAAGTTTTCTCGCGTTGCTGAGTGTTAGTCTCGGCGTATTGAATTTATTGCCGGTGCCTGTGTTGGACGGTGGTCATCTGTTATTTTATGGCATCGAATGGATTAAAGGCAGCCCAGTATCTGAAAGGATTCAGCACTGGGCTTACCAGGCGGGGATTGTGGTGGTGATTAGCCTCATGATCTTTGCTTTTTACAACGATATAGTACGTTTATAACAACTGTGCCGCCCCGCGTGGCACCTTGAATAAGGCTCACTACATTTAATGAAGTCTAGGTATCTTACGGCGATTGCCGCTGCGATCGTATTGCAACAGCAAGCCCACGCCGACACCTTCCGCGTCGATGACATCCGCGTCGAAGGTCTACAGCGCATCTCGAGTGGCGCCGTGTTCTCCGCCATGAATATCAGTGTCAACGATATTGTTGATGAGGGTGACTTGCGCAACGCCGTTCGTCGATTGTTTGCCTCGGGTAATTTTGACGACGTTCAAATCGGTCGCGAAGGCGACACCTTGGTCGTTTTTTTGGCGGAACGCCCTTCGATAAATGAGATTAATATCGAGGGTAATAAGGCGATTGAAACCGAGGCGCTAATGGATGGCCTGAAGAGCTCAGGTTTAGCGCAAGGCGAGGTTTTCCAACGTTCTACCCTAGAGGGTATGGAGATGGAGCTGCGTCGCCAGTACGTGTCTCAAGGCCGTTACGATTCTGATATTCAAACTGAAATTGTCGAGCAACCGCGTAACCGAGTCGATGTAAACATTAATATCGACGAGGGCACCTCGGCGCGTATCAGTCACATCAATATCGTGGGTAATGAAGTCTTCGATGATGAAGAATTGATGAAGCTCTTTGAGCTGCGTTCGACGGGGATGTGGTCGTTTATCTCGGGTGACGATAAATACGCCCGTGAAAAATTAAAGAGCGATCTCGAGACACTCGAAGCCTACTACAAAGATCGTGGGTATGTGGCGTTTAAGATCGACTCCACCCAAGTCTCGATCACCCCTCAAAAAGACGCGGTGTACATTGCCGTCAATATAACCGAGGGCGTTAAACACAAGATTCGCGACGTTACCCTAGGTGGCGACCTGGTGTTAGATGAGGACGTACTCAAAGCCTTCGTTATGTCCAAGCAGGGGGATTACTTCTCGCAAGCCTTGGTCACAAGCTCCGAAGAATACTTGAAGAGTTTGCTCGGCAATGAAGGTTACCACTTTGCCAAAATTGAAGGTATTCCTGAGATTGACCCGGAAACCGACGAAGTGGATATCCAGTTCTTTATTGATCCCGGTGTACGTACCTACGTGCGCCGCGTAGAGTTCCGTGGTAATAGCACCACACTTGATGAAGTGATGCGCCGTGAAATGCGCCAGCTAGAGGGTGCGCCAGCGAATACCGCAGGTATCGAACACTCTAAGGTTCGTCTAGAGCGCTTAGGCTTCTTCAAAGAGGTGGAAGTAGAAACCACTGAGGTGCCTGGTATCGACGACATGATCGATATCGAGTACACGGTTGAAGAGCAGCATTCTGGAAGTATCGGTGCGAGTATTGGTTACTCACAGAACGTCGGTATGATTCTCGGCGTTAACCTGCAGCAGAATAACTTTTTGGGCAGCGGCAAACAGATAGGTTTGGGGTTGAACAGAAGTGCGTTCCAGACCAGTTACAACTTATCATACACCGACCCCTATTACACCGAAGATGGTGTCAGTCGTGGTTTTAGTGCGTTCTATCGCAACTCTGATTACGACCAGATTGGCGTGGCCAGTTACTCGACGAACTCCTACGGTTTGAGTATGAACTTGGGGTACCCCATCAGCGAAATCGAGCGCATTGGTTTGGGGTTGACCTGGCGTAATACTGAGGTCAAAACCGGTGCCTACGCCGTGCAGGAAATTCGCAGCACCCCGTTCGACCCGGCCACCTATGGTACGGTCGATTACTACTTTGCCCAGCCGCGCGTGACACCGCTGCTGGATAATTACGGTAACGTCTTGCTGGATGCTTACGGCAATCCTGTCGACGCCGGCAGTAATGGTGTACTTGCACCCATTACAGATTTGCCCTCGGACGCGCTGTATTGGCAGAAGCCAGAGGGCTTTATCGACCTGAACGGCAGTAATTTCGACACCTATACATTGAATCTGAACTATGTTCGCTCGACGCTGAACCGCGGTATCCTTGCGACACGGGGTGGCCGCCATTACCTGTCTATGGAAGTGGCGCTGCCTGGCAGTGACTTGGAATACTACAAGTTCATGTACACCGGTGAGCAGTTGTTCCCAATCAATGATTACTTTACTTTCCGTGTCAAAGGGGAGTTGGGTTACGGTGATGGCTACGGCAGTACGACGGGTTTGCCATTCTTCCAGAACTTTTATGCCGGTGGCTTCGGCTCTGTGCGTGGATTCAAAGACAACACGTTAGGGCCACTGGCGTCACCGTCTAAGTCCTACGTGAGTGATTGTGCCTACCAAGAAATTGTCGACAGCGGTGTGAATAAAGTGGCGCAAGCTGACAGCGTGTTGTGCTCTGATCCCTCCAATACGGGTTATGTCATGGGCCCAGACGGTAAGCTGCTGACGCGCGATAATAGCAGCTACCCATCGCCCTTTGGTGGCAACGTACTCATTCAAGGGAGTTTTGAATTGTTATTCAATCTTCCTTTCATCGACGATACCAGTTCAACCAGAACGGGCCTGTTTGTCGATTTTGGTAACGTGTTTAGCTCAAGTTGTGGTTCAATTACGCGCAACTGCTTTGATGTGGACATGAAAGAGCTTCGCTACTCTGTGGGGCTTGGCGCCACATGGATCACAGCGATGGGGCCATTGACGTTCAGTATTTCGCGTCCCATGAACGAAGGTATTTATGATCGTAAAGAGATCTTCCAGTTCTCTGTAGGTCAGGGTTTTTAATTTAAAATTGTATGGAGTTTACTGTGTTTAAATTTAATAAAATTATTCTTGCTGGCTTGGCTACCGTTTTTTTGGCGCTGGCTGGCAACGCTTCGGCAGAAGGCAAAATTGCCGTGGTGGATGTTGAAACGGCGATCTTTAATACCGATCTTGCCAAGGCGCGCATTGAAGCTTTCAACGCACTACCAGACACCGTAGCGTCGACAAAAACCATGGAGCAGTTGCAGGCTGATGGTCAAAAACTGGTTGAGAAGTTGCGCTCTGAAGAGGCGATCATGAGCCCAGAGCAAAAAGCAGATTTGCAAAAGAAAATTCAAGGCATCCAGTCTGATATGCAGTACGAGGCCAAGAAAATTCAACAGGCCAATGGCGAGTTGGCTCAGAGCATTCAGCGTGAGCTTGGCGCCAACCTTTACAAAGCCATCAACGATATTGTCAAAGAAGAGGGTATCGGTCTGTTGATGCTGAAAAACAACCAATTGATGGTTTACGTTGATACAAGCTACGAGATCACAGCTAAGTTGACTGATCGCCTCAATAAGCTCGACTAATTATGACGCTGGCCGAGATCGCTGAACTGATCGGTGCCCGCGTGCACGGCGACCCCTCAAAGGTAATTGAGGGGTTGGCCACTCTCGGCTCGGCGACGAGCCGCCACCTCTCTTTTTTTGTTAATCCTCGCTACCTAAGTGAACTCAAATCGACCCGGGCGGGTGCCGTTTTAATCAAGGCTGATCAACTTGGCGACGCCCCTTGCGACGCGTTGATTTGTGAAAACCCCTACCTGGCATTTGCGATGATGACCGGGCATTTTGTCGATGTGCCGACGGTGACCCATGCTGTGCACGACAGTGCCATCGTTGACAGCACCGCAGTTTTGGCCGCCGATGTTATCGTCGGTGCCCGCGCGGTGATTGGTGCTAATGTCCGCGTGGGAGAGGGCACTATTATTCATCCTGGAGCCGTGATTGAAGCGAATTGCTCGATTGGCGCAAACTGTGTGATCTATGCCAATGTAACCCTTTATCACGGCGTGGTGATCGGCGATCGCGTCACGCTGCACAGTGGCTGTGTCATAGGGGCAGATGGTTTTGGGTTCGCCCACAGCGGTGATCGCTGGGTGAAGATTCACCAGTTGGGTGGCGTCGTCATTGGCAACGATGTGGAAATTGGGGCCAATACCACGGTGGACAGGGGGGCGCTGGATGATACGCGTATTGGTAATCAGGTGATTATCGACAACCAGGTGCAAATTGCCCACAACGTGGTGATCGGTGATGGTACTGCGATCGCTGGCTGTACCGGAATCGCAGGTTCAACAACAATTGGTAAGCATTGCACTATTGCTGGTGGGGCGGCTATCGCCGGCCATTTGACCATTGCCGACGGGGTTCATATCACCGCGACTACCTTGGTGAGTAAGTCCCTAACCGAAAAGAATTCCTATTCATCGGGTACGCCCCTTGAAAAAACTTCCAAATGGAAGAAGAATGCCGCTCGTTTTAACCAACTCGATGAAACAGTGCGTCGCTTTAATGCGCTCGAGAAGAAGTTGGCAGATTAATCACTCAGTTTAGGAGTATTCATGTCAGAGATCATGGATGTGCGTGAAATTCGCAATTACCTTCCACATCGCTACCCCTTTTTGCTGGTAGACCGCGTACTGGAATTGAAAGAGGGTGAGTACATTCGCGCGATTAAAAATGTCACTGTGAATGAGCCATTTTTTAATGGGCATTTCCCGCAGGCGCCCATTATGCCGGGTGTGTTGATTGTTGAGGCGATGGCCCAAACGGCAGGTATTCTTGGATTTAAAACGCTTAATAAGACACCCGAAGACGGCTCAATCTATCTGTTTGCTGCCATTGAGAACGTGCGATTCAAGCGCCAGGTTGAACCCGGTGACCAGCTGGAGTTGAACGTAAAAGTGCTGTCGGCGAAACGCGGTATTTGGAAGTTTGAGTGTTCAGCCAGTGTCGATGGGCAGGTGGCAACGACCGCTACCATTATGTGCGCAGACAGAGCGGTATAAATGATTCACCCCAGTGCCGTAATTGATCCTTCCGCCGTGATTGGCAGTAATGTCACCATAGGGCCGTTTTGTGTGGTCGGTGCTGACGTTGCCATTGGTGACAACTGTGTGCTCAACTCGCACGTGGTGCTTCAAGGCCCTACCGTGCTAGGTAAAAACAATCATATTTTTCAATTTGCCACGGTCGGTGAAGCTACCCCAGATCTGAAGTTCAAGGGTGAGAAAACGCGCCTGGTGATCGGTGATAACAACGTGATTCGCGAGGGCGTCACCATCCATCGCGGCACCGTTCAGGATCGTGCAGAAACCACTATTGGCAATGATAATTTGATTATGGCGTATGCCCATATCGGTCACGATTGCGTGGTGGGGAACCACTGTATTCTCGTGAATAATGCCGCTTTGGCAGGGCATGTGGTGGTCGGGGATTGGGCGATTTTAGCGGGCTATTCCTTGGTTCATCAGTTTTGCCAGATTGGCGCGCACAGTTTTTGCGGCATGGGCTCGGCGGTCAACAAAGACGTACCTGCCTATGTCACGGTGTTTGGCAATCCCGCAGAAGCCAAAACTATCAATGCCGAAGGTTTGAAGCGCCGTGGATTCTCGGCGGAAGCCATTGCGGCTATTCGCAAGGCCTACAAAATTGTCTATCGCAGCGGCCTGACCCTTGCTGATGCTCAGCAGGAACTGGCGGAACTTGCCAAGGCCTTTCCCGAGGTGGCAGTGTTTGTCGACTCTGTGAACAATGCGACCCGCGGTATTGTTCGCTAGGGCTCGTGGCTACTGACCTTCCTTACATTGCACTTGTCGCTGGAGAAGCCTCTGGTGATATCTTGGGTGCTGATTTAATTCGCGCCTTGAAGGCGCATTTCCCCGCTGTTCGCTTCTGCGGTATTGGCGGCCCCAGAATGATCGCTGAAGGCATGGAGTCGTTTTACCCAATGGAGCGTTTAAGCGTGATGGGTTTGGTCGAGCCCTTAAAGCGCTTGCCCGAACTGTTGCGAATTCGCGCAGACCTTAAAGCCCGCTTTAGTCAGCATCCTCCCGTGGTATTTATTGGTATCGACTCCCCCGATTTTGTGCTCAACATTGAAAAGCACATGAAGCGACAAGGGATTCCCTCGGTTCACTACGTGAGTCCATCGGTGTGGGCGTGGCGCAAGGGGCGTATCCATAGCATTGCACGCGCTGTGGACCTGATGCTGACGTTGTTTCCATTTGAAACCGATATTTATCGAGAGAATCACATTCCTGTCGCGTGCGTGGGGCATCCCCTCGCTGATCAAATCCCCCTGCAGAGCGACAGTTGTGCGGCTCGTGAAAGCCTAGGTCTCGATGCCTCTACGCCTTATTTGGCAATGTTGCCAGGTAGCCGGCGCGGAGAATTAGCCTTTTTATTGCCGTTGTTTCTGGACGCTTTTGCGCGCCTGCGCCTTGGTAATAGCGCGTTTCGAGCGTTGTTGCCGGTGGCGGCGCCCCATCTGCGGCCGATGGTGGACGATGCGCTTGCCGCTTTAGATGCTGACGATCGCGAGGCGATAGTGGTGTTGGAGGGGCAATCACAGGCGGCGATGATGGCGGCCCAAGCGGTCTTGCTGTCTTCGGGAACGGCAACCCTAGAAGCTATGTTGCTGCGCCGCCCGATGGTGGTGGCCTATAAAATGGGGGGTATGTCCTATGCCGTGCTTTCTCGCTTGGTAAAGACGCCCTATATTGCACTCCCCAATTTACTCGCCCAGCGTGAGTTGGTGCCGGAATTTATCCAAGAGGCTGCCAAGCCTGAGGCTATTGCCAGGGCGCTTGAACCACTGTTAACGGCGGGCGAGGCACGTAGCGATACTCTGGCGTCGTTTGAGACGCTTCATCTCATGCTGCGCAGAAACGCCGGTGCCAGTGCGGCGGCGGCGATTGCTGAGATGTTGGAGGCCCGCTGTGCAGCCCATTGATATGTTTGCTATCGAGCCCGATGACATTTTCTATCACGCGGGTGTTGATGAGGTCGGGCGAGGCCCCCTCGCGGGTGATGTGGTCGCGGCGGCGGTTATTTTAGACCCCAATAAACCCATTGCAGGTTTGGCCGACTCCAAAAAGCTCAGCGAAAAGCGGCGCGAGGCCCTCGCGAGCGAGATTCGCGACAAGGCACTGGCCTTTTGCGTGGCGCGGGCCAATGTGGACGAGATTGACGAGTTAAATATTTTACATGCCAGTCTATTGGCGATGAAACGCGCTGTAGAGGGTCTGTCCATTCAACCTGACTTTGTTTCTGTCGATGGTAATAAGCTTCCCAAGTGGCACTATCGCAGTGAGGCTGTGGTCAAAGGGGATAGTAAAGTAGCAGAAATCAGCGCCGCGTCTATCTTGGCTAAGGTGACCCGCGACCAGGAGATGGTTGAACTGCATCAGCGCCATCCGGAATACGGATTCGATGGTCACAAAGGCTATCCAACTGCGGTACACTTAGCCGCTATTGCGAAGCACGGTATCCTTGCCGAACACCGTCGCTCTTATGGACCGATAAAGAAAATTTTAGAGGGTAAATAATCCTGTCATGACAACCACCAGCCAGTTTGTTCATCTTAAAGTGCATTCAGAGTTTTCTCTGATCGATGGCTTGGTGCGCGTCAAAGGTTTGGTGAAAGCAGCGGCTGACGCCGGAATGCCAGCGGTTGCTATGACCGATCAGTGTAATTTTTTTGGTTTGATTAAATTCTACAAGGCCGCGAATGGGTTGGGTGTTAAGCCTATCGCGGGCAGCGATTTGTGGATGCGCTCAGATAGCGGTGATGTCCACACGCTGACTCTGTTGGTGCAGAATCTCGCCGGTTATAAGAATCTCATCCTGCTGATTTCAAAGGCCTACCAAGAGGGGCAGGTCCACGGCATTCCCTATATAAAACGCGAGTGGCTAAAAGAGCTCGGTGAAGGCTTGATTGCCTTGTCGGGTGGCCGTGCAGGCGATGTTGGCGCCGCGCTAGTGGCGGGCAGGCACGATGAGGCGGCTGAACTGCTGCAGTATTGGATGGACCTGTTTCCCGATCGCTACTATCTCGAGCTACAGCGCACCGGGCGAGAGAATGAAGCAATCTATATCGAGCGGGCTGTGGCCTTGGCGGATGAGGTGTCTTGCCCGATTGTGGCGACCAACGATGTGCGCTTCTTAAGGCCGGAAGAGTTTGAGGCGCACGAGGCGCGGGTGTGCATCCACGACGGTGCAGCCCTAGACGATCCGCGGCGTGAACGCCGCTATTCAGATCAGCAATACCTGCGTAGCCCCGAGGAAATGATCGAGCTTTTTGCCGATTTGCCCGACGCAGTGGCTAACACGGTGGAAATCGCTAAGCGTTGTTCGCTTGAAATCGAATTGGGCACATACTATTTGCCCGAGTTTCCGATTCCTGAAAACTTCAGGCAAGATCCGTTTTTTAAAGAGCATTTCACTTATGAAACGCTAGAGCAGCAGACGGTCAAGGTGCTGCACGACAAGTGGCAGGGAAGGGAGTCCACCCCTGAGTACGCCAAGGAATTAGAGACGGGCGTGTTTTTCCGTAAAATTTCTCACGAGGGTCTGAATGAGCGTTTGGCCTTCCTGTTTGATACGTCCGCTGAGAGTTTTGCAGAGATACAGCAGACGTATCGCGACCGCCTCGACTTCGAGCTCGATATTATTCTGCAAATGGGCTTTCCCGGTTATTTCTTAATCGTGATGGACTTTATTCAGTGGGCCAAGGATCACGGTATTCCGGTGGGGCCTGGTCGGGGTTCTGGTGCGGGCTCGCTGGTGGCTTACGCACAGAAAATTACTGACCTCGATCCCATTCAATACGATTTGCTGTTCGAACGTTTTCTCAATCCTGAGCGGGTGTCGATGCCTGACTTTGACGTCGATTTTTGTATGGAAAATCGTGACAAGGTAATTAGCTACGTCGCTGACCACTACGGCCGCAACGCGGTGTCGCAAATTGTGACGTTTGGCACCATGGCCGCGAAGGCGGTGGTGCGTGACGTAGCCCGGGTACAAGGTAAGTCCTACGGCTTGGCGGATAAACTGTCCAAAATGATTCCCTTTGAGGTTGGTATGACCTTGGAGAAAGCGTTTGAGCAGGAAGAGATGCTGCGCGATTTCCTCAAGAATGATGAGGAGGCGCAAGAAATTTGGGATATGGCGCTCAAGCTTGAGGGTGTGACTCGGGGTGTCGGTAAGCACGCCGGCGGTGTCGTCATTGCGCCTTCGCGCTTAACCGATTTTGCAGCCTTGTATTGCGATGAAGAAGGCGGCGGCTTGGTCACGCAATTCGACAAAAACGACGTCGAAGAGGCGGGGTTGGTTAAATTCGACTTTTTGGGTTTGCGCACCCTGACCATTATCGATTGGGCCGTTAAGATGATTAATCGCCCGCGCGGCGACGGTAGCCAATTGGCACTCGAAATTGAACGCATTCCCCTCGATGATGCGCGCACCTTTGCCATGCTCAAGCGTGCTGAAACGACCGCGGTCTTCCAGCTTGAATCACGCGGCATGAAGGACCTTATTAAGCGTCTGCAGCCGGATAACCTCGAAGATATGATTGCTTTGGTGGCGTTGTTCCGCCCTGGTCCTCTCGACTCAGGCATGGTCGACGATTTCGTTAACCGCAAGCACGGTCGTGCGGAAGTGGCCTATCCCGATGCGAACTACCAGCATAAATGGTTAGAGCCCATTCTCAAGCCTACCTATGGAGTTATCGTTTACCAAGAGCAGGTCATGCAGATTGCGCAAACGCTGGCGGGATACTCGCTGGGTGGTGCGGATTTGCTGCGCCGCGCGATGGGTAAGAAAAAGCCTGAAGAAATGGCCAAGCAGCGCTCTATTTTTGAAGAGGGCGCTAAGTCCAAGGGGGTTGACCCCGATTTGGCGATGAAAATTTTCGACTTAGTGGAAAAGTTTGCGGGCTACGGTTTTAATAAATCTCACTCGGCGGCCTATGCCTTGGTGTCCTACCAAACAGCCTATCTGAAGGCTCGCTATCCGGCGGAGTTCATGGCGGCTACCATGTCGTCCGAATTGCAAAACACCGATAAGATCGTGACCTTCATTGAGGAGTGTCGGGCGATGAAATTGCCCTTGCGTCTCCCCGATGTCAACGAGGGCGAGTACATGTTCACCGTGAACGACAGCGGTGACATTGTCTACGGGCTTGGTGCGATCAAAGGCTTGGGTGAGGGGCCAATACAGAACCTGATCGAAGCGCGGCAAGTGGGTGGTCCGTTCACCGACCTGTTCGATTTCTGTCGCCGTACGGATGCCCGCAAAATTAACAAACGTGCCTTGGAGGCGTTGATTCGTTCGGGGGCGTTTGACAGCTTGGGCGTGCCACGGCAGGTAGTATACGCCGCCATGCCGGAGGCGGTGGCAGCGGCAGAGCAATCGGCCCGCAACCAAGCGAGCGGCATGACCGATCTGTTCGGCGAGGTGATCAACGCTGCGGCGGAAGAGGATGTGTATCACGATTTCCGTCTAGCGCACGAGTGGACACACAAACAGCGTCTATTGGGTGAAAAAGAAACCTTGGGTCTCTATGTGACGGGACACCCCATCGATGAGTACGAGCGCGAGGTTCGCCAGTTCGCAAAAACGCGCATCTGCGATATTCAGCCCAAACGGGAAGAGCAGATTATCGCCGGACTCATCATCGATGTGCGCACCAATAAAACCCGCGCCGGTGATACCGTGGCAAGGGTGTTGTTGGACGATCGTTCTGGCCGTATTGAAGTGTCGCTGTTTGGCGAGGTCTTCGATCAATACCGAGAGCAGCTAAATAAAGACACTGTTGTGGTGGTCTCTGGGGGCGTGCGGCTCGACCACTACAGCGGCGGTATGCAAATGAATGTTCGCGAGGTCTATGGTATTGGTGAAGCGCGTAGCCACTATGCTAAAGCCTTGGTGTTGCGGGTGCGTCCGCACCACTTTGCGACGGGACTGGTGGATAGTTTGGCGGACATGTTGGCGTCAAACGTCGCGGGTGGATGTCCGGTGGTGCTTGAGTACACTGGCGATAGAGCGGCGGCGAAGGTATCGCTTGGAGCTGACTACCGTTTGTCGCCGGACGATGATGTTATGTTAACGCTGCGGCAGATACTCGGCAAAGAGAACGTATTTTTGAATTACGCGAGATAGTCGGCAAATATCGCGTGTGTGCAAGGTGTTGTTGTGTCAGACATGGTGTACAATGCGCCTAAATAAAACGTGCTAGGAAAGTTATGAACCCTAATTATCTTGATTTCGAGCAGCCCATCGCCGATCTATTGGTTAAGATTGAGGAGCTTCAGGCCGTTGGTAGCAACAACGATCTCAATATCACGGAAGAAATCGCTAACCTGCGTGATAAAAGCAAAAAGCTCACTAAGAAAATTTATTCGAACCTGTCGGCGTGGGACATTGTCCGTGTTGCGCGCCACCCCATGCGCCCCTATACATTGGATTACATTCCGCGCATTTTTGATGAATTCGACGAACTGCACGGCGATCGCCACTTTGCCGATGACAAATCGATGATTGGCGGTATTGCGCGTTTGGATGGCAAGCCCGTGATGGTTATAGGTCAAGAAAAAGGCCGCTCGGTTAAAGACAAGGTCAAGCGCAATTTTGGTATGCCTAAGCCCGAGGGTTACCGCAAAGCCTTGCGTTTGATGGATATGGCGGAGCGTTTCAAATTGCCTGTGTTAACCTTTATTGATACCCCGGGAGCCTACCCAGGTATCGACTCTGAAGAGCGCGGTATCTCTGAAGCGATTGCGCAAAACTTGGCGGTGATGTCACGCCTCAAAACCCCGATTATCGCCACAGTGATTGGTGAGG
>JBEAQQ010000170.1:0-3765 GCA_041163785.1 Pseudomonadota bacterium
GCATAACCAAATTTCGTTTTACTATACCAACGTCTTTTTTGAAGCAGCGGGAGATGCTCTTTGACGTCTTGCCAGAGGTCGGGGTTTTTGCCCTGTCGTTGAGTGATAACCCGCGCATCCTCTAAATGCCCAAGGCCGATATTGTAGGCGGCGAGTGCGAGGTTTGTTCGGTCTGGCTCAGTGATGCGTTCAGGTAAGCGTTGGTGAATTTTTTGGAAATATTCGGCGCCGCCATGCAGGCTTTGTTCAGCATCTAGACGATCGGTAACGCCCATTTCTTTTGCGGTGGTCTGGGTTAGCATCATCATGCCTCTCACCCCGGTGGGTGAGGTCGCCTTTGGGTCCCAGTGTGACTCCTGGTAGGCCATGGCTGCCAGTAATGTCCAGGGTAATTCGTGTTTTGACGCCACATTTTGAATAGTCGTTCGGTAATTAGGTAGGATGTTTTCAACTCGCTTGGTGAATGTTTGTGCGCTTCCACGAGACATGTCGTTACTTGGTGCAAAATATTCGGCGATGAGTTTATCTAGCCGCCCATCGGCCTTCACCTCGGCGAGGAATTCATTGATCTGCGAAAGTGTGCTCTTTGAGACGCTGCCTTTCATGACACCCCAGGCGAGCATCTGAGGTTCACCTAGGGTCATGCCAGTGCTGAGGCTGGGGAAAAGCTCTCGGTTGACAGCAAATTCATTCGAGTCAATCACTGCAAAGTCGTAGTGAAAGTCGCGCACCATCTCTAGAAAGTCGATACTTTCTAAGCGGGGCAGTTCATCCCATGTCAGTGTCGGGTACTGTGGCTTTAACTGATTGAGCATTTCGGCGTGAGAGCTGTTGGCAATCACCACGATGGATTTATTCAGAAGGTCTTTGGGTTCTCGTGGCTTGGCTTCTCCGGCCCGATATACGATGACGGCATCGAGGGCATAGTAGGGCTCGCTAAAGGCTAGAAATTTCTTTCGCTCGTCGGTTGCGGCGATGCCGGCAGCGGCAATGTGCACTCCGCCAAGTTTAGTGGTTGTCAAAAGTGACTTGAGGTTGTCGACGGTAATGACCTCGATGGCTACCCCAAGTTTTTGGGCAAACATACCTGCGAGCTCGTATTCGAAACCGCGCTCTTCCTGTTGGTCTTTAAAATAGGTCGTGGGGCCGTTGCGTGTGACTATTTTTAGTGTGTTATCGGCGTGAATGCTGTCGAGAAGGGTGGGGCTCATGGACGAAAAAAAAGCCATCCCTATGCCGGTAATAACCACACCCAGCGCGATAATAGGAAATAGCCCAACACGACGTGCGGTGTGTTTTTGATTGGCGGTCACAGCTCGTCCTCTCGTGATTCAATGGCAGTGTACTTTAGCCTGAGGTGGTGGGCTAGCCCCTCGTGCTCGTCGAGTCGTTTAAAAATGCCTGAAAATGTTGTTTTGTAACTGCACTTGACGGGCAAATTACAGTACAATTGCGCCCTTTGAAAACGCACAGAGGTCCACAATAGCATGCTCATTTTGCGCGGTGCTCCAGCCTTATCTCCATTTCGACTCGAAAAAACCTTAGCGGCACTTCAGGCCATCGATTCCTCGGTGAATCGTGTCTATGCTGAATACGTGCATTTTGCCGACGTCGCGGCGCCCTTGTCTGGCGAGAAATTGACCACGCTAGAAGCCTTGCTTCAATACGGCCCCAGCGAGGTGTCCAGCGATGTGGATGGCGAGATGTTTGTCGTGGTGCCTCGCCCTGGAACAATCTCTCCGTGGTCGTCGAAAGCCACCGATATCGCAAGAAATTGCGGGCTTAGCGACATCTTGCGACTAGAGCGCGGGGTGGTGTTCTGGGTTGATGGGCGCAGCGTCGATGTGGATCGAAACGCTCTGGCTTCGGCGTTGTATGACCGTATGGTCGAAACGGTGTTGCCGGCGTTGGAGTCAGCGAGTGTGTTATTTGAGCAGCACGAGCCTGCACCCTTGACGGATGTTGATATTATCGCCGGTGGTCGGGCTGCACTTGTGGCCGCCAATGTCGAGCTCGGCTTGGCGCTGGCGGACGATGAAATTGACTACCTGACCACGAGTTTTACGGAGTTAGGTCGCAACCCCACCGACGTGGAGTTGATGATGTTTGCGCAGGCCAACTCGGAGCATTGTCGTCACAAAATTTTTAATGCTAGTTGGACCATCGACGGCGTTGATCAAGAAAAATCTTTGTTCGGTATGATCAAAAATACCTACCAGTGCGGTGGTGAGGATGTATTGTCTGCCTATTCTGACAACGCAGCTGTCGTGTCTGGTCCAGTCGCGGGACGTTTCTTCCCCGACCCCGACTCGACCTGTTACCAATACGTACAAGAACCAATTCACATGCTGATGAAGGTCGAAACGCACAACCACCCCACGGCGATCGCGCCATTCCCTGGGGCGGGCACCGGTTCCGGTGGTGAGATTCGCGATGAGGGCGCTGTGGGTAAGGGTTCTAAGCCTAAAGTAGGTCTTACGGGCTTCACCGTGTCTAACTTGAGTATTCCCGGCTATCAGCAGCCCTGGGAGCATGACTACGGTCGCCCGGGTCGGATTGTCTCTGCGCTCGATATTATGATCGAGGGTCCGATTGGTGGAGCGGCGTTTAACAATGAGTTTGGCCGCCCAAATATCTGTGGCTATTTCAGAACCTATGAAGACCTCGCGGTTGGCGCTAATGGCGAAGAGATGCGCGGCTACCACAAGCCTATTATGTTGGCCGGTGGCTACGGCAATATCCGCGGCGAACACGTTGAGAAGACGCCGTTTGACCCCGGCTGTAAATTAATCGCCCTGGGCGGTCCTGCCATGTTGATTGGTCTGGGTGGTGGTGCCGCCTCGTCAATGGACTCAGGTGCCTCGTCTGAGGATTTAGATTTTGCTTCAGTGCAGCGTCAAAACCCCGAAATTGAACGTCGCTGCCAAGAGGTGATCGACCGTTGTTGGGCCTACGGCGAGGATAACCCCATTGCCTTTATCCACGATGTTGGCGCCGGTGGTTTGTCCAACGCTTTCCCTGAACTGGTGAAAGACGCCGGTTGTGGCGGTGTTTTTGAGTTGCGCGAAGTGCCCAATGACGAGCCGGGTATGTCGCCCTTGGCTATTTGGTGTAACGAATCTCAAGAGCGCTATGTTTTAGCGGTTAAACCCGAAGATTTAGATCGCTTTGCCGCGATCTGTGCGCGTGAGCGCGCACCTTTTGCCGTGGTTGGTGAGGCCACGGCCGAAAAACATCTGCGCGTAGGCGATAAGGTGTTCAAGAATAACCCCGTCGATCTGCCTATGTCGATTCTGTTTGGCAAGCCGCCCAAAATGCATCGCGATGTTAACCGTATAGAGGTATCTCTTCCTGCGTTGGCGCTGCAAGGTGTTACTGCGGCAGAGGCTGCTGAGCGGGTTTTACAGGCGCCGGCTGTTGCCTCGAAAAGCTTCTTGATCACGATCGGCGATCGCTCGGTAACGGGCATGGTGCATCGTGACCAGATGGTTGGCCCTTGGCAGGTGCCGGTGGCGGATTGTGCAGTTACCACCGTCTCCTATGACAGTTTTGCCGGTGAGGCGATGTCGATGGGCGAGCGCACCCCGAGTGCACTTATTGATGCGCCAGCGTCAGGCCGTATGGCTGTCGCGGAAGCAATTACAAATATTGCCGCGACCGCGATTGCGGATATTCGCGACATTAAGCTGTCGGCGAACTGGATGTGTGCGGCCGCCACCCCGGCGAAGACGAGAAGCTCTACGATACCGTCAAGGCTGTGGGTAT
>JBEAQQ010000171.1:0-9781 GCA_041163785.1 Pseudomonadota bacterium
ACGATCTCGATGGGCACATCGACTTCGTCGCCCACAACGTGAAAGATTTTGACTTTGGTGATCCCGTATTCTCGAGCCACACCGTCCGTGAAATAAACGGCGTGCCTGTGGCGATCATCGGTCAGGCCTTCCCTTACACACCAATCGCTAACCCCCGTCACATGGTTGAGGGTTGGTCGTTTGGTATTCAAGAGCGAGAGCTGCAAGAGAAGATTGACGAAGTACGTGCCGACGGTGCACAGGTAGTCATCCTGTTGTCGCACAATGGTGCCGACACTGATATTAAGTTGGCCTCGCGCGTCAGTGGTCTCGACGCCATCATGGGTGGCCACACCCACGATGCGATGCCACAAGCTATCCCTGTGCAGAACTCTGGTGGCACCACATTAGTCACTAACGCCGGTAGTAACGGTAAGTATCTAGGCGTTTTAGACTTTGATGTGCGCGGTGGAAAAATCCGCGACTGGCGTTACCAGTTGTTGCCGGTCTTCTCTGATCTACTCCCTGCCGATCCTGAAATGCAGGCATTGATCGACAAAATTCGCGCGCCATACCAAGATCAGCTTGGTCAAGTGCTCGCTACCACGGAAGGTATGCTATACCGCCGCGGCAACTTCAACGGTAGTTTCGACCAATTGATCGTCGATGCCTTGATCGACGTGAAAGGTGCCGATCTCGCCTTCTCACCAGGCTTCCGTTGGGGAACCTCACTGTTACCCGGTGACAACATCACCATGGAAGACTTGATGAGTCAGGTTGCGATTACCTACCCCGCGACAACGTTGACCGACATGTCTGGCGCGTTCATCAAGACCGTTTTGGAAGACGTGGCAGACAACCTGTTCAACCCCGACCCTTACTACCAGCAAGGGGGTGATATGGTGCGCGTAGGCGGCTTGGATTACACCATTGACCCACTCGCTAGCCAGGGCAACCGCATTAGCAACATGACCTTGAACGGCAAATTGCTCGACGCCAACAAAACCTACAAGGTGGCTGGTTGGGCATCTGTGGCAGAGAATGTCGAGGGTACACCGATTTGGGATGTGGTGGCCGAATGGCTACAAAGCAAGAAGAGCATTCCGCTGGTCGAGGCAAGACAGCCCAAGGTACTGGGTCTCAAAGATAACCAAGGCCTGGCTTAAGCATCGACTGACGCGCTCTTCGGAGCGCGTTTTTGTATATGAAAGTTTGATTTAACACCAAGGGTTCTTGCTAGAGGCGCGCTACAATAGCGCTTCAATGTGGAACAGAACATCATGCAGTGGTTAGAACAATTTCAAAGCGATGAAATCTCCCTGGCCTTGGGTCTAGTGACTGGGCTTATCTTTGGCGTTTTCGCGCAACAGTCCCAATTTTGTCTGCGGTCGGCCACTATTGAATTTTGGCGGGGGCATCCCGGAGCGAAGTTTTCCATTTGGTTGTTCACTTTTGGTACCGCCTTGCTACTGACGCAGTGGCTAATGGCCAGTGGCCACCTGCCTAAAAATCTCATTCGCCAACTGGGCACCGACGGTACATTGTCGGGCGCAATTATCGGTGGCACCCTGTTTGGTATTGGTATGATCCTCGCGCGTGGCTGTGCTAGTCGTTTGCTGGTGCTGTCTGCCACGGGCAACTTGCGCGCCCTGGTGGCAGGTCTGGTGGTTACTGTGGCCTCGCAGGCGTCGCTGCGGGGCGTGGCCTCACCGTGGCGAGAAAAGATCGCCGGTTGGTGGACGGTTCCTGCCTCGGCACGGGACATGAGCCAATATCTTCCAGAGTTTGCTGGCTGGATGCTGGGTCTGGTCTCCCTCGGTTTGGGGGTGTGGTTAGCGTACTACCATCGCCCACGCCGCTGGCACATCTTTGGTGCCATGATGGTGGGTGCCAGCGTGTCTCTGGGTTGGGGGTTAACTGCGTGGCACGCTGGGTGGTCTTTCGAAGTGGTACCGATTAAGAGCGTCAGCTTCACTGGACCGTCAGCGGATACCTTAATGGGACTGATCAACATGCCACAAATTCCTCTGACCTTCGATATTGGCATCGTGATGGGTGTCTTTGCTGGTTCGGGATCAGCCGCTTGGCTAAGTGGACAGTTTAAGATGCAAACCTTTGACGCCTCAACCGGGCTTTCGCGTTATTTAATTGGCGCGGTATTGATGGGCTTTGGCGGCATGCTGGCGGGTGGTTGCGCCGTTGGCGCGGGTGTTAGTGGTGGTTCTATCATGGCGAGCACAGCTTGGCTGGCCCTGTTGTTCATGTGGTTGTCGGCGGGGATTACTGATCGATTGATTGATCGAGCTGCTTAAGTCACCACCTCTTTGAAGAGGTATAACAATTCCACAGCTGTCATCGGGTCGCGTTGGAATTGATCGGCGTCTAAAGGTTGATTGATAAAGTGATTAAACCCGGGTAACGCTCTTATCTCCGGAGAATCTAGGTCCCTGAATGCCATCGACCAATTAGGAAATTGTCGCTCGTCCTTGTGCCCTTCCATGAGGGTGAAAATCAATTTATGGCGGGGGTCTTTATCAATTTTTTGGTAGAGCGCTTTGACGTCGGCTTCATCGCCTTCCAGCATTTGAATAAACGTGCCACGGTTGTAAAGCAAAATGCCGGTGATGTTTTTTGCCTGATTGTTCTCACGCGATTGCTTTAATAAATCAACTAATTGCTGTTGCGAAAAGGGTGCAGAGGCGCAGCTAGAATATACGGTGTAATACATGGTGATTGCCTATGTTCAAATGGCCACAAGGGTCATTTGAACATAGGCAATCACCAAGACTTTCGCAAGTTATTAAACGCGTCCGTAGCGATCGGTGAAACGAACAATATCGTCTTCACCGAGATAGGAACCAGACTGCACTTCAATAAGCTCTAAAGGAATCTTGCCGGGGTTTTCCAGCGCGTGCACCGTACCTAATGGGATGTACACGGACTGGTTTTCAGACAGCATAATTTCTTCGTCGCCGCGGTTCACCAATGCGGTGCCCGAGACCACAATCCAGTGCTCGGCGCGGTGGTGGTGCATCTGCACCGACAGTTTCTCACCGGGTTTTACAGTGATGCGTTTGACTTGATAGCGCTCGCCGTTATCGATGGAGTCGTACTTGCCCCAAGGACGGTAAACTTCGCGGTGGAACTCGTGTTCAATGCGGTTTTCCGCTTTTAGTTGATCGACAATTTTTTTGATGTCCTGGGCATTGTCGCCATTGGCGACAAGCACGGCGTCCTTGGTTTCCACCACAATCACATTGTCGAGGCCAACCGTAGCGATCATTTTGTTCTCTGCGCGAATATAGCTATTGCTGGTATTGTGCATAACGACATCGCCGTGGCAAACGTTGCCATTGGCGTCCTTAGCACCGATGTCTTTCAGTGCGCTCCAACTGCCCACATCGTTCCAGCCTGCATCCATAGGTACCACCCATACATCGTGTGCCTTTTCCATCACGGCGTAGTCGATAGACTCGGAAGGGCACTCGGCAAAGGCGTCGGCATCAACGCGGGTGAAATCTAAGTCGTGGCCAACGTTGGCCATGGCCTTTTGGCAGGCCTCTAAAATGTCGGGGCGATGCTTACCTAGCTCTGTCAGGTAGCGGCTAGCTTTAAACATAAACATACCGCTGTTCCAGAAGTAATCACCGCTGTCGAAGTAGGTCTGTGCCGTCGCTGCGTCGGGTTTTTCAACAAAGGCTTCAACAGCGCTGGCGCCAGTTTTGCTAGCGGCTTTTAGGTAGCCGTAACCCGTTTCCGGGTGGGTGGCAACAATGCCGAAGGTCACAATCTTACCTTTCTCAACGAGTGCGTTACCCTCGACAACACATTGGCGAAAGGCGGCAGCGTCGCGGATGACATGGTCGGCTGCAAGCACTAACATGGTGGGGTCGTCACCGTGGCGAGTGGCTTCGATGGCTGCAAGAGCGATAGCGGGGGCGGTGTTGCGCCCAACCGGCTCTAATATTAGCGCCGACGTATCGCTGCCCATTTGACGTAGCTGCTCGGCCACCATGAAGCGGTAATCTTCGTTGCAGATGACGCTGGGCGCCATGCAAGGCAGTCCTTGCAAACGATCAACCGTAGCCTGCAGCATGGTCAGATCGCCATCGAGTTTCAACAACTGCTTGGGAAGATTTTTGCGGCTCATAGGCCAGAGGCGGCTGCCAGTACCACCTGCCATAATGACGGGAAGAAGCATTGTTTTCATTCCATTTAGTTATTTGCCACAAAATTGTAGCAGGCTTTCCATTTTTTGCATGGGCTGTCCCATGGTTTAATGGCGCAATTATAAACAGGGAGGCACGCAAAGACTACCGTACTGCCCATGACTTCAAGAACTGGCCTTTCAAGACTCTGTCTTTGACATGCTCAGTGGAATTAAGATTGTAAAAGTTTTTTGAATAGAGCGACCTCGGCGTGCTGGAACTTTCTTTTGACATGATGGCCTTGCTGCTAGCCGTGGGGGGCTTAGCAGGCTTTGTTGATGCCATCGCTGGTGGCGGTGGATTGCTCACCATGCCGGCACTATTGTTCGCCGGACTCAGCCCCGCCCAGGCGGTGGCGACCAATAAATTACAAGGCTCTTTTGGTACCTTTTCTGCGGTGCGCTACTTCATCAAGCGGGGTGAAGTTGTCCCTCGCGACAACGTGCCCGCCATCGCGGCGGTCTTTGTTGGCGCGTGCTTGGGTGCCTTGGCGATCCAATCGCTTGCCCCATCCTTCTTGGCCGCGTGGATGCCGTGGGCGCTCATCGTGGTGGCATTGTATGTGTTGTTTAGCCCCAATTTAGGCGCCTATCAACGCGCGGCTACGGTGTCGGTTTTCAGCTTTGCCGCCAGTGCCTTGATCATAGGTGCCTACGATGGCTTTTTTGGCCCCGGTACCGGGACCTTTTTTGCTTTAGTGTATGTGGTGTTGAATGGCTATACGCTTAGTCGGGCAACAGCGCACGCTAAATTGCTCAACTTCACCAGTAATATCGTGTCGCTTGCGGTATTCATTTTTGGCGGTGAAGTGGTGTGGAGTGTGGGTCTTTTGATGGCCGTAGGACAGTGGACAGGGGCGCGCTTGGGGGCAGGTATGGTATTGTCTCGCGGGGCACAACTGATTCGCCCAATAACCATTACCATGTGTATCGCGATAAGCGTTGCACTCATTCTTAAATAAGGAAAATAACAATGAATTTAGCCAATCTGACCGTTGATATAAATATGTTAGCTCCTGCTGCTGTATTAGCACTGTGGAGCATGATTGTGATGTTTTGGATGACCGCGAAACGTCTTCCCGCGTTTAAGGCGATTGGGGTGGATCTCACCAAGGCCGAACCCGGTGGTCGTTATGTGGATATCGAACCCAATTTGCCGAGCAAGGTGAATTGGTTTTCTCACAACTATACCCACTTGATGGAACAGCCTACCATTTTCTACCCGGTGGTCATTATTTTGGCCTTGGTAAGCCCTGGCGAAACCATCAATCTTTACTTGGCGTGGGCCTATACCGGTTTGCGCATTGCACACAGCATCTGGCAGGTGTTATTTAATATTATTGCCGTGCGTTTCGTGTTGTTTGCCCTATCTTCTGTCTGCATGCTCGCCTTGGCGCTGCACGCGGTAATGGCAACCCTGTAGTTATTTTCTGTGCGCGGTGACGCCTTAGTCACCGCCACTTTGTGTAGTATCAAAAAAACAGACAACACGGATTAGAACAAACTGATATAATGCCCCAAAACTAACAAGGTGTTCTATGTTCGGGCGTTATTTTCTCATCGTGATGTTTGCACTCCAGGTGGCGTTGACACCTTGGATGGCGAGTGCGTCACGCGTTGCCCTGCAAGAAACGGCCAATGAAGACCAGTTATTGGTTTGTACTGGCACCACGTATCGTTGGATCTCATTGTCGGCGACAGCGGCGAACGGGGATTTTGTTTTCATCGATGCTCCCGTTGAAACCCCTGCAGAGAGCGACGAACACACGCCCACGTGTCTGCTGGGTTGGCTACAACTCGATCAATCATTGCTCACTGATCTTCCCATATTGGCGATGGCCTTCGTCAAGGAAGAACAATTCACCCCAGCTATTACCGCGCCTTCTTTGGCGTTGCTAATTGCCTATACCTCACGTGCCCCGCCCATTTTCTTGATCGCGTAAATTTTTAACCGATTCAAGGAGAATGTTGTGAAGAACACATTGATAGCGAGCAGCATCGCCTGCTTGGTGGTGGCACCTGCTGCCTTGGCACAAATGCCAGAACAAGAAAAAGCCATTGAAACCGTTGTCGTGACGGGCATTGTCATGAGTGAAGCGTCGACGCTCAGGGTTGATCCTAAACAACTTCGCCAGCCCGCCCCAGCCCACGATGGTGCCGAGTATCTCAAGCAGTTGCCGGGGTTTTCGGTAGTTCGTAAAGGCGGTAGCGGTGGTGATCCATCCTTCCGTGGTATGGCGGCGTCTCGGCTGACCATCGTCAACGACGATGGGATGCTGTTGGGCGGTTGCGGTAGCCGTATGGATCCACCGACAGCCTACATTACCCCACAAAATTATGATCGCATGGTCATTGTGAAAGGCCCCCAGTCCACACGATATTTGCCTGCTGCCGCAACCGTTCGGTTTGAGCGTGACCACAGCGAGCGCTTAGTCGACGGTCTGCACGGCCAAGCGGGTATGACGCTAGGGAGCTTTGGTAAGCGCGAGATGAACCTCGATGCGCAGTACGCGGCGGCGGGTTACTATGGACGTTTCCGCGCCAGTACTGGTGAGTCTGACAATTACCGCGATGGCGACGGCCACGAGGTGAACAGTCGCTACGACCGCCAAAGTTTCAATTCTGAACTCGGCTATCGAGGTGAGGTAAACCAGTTATCGCTGAGCTTGACCCAGTCGATGGGCGAGGCGGCTTACGCTGACCGCAGTATGGATGGTGTGCGTTTTGACCGCCAGCAGTGGCAGTTGCGCTGGGTGACGGAACTGCCTGTCGCGTGGCAGAACAGTGTAGAGTTCACGGTGCAGCAGGCCGATATTGATCACGTGATGGATAATTACAGTCTGCGTGATTTTACCTCGAGCATGATGCGCCCAGAGCCAGCGGCGATGAATCCAACTCGTGAAACTGACAGTGGTCGCTTAGAGCTGACCCTTGAGCCGAGTGACAGCGTGGCCATGCGACTTGGTGTCGACGCCAGCCAGAATCAACACGCTATTCGTATGTCGATGTTGGAATACAGCCAGCCGTATAACACCAAGCCTTTATTGGACGACGGTTATTTTAAACAGCGCGGCATGTTTGCCGAGGTTGATGTGCAGCTATCTCCAGATTGGTGGTGGTTCGGCGGCCTGCGTCGCGATGCATGGCAAGCGCAAGACCAGCGCAAGATGTTGATGCCCAACCCTATGACCATGTCGCCCAACCCCACGTTTGGTGAAGTGCGAGACGAGAACCTGAACAGTGGCTTTAGCCGTATTGAGTACCACGGTAATGGTATACAGGCCTACCTTGGCTATGGACAGGGCAACCGTTTCCCTGACTATTGGGAGCTATTTGGTAAAGCGCGCTCTACCCCCAACAGTGCGTCGGCGCTTTATGCTGGCAGCGAGAACCTCAAACAATGGGATGTGGGCGTTTTGGCGAGTGGCACACATTGGCAGATGTCAGCGTCGGCCTATCTTGGCAAGATCGACGATTATTTGTTGATAACACAAATTAGCGGCATGATGCCCGAGCAAGTTCGCAATATAGAAGCCCGCGTATGGGGGGGTGAGATAGGGGGTGAGTTAAAACCTGTAGAAGCATTAGCCCTGCGTGCGAGTTTGTCAGTGTCACGCGGCAGCAATGTGACCGACGAACACTACCTTCCGCAAGTGGCTCCGGCAGAACTAAAACTGTCGGCGGAATATGTCTTAAACGATTGGACGTTGGCTGGTATGTGGCGGGCGGTAGCCGCGCAAAGTCGCTACGCACTTAACGAAGGTACCATCGTGGCATTGGACACCGGACCAAGCCAAGGCTTTAGTACCCTCTCGGTAAGTGCCTCGCGCCAGTGGCAGCAATGGTCGTTAGATGCCGGTGTCGACAATGTCACCGACAAAACCTACCAAGAGTTTTTGAGCACCAATACCGCTGCAATCAGCGGCTTCGAAACCTTGCCACGCGTGCCAGAACCCGGCCGCGCAGTTTGGGCCAAGGTGACTTACCGCTTCTAGGCATCTTGCCTTAAATGACCCGTGTGCCTGATCGTTGCTCTGTTATGTTGTCATGACATAACAGGGAGACGATCATGGCAGCGGAAACTCTTTCAAAACGCCGTACCAAGCGCTTTTGGGGCTGGGGCTATGCCGACGAGCATTTGACTCAGGAAGAGTCGGCGATGATTCGAGGCATTGCTGAGCGCTTCAAACAGCACCAACAGGCCCCGATTGAACCGCCCTCGGTCGATGATATTCCACTACCGCCTTCGCGTTTGACGTTACCGGAAACCCTGCTTGAGTTTGTCTCTACCTACCCCTACGACCGCCTCGTCCACGCCTATGGTAAATCTTACGCTGACATGGCGCGTATGTATTTAAGGCAGTTGCCCAACGCGCCAGACGGTGTCGCGTTTCCCCGCGATGAAGCAGACCTACAGCAACTCTATGAGTACGCCGCGGCACAGGGTATCGCCCTAATTCCATTTGGTGGCGGTACCAGCGTCTGTGGTGGCGTCGAGCCAGATGTAGGTGCTCACTATCGCGCTAGCATCAGTGTCGATATGGAAAACTTCGACCAACTCCTCGAGGTGGATAGTGTGGGACGACGCGCCAAGGTGCAGGCGGGTATGATGGGGCCAGCGCTCGAAGCGGCCTTGAAGCCACATGGCTTAACCCTGCGTCACTACCCGCAAAGCTTCCCCTTTGTCACGGTGGGAGGCATGGTGGTGACCCGTGCAGGTGGGCACTTTGCTACCGGCTATACCCACATCGACGACTTAGTTGAAGCAACGCGCATGGTGACTCCCGCGGGCAGTTTTGAAACGCGTCCTCTGCCAGGATCGGGGGCTGGCCCCTCTGGGGATCGTCTTGTGTGTGGATCAGAGGGCGTGTTTGGCATTCTCACCGAGGCTTGGTTGCGTCTGCAGCAGCGCCCACAGTGGCGCAGTACGGCGAGTCTTCGTTTTAACAACATGATGCAAGCGGCAGAGGCTGTTCGGGAGATTTCTCAAGCAGGATTGTATCCGAGCAATTGCCGGGTGCTCGACGAGATGGAAGTGGCGCTGAATCGCGTCGACGATGAGCCTTGCGCGTTGCTGGTGTTGGGTTTTGAATCAGCCCACCACAGCGTTGACCACTGGATGGACATTGGCTTAGAGATTGCTCAACGCCATGGCGGCCGATTAAGCCCTGAGGGAGTGCAGAGTAATGCGAGCCATGCCGATACGGGTGCCAATGCCGCCGAGAGCTGGCGCAACGCCTTCATCCGAATGCCGTATTGGCGCAATGAATTAACGGCTTATGGTGTGATCGCCGATACCTTTGAAACCGCCATTACCTGGGATAAATTCCCGGCGTTTTATCAAGGCATTGTGCAAGGGTTGGGCGACACCATCGCCGAGCTGACACAGCGCGAATACGCGTTGTCGTGTCGCTTTACCCATGTTTACCCTGATGGCCCGGCACCGTATTTCACATTCTACGCCGTGGGAGATGAGCACGGCGACCTTACTAATGCCCTGCAAATTTGGACGCAAATTAAGCAGCGCTCCATGGAGTTAGTGGCGCAGTTGGGAGGCACGGTAACCCATCACCATGCGGTAGGCCGAGATCATCG
>JBEAQQ010000172.1:0-10495 GCA_041163785.1 Pseudomonadota bacterium
AGGCATCGATGCTGCACAAGCTATCGAGGTTGGCGCGAGAAGAGTTGCGGCACTTCGAACAGGTGCTCAATATCATGAAGAAGTTGTCGCTACCCTATGTGGCGGTTCCCGCCTCTCGGTATGCGACGGGTATGATAGCGGCTGCGGATAAGCGCGAGCCCCAGGCCCTTGTCGACAAACTCATCATCGGCGCATTTATCGAGGCGCGTTCCTGTGAGCGTTTCGCCAAGCTCGCTCCCAATCTGCCCTCTATGGTGGCTGACTTTTATGTGTCGCTGTTGAAGTCGGAATCGCGCCATTTCGGCGATTATTTGGCGCTTGCCGAAGCCTACACGGGCGCCTCTATCGATGCCCGCGTGGCCCATTTTCGTTGTGTAGAGGCGGAGTTGGTACAAAGCGAGGACGCGGAGTTTCGTTTTCACAGCGGTGTCCCCGCGCAGGTGGCCTAGTGTCCTCCCTGTTTGGGGTGATCGAAGGGTTTTATGGCCGCCAGTGGTCTTGGTCTCAACGTCAGTCATTGTTGCGTTTACTGCCGGATTTTGGGTGTAATGTTTACCTCTATGCTCCCAAAGGGGATCCCTTTTTACGGAAGCGCTGGCGCGATGACTGGCCCAGCGAGGTATTTGCTGAGATAGAGGCCTTATCCAGCCTATCACAATCCCTGTCGCTCTCATTCGGAGTGGGGCTTTCGGTTCTGGATTACAGTGAGGCTGATCAAGCGGCACTTGAGTGGAAAATCGAACGCCTGAACCAGCTAGAATTGGGGCATCTGGGTGTGTTTTTTGACGACATGCGCGGCGATGATGACGGCCTGCTAGATCGACAGCTGTCGGCCCTGCGTTTGATCCGCGAGCGCAGTCATGTGAGCACCCTCATTTTTTGTCCTACTTACTACAGCCTTGATCCGGTGCTTGAGAAAGTGTTTGGTCAGCGCCCGGCGGACTATTGGTCGCGACTAGCCAACGAGTTGCCGACGGACGTACAGTGTTTTTGGACGGGGCCGGAGGTGTGTAGTCAGCGATTTAATGCGGGAGACGCGCAACTAGCGGAAGCTATTCTAGGGCGCAAGCCCGCTATTTGGGATAATTATCCTGTCAATGATGGCCGCCTAACCAGTCAGTATCTTCATGTGCAGCCAGCGATGGCGCGAGCATTACCGGCTGGCACTTACCAAAGTTTTTTTATCAATCCGATGAATCAGTTTGAGTTGTCGCTTCCGGTATTGGCGGCCGCCCGCAAGGCCATTGCTGGGGATGAGGTTGGGGCGCGACAGGATTGCGAGACATTCGCCAGGCAGCGTTGGGGTGACGATTTTACCAATGTATGGCATCGCTATGCCGATATTGTGCAGCGCGAAGGCTTGTTGTCTATGTCACCATTAGTGCGTGATGAGATGCTGTCGGTCTTGCAAAACTATGATCTTGAGGCGGCGAGAGAGTGGCGCGATTGGCTCTGCGGTGGTTATGAATTTGATCCCGCCTGCCTGACTGAATAATTAACTGTTTTGTTGTGTTGAAAGGGGCGTCAGCTTGTGGCAGAATTGCGCTCCTTTAAATGACTGGTGGGGCAAACCCGTCCGGTTAACTTAGCAAAAAAGGCACTGTTGGCAAGGTCGTATAAGCGAAAGTGGCGAAATTGGTAGACGCGCTGGATTTAGGTTCCAGTTCCGAGAGGAGTGAGAGTTCGAGTCTCTCCTTTCGCACCAACGACCTCGATGTGATGTAAACAGCACAGTGTCACCCGCAATATAAGAGGAATTTCCATGCAGGTTTCAATTGAAACGACTTCAGGTTTAGAGCGTCGTTTGACTGTTAGCGTGCCCGCTGCACGTGTTGAACAAGACGTCGATGCACGTCTCAAAAAAGCCGCTAAAACTGTTCGTTTGAATGGTTTCCGCCCCGGCAAAGTGCCCTTCAAAGTAGTTAAGCAACGCTTTGGTGAGGGTGTGCGTCAGGAAGTGATCGGTGAAGTTGTCAACCAGACATTCTACGAAGCCGTGGTCCAAGAAAAACTGCAACCTGCTGGTGCGCCTTCGATTGAAGCTAAGCAAATTGAAGCGGGCAAAGATCTGGAGTATGTCGCAACTTTTGAAATCTACCCAGAAGTGACTGTGGCCGACCTCAAGGGTGTCAAAATTGAAAAGCCTGTTGCCGAAGTAACAGATAAAGATGTTGAGAAAATGATCGACATCTTCCGCAAGCAGCAATCAACTTGGAAAGAAGCGCCTCGTCGCGCCGCGAAAGATGGCGACCAAGTCACTATCGACTTTGTTGGTACTAAAGACGGCGAAGAGTTTGCCGGTGGTAGCGCCAAGGGCCAACAATTGGTTTTGGGCTCAGGTCGTATGATTCCTGGATTTGAAGACGGTATTGTCGGCATGAAGAAAGGCGAAGAAAAAGTCCTTGAGCTGACCTTCCCCGAAGATTACCACGCGGAAGAATTGAAAGGTGCGGCGGTTCAGTTCGCTGTGACCTTGCACAAAGTCGAGGGCCAACAGTTGCCCAAACTCGACGAAGAGTTTTTCGCTAAGTATGGCGTTGAAGAGGGCGGTGAAGAGACTTTCCGCAGCGAAATCAAAGCCAATATGGAGCGCGAGCTGAAAAACGCGATTAAGTCGCGTGTTAAGACTGCAGTTTTAGATAAGGTTGTTGAGGCTCACGAGTCACTGCAGATTCCCGCTTCCTTGATCAGTAACGAAATTGTTGCACTTAAGCGTCAAGCGTTGCAGCAGTACGGCATGGGCGGCCAGGACGTTGATCTTAATATGTTGCCCAACGAAATGTTCCAGGATCAAGCTAAGCGCCGCGTCGCCTTGGGTTTGATTTTGAGCGAAGTGGTTAAGAGCCAATCACTCACTGCGGATGCAGATAAAGTGCGCGCCATGGTAGAAGAGATTGCCTCGACTTACCAAGAGCCCAAAGAAGTGATTGACTACTACTACAGCAACCAAGAACAGCTTCAAGGTATTGAATCAGCTGTTTTGGAAGATCAAGTAGTTGAAATTTTGCTCGAAAAAGCTAAGGTTGTTGAAACCGCTAGCACCTATGAAGGCGTATTGAACCCTGAAGCATAAGCCTCAGGGTAATATTCGAGCGGGGTGACAATGTAACGTTGCCGCCGGCTCTAAGAGGCGGGTATGACCCGCCTTTTTTATTTGTATTGGAGATTTTGTATGTCCTTGGATTACGGAAGTAACGACACGATTACCAACCTTGGTCTCGTGCCTATGGTCATCGAGCAAACCGCTCGTGGTGAGCGCTCATTTGATATCTACTCGCGTTTGCTGAAAGAGCGCGTCATCTTTCTGGTGGGCCCTGTGGAAGATCATATGGCTAACTTGGTGGTCGCACAGCTGCTGTTCCTCGAGGCGGAAAACCCCGATAAGGATATTCATCTGTACATTAACTCGCCTGGTGGTTCGGTCACCGCAGGTTTAGCGATCTATGACACCATGAAGTTTATTAAACCTGATATCAGCACTATGGTGATTGGTCAGGCGGCGTCAATGGGTGCCTTTTTGCTAAGTGGTGGCACACCGGGTAAGCGCTTTGCATTACCCAATTCTCGCGTGATGATTCACCAGCCAAGTGGCGGTGCCCGTGGCCAGGCGACCGATATCGATATTCAGGCAAAAGAAATTTTGATTATTCGCGACAAGCTGAATCGATTAATGGCGGAGCACACCGGCCAATCGCTTGAAACGATCGAGCGCGATACCGAGCGCGATAATTTTATGAGCGCGACGCAGGCCGCCGAATACGGTTTGGTCGATCGCGTGTTGTCACATCGTGGTGCAGAATAGTTAGAATTTTTTTGCTTGAAGACGGTCTACATATTCCACTAGGATGATAGAAAAAGAAGGGTACAAAGCATGACGGATGAAAGTGGCAAAGACGGTGGCAAGCTGCTCTATTGCTCATTCTGTGGCAAAAGCCAACACGAAGTTCGCAAATTAATTGCCGGTCCATCGGTATTTATTTGCGACGAATGCGTTGATCTGTGCAACGACATTATTCGTGAAGAAGTGCGTGAAGCAGCAACGGAAGAGGGTGCTGAAAAGCTTCCGACCCCCTCCGAGATAAGTGATGTTCTCGACCAGTATGTTATTGGTCAAAGCCGTGCTAAGCGCGTCTTGGCTGTGGCTGTTTACAACCACTACAAGCGCCTGTCGTGGGGAGCTAGCCACAAAGAAGACAATGCCGTCGAGCTTGGCAAGAGTAATATTTTGCTGGTCGGTCCAACCGGAAGCGGTAAAACCCTGTTGGCTGAGACCTTGGCGCGTTTATTGGATGTTCCCTTCACCATTGCTGATGCCACGACGCTGACCGAAGCTGGTTACGTGGGTGAGGATGTTGAAAACATCATTCAGAAGCTGCTGCAAAAATGTGACTACGATGTCGATAAAGCGCAGCGTGGTATTGTTTATATTGATGAAATCGACAAGATTTCGCGCAAATCTGACAACCCTTCGATTACCCGCGATGTGTCGGGTGAGGGCGTGCAGCAGGCATTGTTGAAGCTGATCGAAGGTACTGTGGCAGCTGTGCCTCCCCAGGGCGGCCGCAAGCATCCCCAGCAGGAATTCCTGCAGGTGGACACCTCGAATATCCTGTTTATCTGCGGCGGTGCGTTCGCCGGTCTCGATCGCGTGATTCGCGATCGCTCTGAGAAGGGTGGTATCGGTTTTGGTGCCGAGGTGAAGAGCAAAGACAGCAAGAAAAACTTTGGTGAAGTACTGTTTGACCTCGAGCCGGAAGATTTGGTGCGCTATGGTTTGATCCCTGAGTTCGTGGGTCGTTTGCCGGTGATAGCCACCCTGGAAGAGCTGGATGAAGAGGCGTTGGTGCGCATTTTGACCGAGCCTAAAAACTCGCTGACTAAGCAGTATGCCAAGCTGTTCGAAATGGACGATGTTGAGATCGACTTCCGTGAGGATGGTTTGCGCGCTGTGGCCAGTAAGGCGATGGAGAGGAAAACCGGTGCTCGTGGTCTGCGTTCTATCCTCGAGTCAGTCTTGCTCGAGACTATGTACCGCATACCCTCAGAGGAAAATGTCAGTAAGGTCATTGTTGATGAAAGTGTGATTACTGGCGAGTCGGAACCCTTGTTGGTGTATGAAACCGCCGAGACACCTAAGGCTGCTTCTGACGAATAATCGTTGTTCCTTAGGATCGTAGT
This sequence comes from Pseudomonadota bacterium, assembly GCA_041163785.1. Classification (GTDB taxonomy): domain Bacteria; phylum Pseudomonadota; class Gammaproteobacteria; order Pseudomonadales; family JAHEIH01; genus JAHEIH01. The sequence goes on from JBEAQQ010000172.1 coordinate 5,179, forward strand.
AACAAAAGGGTGCTTGGGCACCCTTTTTTATTTTTTAACGTATTACATCGTGGTAACTTGAATTCCGCGCCTTCATCCCCAATATTGTATTTAGTACTGCATTTCATCGCAGTTAATCCCATAACAAAGAGAGGTCGACATGTCTTCTTCGCTCAATTTGCCCGTTTTGCCGCTGCGTGATGTGGTGGTTTATCCACACATGGTGGTGCCGCTGTTTGTCGGGCGTGAAAAATCCATTGTTGCACTTGAGCAGGCTATGCAGTCTGGCAAGCAGGTGTTGCTTGTCGCGCAGCGTGATGCGGGGCTTGATGAGCCGAGCACGGATGATGTGTACGATATCGGCACCGTCGCGAATATTTTACAGCTACTCAAGCTGCCGGATGGTACGGTGAAGGTCTTGGTGGAAGGTGCGGATCGCGCCGTCTTGGATAATATGTCTGAGATCGATGGTTATTTCCGTGCCGATGTCACGCTACTGCGGGGTGTCGACATTGAAGACGCGGCCGCCGAGGGTTTTGTCAAAGAGGCTTTAGCGGCTTTTGAGCAGTACGTGAATACCTCTAAGAAAGTCCCCGCAGAAGTAATGTCATCGCTGGTGGGGTTGGATGAGCCCAGCCGCCTAGTGGATACCATGGCGGCTCACATGGCGATGCCGGTCGTCGACAAGCAGGCCGTGTTGGAAATGGCTGACACCCAAGAGCGCTATGCGTTTTTGAGTGCCAAAATGGACACCGAGGCCGATCTGATGCAGGTGGAAAAACGCATCCGTGGTCGCGTCAAAAAGCAAATGGAGAAAAGCCAGCGCGAGTACTACTTGAATGAGCAAATGAAGGCTATTCAAAAAGAATTGGGTGAAATGGACGATGCGCCGAATGAGCTAGAAGAGTTCAAGCGCAAAATCACTGAGTCGGGCATGTCCAGTGAAGCGGCTGAAAAAGCCAACAATGAGCTGGCCAAGTTGAAAATGATGTCACCGATGTCGGCGGAGGCTTCGGTTGTGCGCTCCTATCTGGACTGGATGACCAATGTGCCCTGGAAAAAGCGCAGTAAGGTGCGCCACGACTTACCAAGAGCCGAAACGATTCTCAATGAAGATCACTTTGGGCTGGAGGAGGTCAAGGATCGCATTCTTGAGTATCTCGCCGTGCAGCAGCGCGTTCGCAAACTGAAAGGTCCAGTGTTGTGCTTGGTAGGGCCGCCGGGGGTGGGTAAAACCTCGCTGGGTGAATCCATCGCCAAGGCGACAAACCGCAAGTTTGTTCGCATGGCTTTGGGTGGTGTGCGCGATGAGGCCGAGATTCGCGGCCACCGTCGTACCTACATAGGCTCGCTTCCGGGTAAAATTGTGCAAAAGCTATCCAAGGTGGGCGTGAAAAATCCACTCTTCTTGCTTGATGAAATCGATAAGATGGGGATGGATCATCGCGGTGACCCCGCATCGGCGCTGTTAGAGGTGTTGGATCCTGAGCAAAATCACTCATTCGCTGACCACTATTTAGAGGTGGACTACGATTTGTCGGAGGTGATGTTCATCTGTACTGCCAACTCAATGAATATTCCTGGTCCGTTGTTGGATCGTATGGAAGTGATTCGCCTGCCGGGTTACACCGAGGATGAAAAAGTGAGTATTGCGCAGCGCTACCTGGAGCCTAAGCAACAGAAAAATGCAGGCCTTAAAAAGGGTGAATTGTGCATTGATGAATCCGCGATTCGAGATTTGGTTCGCTACTACACCCGCGAAGCGGGGGTGCGTAATCTCGAGCGTGAAATTGCCAAAATTTGCCGCAAAACGGTAAAAAATGCTGCCTTGGGTAAGCCTCCGGTGGCCGCGGTAGACGCTTCTATGCTTGAAGATTATTGTGGGGTGAGAAAGTTCAGCCACAATTTTGCTGAGGAAACCAACCAGGTGGGCCAAGTCACGGGCCTCGCGTGGACGCAGGTGGGGGGCGAATTATTAACGATCGAGGCGGCGGCGGTTGTGGGCAAGGGTCGCCATATTCACACAGGCTCTCTCGGTGATGTGATGCAGGAGTCGATTCGTGCGGCGACCACAGTGGTGCGCAGCCGTTCTCGCGCACTGGGTATTACAGCTTGTTATCACGACAAACACGATATACACATCCATATTCCCGAGGGGGCAACGCCCAAGGATGGCCCGAGTGCGGGTATTGGCATGTGTACCGCGTTGGTGTCTGTTATTACGGGTATTCCTGTACGCTCCGACGTGGCTATGACCGGTGAAATTACTCTGCGCGGCCAGGTATTGGCGATAGGTGGTTTGAAAGAGAAATTGCTCGCCGCTCATCGCGGGGGTATAAAAACGGTGGTGATCCCCGAGGAAAATGTGCGTGATTTGAAGGAAATTCCAGACAACATTAAGTCGGATCTTGAAATCGTACCTGTTAAGTGGATCGACGAGGTTTTGGCCATTGCACTGGAGTCACAACCCAAGGAACTCAGTGAAGAGGAGTATATGGCGGGTTATTCGGAGCAAAATGGCAATAAATCTGAAGAAAACCGCATTAATACGCATTAGTGCGCTTGACCGCTTGATAGCCACTTGGTATAAATGTCGACAGTTCAGTGTTCTCGGGGCTTTGAGGGCACTGATACTCATAAATCCAAACAAAAAAACCATGAGGGACTTAGTGTGAATAAATCTGAATTGATCGATGCGATTGCTGCATCTGCTGACCTGTCAAAAGCTTCAGCTGGCCGTGCGTTGGACGCCGTTGTTGAAGCAGTTACTGGCGCTCTGAAAAGTGGCGATTCAGTGTCTTTGGTAGGTTTCGGTACTTTCAGTGTTAAAGAACGCGCTGCACGTACAGGCCGTAACCCACAAACTGGTGCTGAAATCCAGATTGCTGCGGCAAAAGTACCTAGCTTCAAAGCTGGTAAAGCACTGAAAGACGCTGTTAACTAAGTTCTGCGTCTGTGCGTCATCCGCGCCATTGCCGCGGATGGCATGAAGCGCATCATATGATGCGCTTTTTTTTTGATTGTAAAAGATGATTTCTGTGGAGTACCCCTGTGCTACAGTTTTTTAGAGACAGCATGCAAGGCACCGTTGCCAAGATTATTGTTGGCATTATCGTTGTTCCGTTCGCCCTATTCGGTATTGAATCGTTAGTTTTTTCCTCGGGCGCAGATGACGCCGCAAAAGTTAATGGCGAGGGCATTGCCATTCAAGAGTTGGCGCGTGCCATGTCTGTGCAACGCAACAGAATGCTTAGCCAAATGGGTGAAAATGCTGATCCCACCTCCATTAGTGATGATATGATCCGCGGCCCCGTGCTCGAGTCATTGATTACGCAAGAAATCATGCGTCAGACCGCTGCCGACGTAGGTATGGCGGTGGGAGATGATATTCTTGATCGCAATATCGTTGAGACTGAAGCCTTCCAGCTAGAAGGTGTGTTTTCACCCGACCTATACCGTAGTGTGTTGACCGCGAATGGTCTAACGCCACTGGGTTACAAAAATTTGTTGCGTGCCGACTTAGAGTTGCGTCAACTCGTTGATGGCATTAGCCAATCTAGTTTCATTAGCCCTGAAGAGCTCGCCTTGGCGGCACGCTTTGTTGGCGAGACGCGTACCGTGCGTTATATGACATTGCCGCTGGCACCTGTGCTGGCGAGCACTAACGTCTCTGAAGAAGAGGTTCAAGCCTACTATTCTGACAATGGCGCCCGCTTCATGACGGACGAAAAAGTAACGTTAGAATACGTGTTGCTCAATCGCGCCGATTTTGATGTGTCGATATCTGAGGAAGATATTGCGGCTGAATACCAGCGCGAACTGGACAATATGTCGGCGTCGGTAAGCCGCGGTGCGGCGCATATTATGCTGGACCTAAGTGATCGCAGTGAGTCCGAGGCCGTCGAGCAATTGCAAAAAATCAAGCAAACCTTGGATGAGGGTGGCGATTTTGCAGCATTGGCTGCACAGTATTCTGAAGACGAGTTTTCCGCATCGCAGGGTGGCGATCTCGGTGATACGACGGGTGATATTTTCCCTGAGGCGTTTGAAGAGGCGTTGGCTAAGTTGCAGCTAAACGAGGTGTCTGACCCGGTCATAACCGATGGCGCTGTGCACTTGATAAAGCTCATCCGACTCGAAGAACAGCCTAAGCCTACACTGGCTGAGCGCCGCGCCGATATTGTTTCTCAGCTCACCGCAGTGAGAGCAGAACCTTTATATATCGCGGCATTAGAGCAGTTGGCTGATTTGAGCTTTAACTCTGTTGGCTTAGCGGATACCGCAGAAGAATTGTCGTTGCCATTACAAACCTCTGAGGCGATCTCGCGTCGAGGTGCTGAAGGTATTTTTGCGAACGAAAAACTGCTCAATGCCGCCTTTTCGGCCGAGTTGATAGAGCAAGGACTCAATAGTGAGGTCATCGAGTTGAGTCCTGAGCAGTCTGTGGTGGTTCGCGTGAGTCAGCACATGCCTTCAGTGCAACGTCCCCTTGAAGATGTCGCACTAGAAATTAGCCAGACCTTGCGCAATAAGATCGCTCAAGCTGAACTCCAGGCCTCGGTAGATGAATTGTTGGAGGCTCTGCGTAGTGGAGAAAGTTTGGCGGCGTTGGCTAAAGAGAAGTCATTGACGGTAGAAACCCTCGAAGCAGTTAATCGTCGCGAAAATCGCGCACCGCGTATCGTTCCCGCTGCCTTTGCATTGAACGTTAACGGCGAAGGCTACGGCAGTGTGCCCATGGGTTATCAGGGGATTGCTGTCATGGTAGTGAGTGATGTTGTCCCTGGTACCTTGGCGAGCCTATCTGAGGCTGAGCAACAGGGCTTGCGTGGCTTGTTGCAACAAGCCGCTGCCGGTGCCGAATTAAATGCGTATCAGGCGAGCTTGCGTGCCAACGCTAGCGTCGTTATTCAATAGGACATTGCTGTGTTTAAAGTTAAAACATTCAATAGTATTTCTGTGAACGGCCTGGAAAAATTTGGCCGTGATAAGTATGAAGTGTCGAGTGATAGTGCTACTCCTGATGCTATTCTGTTACGCAGCCATAAATTGCAGATAGAAGAAATATGTGATTCCGTGAAAGCGATTGCTCGCGCCGGCGCCGGGACGAATAACGTGCCCATCGATGCTTGTAGCGAGCGTGGTGTGGTTGTATTCAATACGCCTGGAGCCAATGCTAATGCTGTGAAGGAGTTGGTGCTTGCGGGGATGTTGCTAGGTTCTCGTGGCATCCTATCCGGTATGAATTATGTCAACGGTCAAACCGAACTGAAAGACCCTGAAGCCATGAGCAAACTCATGGAAGCCGAAAAGAAACACTTTAAAGGCAATGAGATCA
>JBEAQQ010000173.1:0-9460 GCA_041163785.1 Pseudomonadota bacterium
CCCCCACGCATTAAACCCTGTGCAATGTGGGCAAATGACTCACCGCGGTGGGCATAATTTTGGAACATGTCAAAACTTGCACAAGCGGGAGAGAACAACACCACATCACCGCGTTCGGCTAACTCACGTGCCTTTTCTACGGCTAATTCAAGAGTTTCAGCAGGATAGGTCGCAATACCTTGTTGGCTAACCGAGGCGGCAATGGCGGACCCATCTTGACCGATGGTGATCACGGCCTTTGTAGCGACCATACCCGACGCTAGTAGATCAAAATCCACACCCTTTCCTACACCACCCGCGATCAGCACAATATTGTCGCCAACAGGGCTAGCAAAACCTTTAATCGCCGCGAGTGTCGCGCCGATATTGGTACCCTTAGAATCATTGATATATACAACACCGTCCAACTCTGCTACGCGCTCACAGCGATGAGGCAAACCAGAGAAGGTCCGCAGGGTACTTAGCATCGCAGCCATGGGAATGCCCGCCGCTTTGCCAATAGCGAGCGCCGCCAGTGCATTTTCTGTGTTGTGACTACCGAGCAAGCGCACATCATTACGCGGCATTAGCTCTTCAAACTGGTAGGCTAAAAACTGCTCACCATCGTGCTCAACCACGCCAAAAGCGTTGAAATCCGGGCGATCCAGACCAAAGCTCCATGTTTTCGTGTCGTTGGGCAAGAGGGGCGTAGTGAGCGCATCACCACGGTTAAATACCGCATTTCTGCAGCCCATATAAACACGGTGCTTAGCAGCGTGGTATTGCGCCAGCCCTTGATAGCGATCCATGTGGTCGGGGCTGATATTCAATACCGTCGCGACCTCAGCTTTCATGGGCTGCATTCTCTCTAGCTGGAAACTCGAGAGTTCTAGCACAAACATTTCGTAGCTTGCCGGATCGTTCTCTAGCAAAAGCTCTAACACAGGCACACCCAAATTTCCACCAACACCCACGTGAAATCCAGCCGCCTTAGCCATCTCACCCACCAAAGTGGTGACGGTACTTTTTGCATTCGACCCAGTTATCGCGACGATGGGCGCGGTAACTGCATCGACAAATACATCGATGTCGCAACTAATTTCCACGCCCGCCTCACGAGCGGCTTCTAATGCAGGACGGTCCAAAGGCACACCTGGGCTAACCAGCAATGTTGTGGCAGCAAGCACATCGTCGACACGCATCGGTCCCACTAACAAAGCCACCTCTGGGAATTCCGCTCTGAACGAAGTCACAGCAGCAGAGGATTCATCTTCTTCTATCGCAAAGAAGCGTTGCCCCTGAGCCTTCAAATAGCGCGCAGCCGACATCCCGGTTCTTCCCAAACCGACAATGCCAATCATTTTATCGCTAGCTATAAGGCTCAACGCTTGCTCCTATCGAATTTTAAGGGTCGCCAAACCGACCAACACCAAAATAACGGTAATAATCCAAAAGCGGACAATAACGCGTGGCTCAGGCCAACCCTTCAGCTCGAAGTGGTGGTGGATAGGTGCCATGCGAAAAATCCGCCTGCCCGTCAATTTAAAAGAGGCCACCTGTAGAATCACGGAGACCGTCTCGAGCACAAAGATGCCTCCCATAATGAACAACACGACTTCGTGCCTGACGATAACCGCCAACGTGCCCAAGGCAGCGCCGAGCGCCAGCGCGCCTACATCACCCATAAACACCTGGGCGGGATAGGTGTTAAACCAGAGAAAACCAAGTCCGGCACCCACCAGCGAGGCACTAAAGACAATGAGTTCGCCACTTCCAGCCACGTAGGGAATCATCAGGTATTCAGCAAATTTGATGTTGCCAGACAGGTAGGCGATCAGCCCCAGCGCACCACCTACCAAAACGGTAGGCAAGATCGCTAGGCCGTCGAGGCCATCGGTTAGATTGACCGCGTTACTGCTCCCGACGATCACAAAGTAGGCAAATACGATAAAGAAAATTCCCATATCGACAACCATGCCATTAATAAATGGCAGATACAGGCCTGTGGTTACCGGGCTTTGCGCGGTCGAGTAGAGGAAACAGGCAACGCCCAAGCCGCCTACCGACTGCCAAAAATACTTCCAGCGCGCAGGCAGACCACGCGGGTTTTTCTCAATGACCTTGCGGTAGTCATCCACCCAACCCACGGCACCGAATATGGCCGTTGATCCCATAACAACCCACACATAGCGGTTACTCAAGTCAGACCACAACAGCGTGCTGAGCATAATCGACACAAGAATGAGCGCTCCGCCCATAGTAGGCGTGCCTGACTTCGCCAAGTGGCTAGATGGGCCATCATCTCTAATCGCCTGGCCTATCTGGCGATAGTTCAAATGCCGAATCATCGAAGGGCCTAACAGCAGCGCCAGCACCAGCGCAGTGATGGTTCCCATGATGCCGCGCACCGTCAAATACTGGAAAACACCAAAGCCACCTACGTAGTTGGCAAGTAAGTCCGACAACCAAAGCAACATTACGCCGCCCCCTCTGTAAAATATTGTTCTAGCGCTGACACAACACGCTCCATACCAGAACTACGCGAACCCTTGATCAGTACGGTATCCCCCGCCATCAACTTGTGGCACAGCGTCGCATTCAACTCGGCCATATCTGCACAATGAGTTGCGCGCTCACCGTACGCCTGTGCCGCATACCGCATCATTGACCCCGTACTAAACCATGCGTCAACTTTGTTTTGAGCATAGTGGCCCACCATGGTATGTAAGCGATTACTTTCGACGCCCAACTCCGCCATATCACCAGCGACCAATACCCGGCGCCCTTTAGCGAGCGATAACGTATCGATGGCGGCGCACATAGACCGAGGATTGGCGTTATAGCTATCATCAATCAGCGTCATGCCCGCCAACGATACGGTTGCAAGCCGCCCTTTCATTGGTTGGTACTGTGCAAGTCCTTTGGCGACAACGGCCAAATCAACGCCAGCCATTGATGCCATAGCCGCCACCGCGCAAGCATTCATCACCATGTGAGAACCTGGGACCGACAATTGAACCGCTACCTGCCCCTGCGGACTGCACAACGTAAACTGGCAACCACTGATGCTAAGTGACACATCTTTCGCATAAACATCGTTGCTCGCCTGCAAGCCAAAGCTCATAACGCGAATATCTCGCGTCTTTAACTCATCAATCCACGCACATGTGACGGGGTCATCACCATTAATCGCGGCACCTTGCAGGGCAGGCGTGGCACGATAAATTTGCTTTTTAGTCGCGGCGATATGCTCCACGGACTCAAACAACGCAAGGTGAGCTTCTCCGACATTGGTAACAAGCGCGTAATTGGGTTGGGCAAAATCAACCAAATAAGCAATATCACCCGGCTTGCCTGCACCCATTTCAACGACCGCAAAATCATCGCCGTCTTCAATAGTCGACAACGTGAGTGGCACCCCAATTTCATTGTTATAGTTGGCACGAGTAGCATGGACGCGGCCGCACTCACTCAGCACAGACACCAACATTTCTTTACAAGACGTTTTACCGCTACTTCCAGTGATACCGAAAACTGCTCCACTGAATTGATCGCGCACAATTCCGGCCAACTGGCCGTATGCACGCAAGGTATCCTCGACAACAATCTGCGTGACATTCCGACTTGGAGAAGGCGCCGACACAACGAGCAAATTAGCCTGCGCCGCCTCGACATCCGCCAAATAGTCGTGCCCATCAAAGCGTTCACCACGCAGCGCGACAAACACATCACCCGCCTCAATAGCGCGAGAATCCGTATTTAAGTGGCCATCAATGTGGACGTTCTCGCCCATCAAGCGACCATTCAACCTAGCGGCGATATCAGCCGCAAAGAGGTTAAGCTTCATGCCTCACCTCCGGCTAAAAAGGCTTGCGCGACTTGTCGATCATCAAAGTCGAGACGTTGATTACCAATAATTTGATAGTCTTCGTGGCCCTTTCCAGCAATCAGAACGCAATCACCTTTCTTCGCCAGTGCAATCGCTTGACCAATCGCCTTGCGACGATCTTCTTGAACCACGGGTTGCGCCGTTTCTGATAGACCAGCCAACACATCTCGTATGATATCTAGCGGATTCTCACTGCGCGGGTTATCACTTGTGACCACCAACACATCCGCCAAGCGCTCGCACACGGCGGCCATCTGTGGACGCTTACCCTTATCCCTATCGCCACCACAGCCAAAGACGACGATGAGACGACCACGACAATGCGGGCGCAGGGCTTGCAAGGCGCTCTCAAGACCATCCGGCGTATGCGCATAGTCAACCAAGACCGATGGCTCACCATTGCCCACTAGCTCCATGCGACCTGGCACACCTGAGATGGCTTGCAGGGCGCGGGTAATTTGCTGGCTGTCGCTAGTGTAGTGACATAGAACAGCACACGCCGCCATGACATTCATCGCGTTGTACTCACCCACGACCGGTACATCTATCTCAACCGTGCCGCAAGGGGTTTGCAACTGCATTGCCGTGCCGTTTAGACGATATTCAACGCGGGATAGCATCACATCTGCGGACTGACTCACACCGAAAGTAATGACTCGACAATCGGCGTGAATATCCTTGATCCATCCAGCACCGATGGTGTCGTCAACATTGATCACCGCCGCTTGTAATCCAGGACGCATAAACAATTGACGCTTCACGGCTGCATAACTCGCAAAGTCGCCATGGTAGTCCAAGTGATCTCTGCTCAAATTCGTGAATACCGCCACATCGACGACAACATCATCAATACGGCCTTGATGGATACCGATAGATGAGGCTTCAAATACAGTTGAGCGCGCTGATGCAGCTTTCATTTTCGCCATGATACGGTGCATCGATACCACATCTGGCGTGGTATTCACCAAGGGCTCAAAACCGTCGATACCCCAGCCGAGCGTACCGATATAACCACAAGGACCTAGCAACTTACCTAGCGCAGCCGCCACAAAGCAAGACACACTGGTTTTTCCATTGGTACCCGTAACCGCCACGGTGGCCATACTCGACGAGGGATGGCCATAAAACTCTGCCGCCATCGACGCAACACGCGCTTCCAACTCTGGAATATTGATGACTTTTTCACGCCAGGCGTAAGGAATGGCCATACCATCAGTATCAGCAAAGGCAATGAAAGCCCCCTTTTCAAAAGCCGCCTGAATATATTCGCGGCCATCTGATTGCGCCCCCCGCAAGGCGATAAAGCCAGCCCCTGGCTGAACTTCACGACTATCGACAAATAGATCAGATAGTGCAGGCGCTGCAAAACCAGGCATATAGGCGGCAGGTACAAACTGCTGAAGACTAGTAAGCATAGGCTAGCCCCCCCGTTTGATCCTCAGCCAACAGCGTCGTTGGTTTAACGTTTAAAATGCGAAGAGAGTCATTAACGACTCTCGAAAAAACTGGGGCTGCAACCTGTCCACCGTGATAACTATCCCCGCCGGGTTCGTCTATCACCACGACGGCGGCAATCCTCGGGTTGTCTACCGGTGCTAATCCGGCGAATAATGCCATATACCGACTGTCCGCATACCCCCCGGGGCCAACCTTGTGCGCCGTGCCCGTTTTTCCAGCGACGCCATATAATTCCGTTGCCGCTTTGGTCCCCGTGCCCCCCTGCTTAATCACGTCGCGCAGCATATTCACGACCTGTCTCGCCACCGATTCCTCAATGACACGGGTACCTTCTACAACACTCTTATCCACTTTAAGCAGAGACACGGGGCGTTTTATTCCGCCACTCGCCAGCGTGGCATATGCTGAGGCCAACTGTACCGGTGTCACCGCAAACCCATAGCCGAACGACATGGTTGCCGTTTCAATCCCAGTCGGCTCGCGATCATACACAGGGAAACTTCCCGAACTTTCACCCGGAAAACCAGAGTAGGTTGATTGACCAAAACCCAAATCCAGCAAGACGCGGCGAATGGGCTCGTTACCTATATCAAGCGCAACCTTTGACATACCCACCTGGCTGGATTTGGCCAGAATTTTGGTCACATTCAATACACCGTAGTTCACTGGGTCAGGGAACACTTTGCGCTCAACGCGCAGATAGCCAGGATTCGTATCCACCACCGTCGTCGGGGTATATTTTCCGCTACGCAATGCCGCCACCATTGATAGCGGCTTGATTGTCGAGCCAGGCTCAAACATATCTGTCATCGCACGATTACGAACATAGTTGATATTCATATTACTGCGATTGTTAGGGTTAAACGACGGCTGGTTTGCCATCGCCAATAACTCACCCGTATTAACATCAATCAACACAACACTGCCGGCCTTGGCGCCGAATTTTTCCACCGTTGCTGCCAACTCACGCTGCGCCACGTACTGCAAACGCAAATCCAACGCCAAGCGAATATCACCACCTTGTTTGGGCGCCTCTATCTCTGCAATCTCGCGAATGACATTACCATTCAAGTCTTTCAGCACCTGCTTCTTGCCGGGCGATCCCGCCAACACACCATCGTAGGCAAGCTCAATCGCCTCCTGCCCCTTATCCGCGATATCAGTGAAACCAATAATTTGAGAAACAACGTCACCCGCGGGGTAGAAGCGCTTGTATTCCGTTTGCGAGTGCACGCCCTTAAAGCGATGCGAAATGACCTGGCGTGCGCGCTCAGGGTTAATCTGGCGAGCGACATACATAAAGCTTTGCTGGGAATTTCTTTGCAAGCGGCGACGAAAATCTTTTTCGCTCTCCCCTGCCAATGCCGCCAAAACGGACACCGCCTTATCGGTCACCTCAAAATGGCGAGGATTGATCCAGATAGACTCTACCGGCGTGCTCATCGCCAAGATATCGCCATTGCGATCTGTAATGACACCGCGGGTAGCCGGCACGGTCAAATTTCTCACCGAGCGGAGATCCCCCTGCCGCTGAAGGAAATCGTGACCGCGCTCTGTATCGATGACCTGCAGCAACGCCGACCGACCGATCAACAGCGCAAACAACACTACGAGCGCAAAGCCCAGTAGGTAGTAGCGCCATTCAAAGGCGTTGGTGGCGTTTTTTATCACTTCGAAATAACCTCAATATTTTCCATACTAGGGACATCCATCACCAAACGATCCCTAGCCAATTTTTCGATCCGCGCGTGGGCTCCCCACGTACTCATCTCGAGATGAAGGCGCCCCCAATCCGCGCGAAGATCTTCTTCTTCGCGAAGCAGCCGCTGTAGATCACCGAAATGGCTTCGGCTTTGGTGCGCCATGTACTCAACACCTACCGCCGATATCACCACCAATATCAGAAGCAACCACTGCACTCGATACGTCACATCTACCCCTGCCATACCCCTAGATGGGCAAGAACAATTTTTATAGCTTTTCTGCGGTTCTCATCACCGCGCTGCGAGAGCGAACATTAACTGCCACCTCTGCCTCGCTAGCCATGACCGCCTTACCGATGAGGCGCATTGTCTTATTGAGCGCCTCTTCTCTTACCGGCAATCCTGGCGGCAACTCATCGCCTTTCTGCTGACGGCGCATGAACTGCTTAACCATGCGATCTTCCAAGGAGTGAAAGCTAATCACCACCAATCGACCGCCCTGCTTGAGCGCGGCACATGACTGCTGCAAGACGCGCTCTAAATCCCCTAATTCATTATTGATATGGATACGTATCGCCTGAAAAACACGCGTCGCCGGATGCTTGTGCTTCTCCCAGGCCGGATGCGCTTCCGCTACCACCTTCGCTAAATGCAACGTACTCTCGAAGGGTCGAACCACCCTCTCTTTTACGATAGCTGCTGCAATACGCTTACTAAACCGCTCCTCGCCATAGGCTTTAAAAATCCTTACCAGCTCGGCTTCTTTTTCCCGGTTTATCCACTGCGCGGCACTTTCTCCCGCGCTGGTATCCATGCGCATATCGAGCGGGCCGTCTTTCTGAAGACTAAAGCCACGCTCCGCATCATCGAGCTGGGGCGACGACACACCCAAGTCAAGCAAGATGCCATCGACCGCCTGAACACCTCTCGCTTGCAATACAGCTGGCAAATCAGCGAAAGATCCATGGGCAATATCAAAACGCTCATCTTCTTCGCGCAACGCCTCGCCCGCCGCAATTGCCAAGGGATCCTTGTCAATCCCTATCAATCGCCCCTCTTGCCCGAGCGACTGCAAAATCAAACGACTGTGACCACCTCGACCAAACGTGCCATCGACATAGCAACCATCCGGCTTGATCGCCAACGCCTCAATCGCTTCATGCAACAAGACCGTTACGTGACCAGTCATTACATCGCCAAATTCTTGAGCGCATCCGAAGCCAACAAATCTCCTTCAGCCTCTTCCGCCAGCCAAGCCTCACGACTCGACATCCACGCCTCTTCACTCCAGAGCTCAAATTTTTTGCCCTGACCAACCAATACAATCTTCTTATCTAGCGATGCGTAATCACGCAAGGCAGGGGGCAGCAGCACACGCCCACTGCCATCCAACTCAAGATCGCTTGCATACCCAATAGTCAAGCGCTGGAAGCGCTTCACCGCAGGATCAAAAGAGGGAAGCTCTTGAATCTGTCTCTCTAACACCTCCCAAGTAGACAAGGGATAGAGCAACAGGCAGCGCGTTTGGGTATCAATGGTCATCACTAACTGACCACCAAATTCAGACGCAACGCGGTCGCGGTATTTAGCTGGCATAGCCATCCGCCCCTTTGCATCTAAATTTATGTGCGATACGCCTCTAAACACGACTTCCCCACTTTTTGACTTTTAATTTCGAGAAACGACACTTTATGCCACATTCTCCCACTTCGTGACACTATGCTGTCCCGCAAGTCAAAAGTCAATGCTTCACAAGGCTAAAAATGCCCGCAAATGTGTCGAACAGGCATCGAAAAAGCACGAAAACGCCCCAAAACAGCCAGTAAGGGAAATGAATTTTCTTTGAATACAAGGCAATAAGAAGCAAACCTAAAGTAATACTTTAAGTTTTATGGGGGGAAAACGAGAAAAAGGAAGAAATTGAGTCGACAGTAAGCCGGGTTCTGTCTTGGACAGTCATTCATCTAGGACTTGCGTCGCCGCAAGCCTCAAGCAACCTACCCGCTTCCAGCACGGGTCGCGCCAATGGAAGCCTATTTGGTCTTGCTCCGGGTGGAGTTTACCCTGCCGCTCACTGTTACCAGAAGCGCGGTGCGCTCTTACCGCACCCTTTCACCCTTACCACACAATGGTGGCGGTCTACTCTCTGTTGCACTTGTCGTGGGCTCGCGCCCCCCAGGCGTTACCTGGCACCCTACCCTATGGAGCCCGGACTTTCCTCCACCTAACAAGTTAGGCAGCGACTGTCTAGTCGACTCGCAGAGCAGTCTAATCAGCCGACACCGCGAATGCAAGCATTATGTCTTGAGCACATCCAAGCCCCATTGATATAAGGCATTCTTTTTATGACCAGTTATTTTCGAAGCCAAGGACGCCGCCTGCTTGAGAGGCAACTCCGCCGCCAGCGTTCGCATCACATGCTCCACCTCAC
>JBEAQQ010000174.1:0-2594 GCA_041163785.1 Pseudomonadota bacterium
CTTTGAACTCGACGTCACCCTTATCGCCTTTTTGATTTTTCTGGATGATCTCTAAGCGCAACCATTCGGTCTCTCTTTGGTTAAGATCGATGGCTTGTAACCCACCCCTGTTTTCAGGCGCCCACGTATCGACTAAATATTGCCCATAACCTCCCAAGAAAAACGCCGTGAAGCGAGACCGCATTAACTGTTCGGGGGTTTTGGCGAATTGACCTGCATCCAAAAACCGGCCGCAGCAAGCGTTAAAGGCTTTTTGGCTGCCGCACGGGCAAAGGGCGTTTGGCATGTTGACTCCATAATCTTCATCACTTGGTAATTCTGTGACGATTGCTGCGCAATGTCACCCACAATATATTGCTGCGCAGGATGCGAAGCCCGCGGAGCGCGAGCGAAGTGAAACAAGCAAAATGACATTTTGCGCCAGTTGAACAAGCGACAGGGCGTGCTCAGACAGGAAGCCTGACACGCTCGTTTATAAAGAGCTGAGCAGGATGCGAAGCCCGCGGAGCGCGAGCGAAGTGAAACAAGCAAAATGACATTTTGCGCCAGTTGAACACGCGACAGGGCGTGCTCAGACAGGATGTCTGGCGCGCCCGTTTATAAATAGCTTCGCAATGTCACCCACAAAAACACTATCTGTGGGTCGCGAACGCGAAGCGCTCGTGACAAAATAACCCAATGACAAGCATAGACTCTCTACACTCTAGCCCACTCAAGCATCTTGCTTATGCGCTTTTTGGACCGCGGTTAATGACTTTTCCGGGCATAGCGGGTTCGCTACCTCTCGATTTTGGCTTGCTGGAAACCTGGTTAGAAGAACAGCAATCCACCCCTGAAATATTAGATGCGTTCCTCGCCGATGTGCGCTCGCCTCGACTGGGCATCTACCACGAGGCGCTTTGGCAATATTTCTTACAACACTACCCCGAAGTGACGCTGATCGCCCACAATGTGGCCGTTCGCGATGGTGGCTGCACGCTTGGTGAGTTCGATTTCATTGTGCAACATAACCCAACCCAGCAGGTGTATCACATCGAAGTAGCCACCAAGTACTACCTGTCATTTCCCTCGGCTGGCGGTGACGTTTGGTTTGGGCCTTCGTTACAGGACCGCTTTGATCTCAAAGCCCGTCATTTATTGAATCATCAGATTCAATTATCAGATACCCCCGCAGGGCGCGCCGCACTTGCCAAATTTGGGGTGAACACTGTAACGAAGGTCGTGTCGGTGGGCGGTATGCTGTTTTATGGGGAAGCCCCTTGCGCTCTCCCTGAACATATTCACTCCGATCACACGAGAGGCAAACACTTAACACTGCAAACGTTCAGCGCGATGGCGAGCAACCACACCTGGATGGTAGTACCCAGGCACGATTGGCTCGCGCCGCTTTTGTTGAATAGCGACCAGGGTTTCATGGACCACGGCCAGCTGTATAAAATGCTGGCTAAAGCATTCGAGGAAAGGCACCAACCGCTGATGGTTGCTAGTCTTATACCTAGCGCTACACATCACGGTTCTTGGCAAGAGCACACGCGGCTTTTCATCACCCCCGACGACTGGGAAGCGGAGGCGGCGTCCGCGATCAACGCATCGCGGGGCTGAATTTGCCCCTCGGTTTGCGCTACACTCTCAACCAGTCGACACTTTAGGGCGTATAAGCCCATTATCAAAATATTGCCAAGGACACCTATGCGCTACCAAGGTTCTCCCAACTATTCCCACGCCACGGCCAGCAAGGTTGGTGTTTTGATCACCAATCTAGGCACACCGCAGGCACCCACTGCAAAGGCGCTGCGCCCCTACTTGAAACAATTTCTTTGGGACCCACGCGTGGTGGAAGTCCCCCGCCCTCTCTGGTGGATGATTCTCAACGGTATTATTTTAAATGTACGCCCCAAGCGTTCGGCGGAAGCCTATCGCGAGGTTTGGACCGAGCGCGGCTCGCCGCTCCTGTTCCACACGCAGGATCAGAGCGATAAGTTACGCGCTGTTCTGCAGGCGCAATACGGCGATCACATTATGGTCGATTTTGCCATGCGATATGGACAACCGAGTATCGACAGCGCCCTCGATCGTATGGCAAATGCCGGCGTTCGCAAATTGATTGTATTGCCTCTTTACCCGCAATACAGCGCGGCCACTACCGGCTCAACCTTCGATGCCATCGCCGACAATTTTAAACAACGCCGCTGGCTACCTGACTTCCGTTTTGTCAGTCACTACCACGACAACACCGGTTATATTGACGCCATTGCTGCCAGCATTAGCGCCCATTGGGCGGAGCACGGCCGTGCCGACAAACTCATTTTGTCTTACCACGGCATGCCACAACGCTACTTGGAACAAGGTGATCCCTACCACTGCGAATGCCACAAAACCACTCGCTTGGTCGCTGAAAAACTGGGGTTAACGGCGGGCGAATACATGACGAGCTTCCAGTCCCGCTTCGGCCGCGAACCCTGGTTGCAACCCTAGACCGATGACACCCTTAAAGGGCTACCCAGCCAAGGCGTCAAATCGGTACAGGTTATCTGCCCGGGTTTTTCTTCGGATTGTTTGGAGACGATTGAGGAAATTGGCGGGGAAAACCGTGA
>JBEAQQ010000175.1:0-2844 GCA_041163785.1 Pseudomonadota bacterium
CCCTGTCATGAAGGTAAGTGAAGCGCTATCGGGCGCCAGTGCTTGCAAAACGCTACCGGCGGCAGGCCCCTGCAACGCCAACAGACCGCGACCCTGTAAATACTCCATTGCAACAGAGTCAGGCAAATGCGCTTTAATGTGGGGAATATCGGTATCGACACAGGCCGCATTGATAACCACAAAGAATTTATCATGCCCCCAGCGCGTGATAATTAAATCATCCAAAATGCCGCCATCTGCATTGCACAGCAATCCATAGCTTTGCTTGTTCACGGGCAGTGATTTTAGATCAACAGGAATGATGGCTTCCAGAGCCTGTTCAGCGCCCTCACCCTCAATAATCAATTGCCCCATGTGAGACACGTCGAACAAGCCGGCAAACTGACGCGTATGCAAGTGTTCTTTCAATACACCTAAGGGGTATTGAACGGGCATATCGTAGCCAGCAAACGGCACCATACGTGCGCCAAGCTCAACATGCAACGCATGCAAGGGAGTGAGCAGTAAATCAGCCAAGGGTAGTCTCCTCAATGGGTTCAAATTCATCATCTTCAAAGGACTGACCCGCCTCGGGGTCAGAATAAATACTGGGATCTATGTCGCCGTTCAGCTTAGCTACCGCCGTGGCCACCGCAGCATCACCCGTGACATTGACAGTGGTACGGACCATATCCAGCAAACGATCAACGCCGAGTAACATCCCGATGGCCTCGGCGGGCAAATTCACCTGGGTCAACACCATGGTCAAGGTCACCATACCCGCCGAGGGCACGGCCGCCGTCCCAATCGAGGCCATCGTCGCCATCAAAATAATGGTCACAAACTGACTGAATTGCAGATCGACACCCGCCATATTGGCAATAAAGATAGTGGCAACCCCCTGCATAATAGCGGTACCGTCCATGTTAATGGTAGCGCCGAGCGGCAGCGCAAATGAGGCTGTGCTTCGGCCCACACCCAAGCGTTTACGCACCACCTCCATGGTAACTGGCAATGTGGCAGCGCTCGACGACGTACTAAAAGCAAACAACATGGCTGGACGCATTTTGGTCAGAAAAACCACAGGATTAAGCCCAAAAGCCACCAACAATGCAGGGTAAGTGACGACCAAATGCAGTATCAACAGGGACAACATTAAAACAAAATAGGTCGCCAGCTTAGTGATAGCATCTAAACCCAGGTCATAAACAACAAGCGTCATAATCGCGAACACGCCATAGGGCGCCAAATTCATGATAATAGTGACCAATTTGAGTATGACGTCGTTCAAATCGTTAAAAAACGCCGCAACACGTCGGCCACTGTCGCCACTGGCGCTCATTGCCAAGCCCATCAAAATGGCGAATACAATAATTTGCAGCATGTTGCCGCTTGCCATGGCCTGTATTGGGTTAGAGGCCACCAAGCCACCCAAAACAGCCGTTATAGGCTGGGGCTGAGCACCAGTATAACTACTTCCGGCGCTTTCCAAGCCCGCCCCTGGGCTTATCCAATAGGCGATCGTTAAGCTCATTGTAATGGCGATAGCCGTTGTTGCCAGGTATAGACCAAAGGCTTTACCACCAATGGCACCAAGTTGTTTGGGATCACTCAACGATGCCGTTCCGCACAGCAGTGAGACCAACACCAAGGGCACCACCATCATTTTCAATGCATTGACAAACAACGACTTTACAATGGTAAGCAGGTTGATCAAAACGTCGATTGAGGAGGGTTCCCCCACCAAAGAGAGCGCCCAACCAACCGCGATACCCGCGGCCAAACCGATAAAAATCTTACTGCTCAGACTGAGTTTTTGTTTATCAGACAAAACCATCTCCCGAATTTATTCTAGGTTCCAAAGAGGATCCTAGGTAATATAGACACCTGATACAAGGCGAATAACGCCAGGATGTAAAAGCGAGAATACCATGAGCAACCCCCCATCAGGAAAACCCGGCCACCGAGGTATAGTGAGGCTCATTAAAGCCTTCCAAAACTCACGTAAAGGCTTTGCTGCTGGTTATAAGCACGAAGAGGCCATCAGACTTGAAGTGTGGACACTTGTGCTTGGCACCCTCTTCCTACTCGCCGTTGATCTCCCTATCGGTGAGCGTCTCGCCATGTGGTTTTCGCTCATGTTTTTGCTCACCGTGGAAGTTCTCAATTCCGCCATTGAAGCAACCGTGGATCGGATTGGCTTTGAGCACCACGAGTTGAGTGGTCGCGCCAAAGATCTTGGCTCTCTGGCCGTGCTTCTCGCCATGGTTGTGGTCACCGTGGTGTGGACGGTCTTTCTAGTGCAACACTACCTCGTCTAAAGGCCTAGCGACGATGCTTTAGCACCGTCCCCATCAACTTATAGGTCAATAACGACGCTGCAAAATCGTAGGCATGGAAGCCCTCGATCGGCGCAAACTCAACCACATCAAAGCCGATCACTTCTCTCTGCTTACACAGTGATTCAAATAAACCCAAGGTTTGGTACCAGCCCAGACCACCTGGCACCGGTGTTCCTGTCGAAGGAAAAACCGAGGGATCCATACCGTCGATATCCAGGGTAAAAAAGACCTTCTCAGGGAAGCCCTCAGGCAAGACTAACTCACTGATGTTGTTCGGCACTAATTCATCGGCGTCGTAGTGATAAACCCCGAAGTCTTTTCGCGTTTGGGCCTCTTCTTCACAAAAAGCGCGAATACCCAATTGTAAAAGTGGGATGCCCATGTCAACAGCGCGTTTCATGACCGAGGCGTGACTGAGCTTGTCACCTTCGTAGGCATCGCGAAGATCGGCGTGGGCATCGACTTGCACTATACCGAAATCATCAAAGCCCGCACGGCGCAGCCCTTTCATCACGCCGTAGGT
>JBEAQQ010000176.1:0-31818 GCA_041163785.1 Pseudomonadota bacterium
GCGACATCAGCCCGCTAGCCGACGCCACGGCATTGAGCGTATTGAGCATTAACAACAACAACGTGAATGATTTGAGCCCCCTTGCTGCCTTAGTTGATCTCACTGGCCTAGATGCAGACGATAACACCATCAGCGATCTTAGCCCCTTGGCCGCGCTTACCAGTATGGCGCGTTTGAGCTTGCGCAATAACGCTGTTAGCAACCTCACAGCGCTCACTGATTTGACCGCGATGTCCTATTTGGATTTGATCGGTAACCAAGTGAACGATCTTAGCGTACTCGCCACCAGCACTTCTTTGCGCCAATTGCTTTTAGGCGACAACAGCATCACGGATATCAGCGCGCTGCAAGACCTAACGACCTTGTCGCTGCTCAACTTAAGCAATAACAACATCAGCGATATTTCAGCGATTGCTGGCAATGTAAATATGATCACACTGGGGCTTTCGAACAACCCCATCAGCGACTTAAGCCCTGTCACAGATATGGTTGGTTTGAACTATCTTGCCATCGACGGCACGAGCGCCACCGATTTAAGCGCATTGACCGGCATGGTATTGCTAAAAACACTCGTCATGAACAATACCGCTAACAGCGATCTGAGTGCCCTCGCTGACATGGCACAGCTCACCATTTTAGAGGCGGCGGATACATCGGTGAGTGACATTAGCGGCTTGGCGCAAAATGCGAACTTGAAGACTTTAGATTTGAGCCGCACCGCGGTGACCGATGTCTCGGCGCTCGTAGAGCTGTCGCTTCTCACATCGCTGAATTTAACCGACGCCAACAGCGTGGATTGCTCGTCTGTGACTACCCTACAAACGGCACTTCCTGACCTAGTGATTACCCTGCCCAGCCACTGCGACGGTTAATCTGCAAGGGTAGGCCTGTCTTCTCGACAAGCCTACCCAGCACGCTTCTCTTACTAATGAATGGTACCGCTATCGACACCGGCAAACAGCGTGCCGTGGCGTTGCGCCTGACCAAGTATAAAGGCCTTTTCGAGGGCCGCCTGTAGGTCTCTTTGTTGGACCGGTTTCGATAACACCTCATCAAATCCCGCGGCTAGATATTCTTCGATATCTTCTTTCAGTACATTCCCCGTTAAGGCGATCGCCGGGGTGTGGGGTTGGTAGTCTCTGACACGCTTTAACAACTGCATGCCATCCATCACGGGCATACTGATATCGCTGACTAAAATATCGATATGGGTGTGATTGAGAATTTCTAGGGCCTCGATGCCGCTGCTAGCGATACTGACGCGCCTAACCATTCCGTTGAGCATGGCCTCTAGTACGTAGAGATTAGTAATGGCATCGTCCACTAATAAGACGTGGCTATCGCGCCAATCACTCACTTCTTCCAGATCTTCTGTGGTCAAATCCGCCATGGCCTGCAAGATTGCCACCTGTGGTTCCACCGGTGCCGTCAAACGTTTCAAGGGCAGCTCGACAACGACCTCTGTGCCAACACCCACCTCGCTTTTTACTTTGATACTGCCATCCATCAGGTCGACGAGGTCTTTGCAAATCGCCATACCCAGACCGCTTCCTTGGAATTCACGAGTACGGCTTTTATCCCCCTGAGAGAAACGCTCGAAGAGTTGATTAAGGGTCCCCTTATCCATACCGATACCGGTATCTACTACCTCAAAGCACAGATAATCGTCGTGTGACGTTGTCGTAAATCGCACGCTGGCACGCGGAGAAAATTTGATCGCATTGCCCACAATATTATTAATGATTTGCATAATGCGCATTCTGTCGCCACGCCAATGCAGGTGGCAGTCTGGTGCTATTTCAAACAACCACTGGGTGTGGTTATTCTCTGCCAGAGTACGAAAGGTCGGCTCAAAACTTTCCAGCATATCGCTGATCATGAAATTATCACTGTCGAGATGCACTTCGCGGCGTTCAATTTTTGCGAGATCGAGCACATTACCAATCAACGTTGTCAGCATCTCGGTGGATTCTAGCGCAATGCGAGTCAACTTTTGCAGATGTTTGGGCTGCCCTTTTTCTTCAGCAAGAATCTGCAGCACACCGTAAATACCGTTGAGTGGAGTGCGCAACTCGTGGCTCATATTGGACAAGAACTGCGTCTTGGCTTCGCTGGCCTCGCGGTAGCGCTGCTCGCTGTCTTCCACGGCCGCAAACGACAAGACAATACGGCGATAAACAAAGACCATACTTACCACCAACAGCAGAGCTGCCAAGGCGATAAAGCCCAACATCATGCGGCGCGCTGGTGGCGCATCTAACTGCTGGTATCCGTAGTATGCCCCCACACCCAATAACATCACCCACAGCAGCGTTAGCACTGCAAAGATGCTTTTGGTAGAGCGTTTAATACCTTGAAACGATTCACTCACGCGACGCTGGCCTTTTCTCTTTTGATTTTACTTGTGGGGCTCGTTAAAATTTTAGCAGTGAATTAGCTGCTTACACTAGAATTATTGGACTTCTTGGCATGATCGATATCTTTGGCATCGACTTTACCAGCACCCCCACTCGACGCAAGCACATCACCTGCTTACACGCGCGATTGCAAGATAGCACGCTTCGGGTTGAACGCCTATCGCGCTGGGCATCACTCGGCGAGTTCGAGTCCTTTTTAACCTCACCAGGCCCATGGCTTGCCGGCATGGATTTCCCTTTCGGTTTTGCCCGCCGCTTCATTGAAACCATGGGCTGGCCACTGTGCTGGGAATCCTATATATCCGCTTTGGGCGATATGGATCGGGCAGCCTTTCGCACGCAACTCAACCACTACCGAACCACGCGTGCCCCCGGAGACAAGGAGCACCGGCGATGGGCAGACAAACTCGCCAGCGCTATTAGCCCACAAAAACTCTATGGTACCCCCGTTGGACTCATGCTTTTCGAAGGGGCGACACGCCTGCAACGCAGCACGATTTGCCTACCTGGGCTGCGCCCCACAGAGGACTCTCGAGTGGCACTGGAATGCTACCCCGCACTATTGGCGCGACGCTATATTGGTCGACAAGCTTACAAGAACGACGATCCCGCCAAACAATCCTCTGCGCAACGCGACGCCCGAGAAGCGCTTTGGCGCCATCTTCAAAGTGATGACCTACTACGAGATTACGGCGTGCGCTTAGACGCAACTCCCGACGTTATTGACGACCCCAGCGGCGACGCCATGGATGCCTTACTCTGCGCCATTCAAGCGGCATGGGCGGCTCAACAGGGTACACCGCGCTTCGGCCAACCTCTTGGCGTTGACTCCCTAGAGGGCTGGATTAACGACCCGCTATTGTCAGCGGAATCTCCCGCTGGCACGCCGCTAGCGTAGGATAACTTTGATAGTAGCGCAGGTCGCTGTAAGATGGGTGCTCTGCGGTATAACACACGCCATCGCGGCCCAACCTCACCCACGGCGTATCCAGCATATCGACCCACCACCACGCCAACACGACTAAAATCATCGCGACACTATTTTTCATGACTACCTCACCCGCGGCAGCTGCCGCCAATCTGTTGTATAGGCTGGCGACAAAAAATCCTGTTTCATACGCCATTGCGTCCCGTTGTTTTGTCGAGCCCAAAACACCGCACCGCGCTGTTTCGCGTTAATAGCATCCATGGTCGCCATCAGCTTGTCTGCGCGCGGATCCACCTCCAACACATCCAACAAGCTGGGCTGCCAGACGTAGCGCGGATAAAAATCCCCCAGAAAAACCCCCGCTTTGGCGTAGGCGAAACCCTCGCGCCACAGCTGGCCAACCAAGTGCTGGGCACTCGCCATGAGTACGCGGGTATCATCGGTGGGACGCATCAATTTGACGGTTGCTGCACGGCTGTAACGCGGCTCATTGGCATTAAACATACTGGTGCGCATAAACACGCTCAGCGCTTGAGCGCGTTGGTGCTCGCCACGCAGTTTGGCCGCCGCATTGGCCACATACTTGGCCACCGCTTCACGCATCGCCTCGACCCGCACAATGCGCTCACCAAAAGAGCGACTGCACATGATTTGCTGCTTCGGATCCGCCACCTGCTCAAACTCTAGGCAATCCTCCCCATTGAGCTCGCGCGCGGTGCGCTCTAGCACGACCGAGAAGTGTCGTCGCAGGGACTTTTTATTGTAATGCGCCAACTGCAAGGCCGTATGGATACCCATATCGTTCAAGCGCACCGATAGGCGCCTCCCCACACCCCACACCTCATCTACCGGCGTGATATGCATTAATCGCTGACGTCGCGCGGTATCGGTCAAATCCACCACCCCTCCTGTAGCGGGGTAGGCCTTGGCAGCGTAGTTCGCTAACTTGGCGAGCGTTTTACTGGGACCTACCCCCACGCACACCGTAATCCCCGTATCACGGTAGACGCGCTCGCGCACCTCCCTGCCAAAAACGACCACGTCGCGGCAGTGACTCACGCCGTGCAAATCGAGAAAGGCCTCATCGATGGAATACACCTCGACCCTAGGTGCCAATGCCTCTAACGTGCACATCACCCGCGCGGATATATCGCCGTACAGCGTGTAATTTGAACTAAAGACCTGGATGTTATGGCGGCGAATATCATCGCGGACCTTGAAGATTGGCACTCCCATTTTGATCCCCAAGGCCTTCGCTTCGTAGGAACGCGCCACCACACAACCATCGTTGTTCGACAGCACCACAATGGGGCGATGCTTGAGGTCAGGACGGAATAAGCGCTCACAGGCCGCGTAAAAATTGTTGCAGTCGACTAGGGCGTACACGCTAGCGCCCTCGATGCATTGGTCTCACCACGTTCGTCACCACACCAAACACCTCGAATTCATCGGGGTTGGCGATAGCAATGGTGGGATAGGCCGCATTGTGTGCGCGCAGTGCTAGTCGCGGCCGAGTACACAGCTCTTTGACCGTCATTTCGCCCTGTAAACTCGCAATCACAATATCGCCATGCACGGCGTGTAGACTGCGATCCACCACTAAAACATCCCCCGGGTAAATCCCTGCATCGCGCATAGACTCCCCCTCGACTCTGACAAAAAACGTCGCCGCCGGATGCTGGATACACAGCTCATTGAGGTCGAGTGTTTTCTCAATAAAGTCCTGCGCAGGCGATGGAAACCCTGCGGATACACGCTCCAAATACAGCGGCATAGGCAAAACCTGCCGGCACTCCACACTGTCGCAGCGCCCCATGATCGACACTGTCATCACACACCTCTCAATATACTGTACAAACATACAGTATATTAGGGCGATTTACGGGTGCACTCAAGATAAAAATGACGCGGTGTCCACGTGTGACACCTTGCACTAGACCACAGCGCAATATTGGCGGAAAATGTACCGACAATATTAAAAAATGCGGAAAAATATCTCGCCATGAATCAAAAATTCAGGACAACCAATATCGATCTCGACAAGTTTGACCTCGCCATCTTACGCGTGATTAGCACGCAAGGGCGCATTAGCTTGACCGAACTTGCCGACCATATCGGCTTATCCAAATCACCCACCCAAACTCGCCTGAGGCGCCTCGAAAGTGAGGGTTACATCCGCGGCTATCGCGCTGTACTCGACCCCATCCTACTAGGGATGGATCACATCGCCTTTGTGGAAGTTAAGCTAAACGATACGCGAGAGCGCGCACTGGCAGAATTCAACCAAGCGGTGAAGAACATCCCCGAGGTCGAGCAGGTGCACTTGATCGCCGGCAACTTCGATTATCTTTTAAAGGTGCGGACTCACAGCATGAGCGACTATCGCCGCGTGCTGGCAGATAAGATTTCAACCCTGCCGCACATGTCCAATACGGCGACTTATGTCGCCATGCAGGCCATCGTGGAAAATGCGCCCCTAACCTAGTTAGGGCGCGAAAAAATCGACCGCCTGACGAGGCATCTCAGCGCCTACAGGCTGCGTCTCCCACCAGCGGCGGCTAGAACGCGAAATATGGGTAGTAAATACCGTTTGCGAAGGGTCACTCTCTGACTGTGACATAAACCCCCAGCCCTTGTCCTTCAAAAAGGGCGTGTGCGCAAACAAGGTCCACGTCCCAGGGGCCGCATCGTGAATACGGTGAAAGGTATTGCCATTGACGCGGCCAAACCAACGCCGGGTACGGATGGTGGTGACACAACCCGACTCCCCCGCCGTGGGGCAGAGATCCACCAACGTCTCTTCACGGTAGTTGCCACAGACGACAACGGTAAAGCCGCTCTGCCAAGGGTGGTTGTGAATGTGGCGCTCGCGATCACTGGAGACAAACCGGTGTAAATAAAAGATATAGCCGAACAACTGCCCAAGGTAATAACGCTCGAGATAGGGGCGGTCTTCAACGTAGATCAAACGGCAGGGCTTACTCGCCGTCCATTGAAATAGCCACTTATGCAGCGCTTTTCGCAACACTATTGTCTCCTTTACTAACCGCTAAAACTGCGTGGCAAGGCTTCGCTGTAAATCGCTAAAAACGATGCAAAATCTGGGTGATCAGGTGTCACCAGCCGTGAAAATAATGGGGGTTGACTCACGCATGGCATCCAGTAATTAATTAGGCATGCACTATGGGAAAAGTCGTCGCCGCTGTCAACCAATGGCGCAGGGATTCATCGACCGACACAACGGAATAATCAACAATAGAGAAAATGCCACGCCATTGACAGCGTGGCGATGGCTTACGCTTGGTGCGCCGCCTGGCGATGACCTTCGCGCCAGAGATCTGCGCGCCAATCACCCATGTAGGGGCAATCGAGATCCGACTTACCCATATTGGCAGCACGGACGCCTTCGCGTTCGATGTGCCAAGCTTCTTGCAACCAAAAAGACTTGTGCAATTCTTTATCTTCCATTGTCGTTCTCCAATGGTTCTGTTTCCCGTGGAGGTAATCCCTCACTCATTGTCACCACCTTTCCTTGGTAGCGTTATGGAGACATTATAAACCAAGCCTTGTGCAGACAAGATGCGGATTTTTTATGGGAGTCATAAGCGCGCTGAATTGAAACCGTTTTCAGGCCCCAAAAAGCACGGAATATCATCCAAAAGGACGACGGCACGGGAGGAATGCGCCGGCAGTTGACGCATTTAAGATACAAAAAAGGCGCCAGAGGCGCCTCAATCCCTATTTCAGGCCAAGCACATCCTGCATATCGAACATACCTCGCTCTACACTCGCAATCCATACTGCTGCGCGTACCGCGCCACGAGCAAAGGCCATACGTGAGCTGGCTTTGTGACTGATCTCTATGCGCTCACCATCGGCCAGGAACATCACCGTGTGATCACCCACAACGTCGCCACCGCGCACTGTGGCAAAGCCAATAGTTTCGCGATCGCGCGCGCCAATAACACCTTCACGACCGTAAATGGCAACATCTTTTAGGTTACGGCCAACGCCCTCTGCGGCGGCTTCACCCATGCTGAGCGCTGTTCCCGAGGGAGAATCGACCTTGTGACGGTGGTGGGCTTCCACGATTTCGATATCGTAGTCGTCACCAAGGATCGCCGCTGCCTCTTTAATCAACTTAAAGCAAACGTTCACCCCAGTGGAATAGTTGCTCGCCATAATCATGGCGGTTTGATCTGCACTCGACTTAATCGATGCCAGTTCGGCTTCACTACACCCCGTCGTGCCGATAATCAATCGCTTGCCATGCTGCGCACACAACGTCGCATTGGCAACCGTTGCTACTGGTGCAGTGAAATCGATCATAACGTCGAAGTCCGCCAGCACGTTGGCCGCGTCATCGACGATCGCGACACCACACTTACCTAAACCTGCCACTTCACCCGCATCGGCACCAATAAGGCTGCTGCTGGGATGTTCAATAGCGGCGGTTAATTGCGCACCATCATTGGCGTGGATAGCCTCGATGAGCATTTTGCCCATGCGCCCCGCCGCGCCGGTTACTGCAATACGTACTGTCATAGTGCTTCCTTGACCCGATGTGGGCTTATATCTTCATATCGTCGAAGAAGTTTTTTACGCCCTCGAACCAGCCATCCTTCTGCGGTGACTGCTTTTTACCACCCTCTTGGAGGGTGGTTTGGAATTCTTCCAACAATTCGCGTTGACGCTTGCTCAGGTTCACGGGGGTCTCCACCACCACGCGACACATTAAATCACCCACGCTGCCACCGCGCACTGGGGTGACGCCCTTACCGCGCAGGCGGAACAATTTGCCGGTTTGGGTCTCAGCCGGGATCTTCAATTTAACACGGCCGTCTAACGTCGGCACTTCTAATTCACCACCCAGCGCCGCATCAGCGAAACTAATGGGTACTTCACAGTAGAGATGCTTGCCGTCGCGCTGGAAAATCTTGTGCTCACGCACGGAGACCTGCACGAACAAATCACCATTTGGACCACCCTCTGGGCCGGCCTCACCCTCACCTGACAAGCGAATACGATCGCCAGTATCGACACCCGCAGGCACCTTGACCGACAGATTGCGCGTCTCTTCCACCAAGCCTTGACCGTGGCAACTGTTACAGGGGTCGGTAATCATCTTACCCTTGCCGCGACAGGTGGGACAGGTTTGCTGCACAGAGAAGAATCCCTGCTGCATACGCACTTGGCCGACACCACCACAGGTATTACAGTTGACCGGTGTTGAACCTTTCTTCGCACCACTGCCATCGCAGGTATCGCAATGCGCCATGCGAGGCACGTTGATTTTGACCGTGGTGCCCTTGACGGCTTCTTCAAGGTCTAGCTCCAGGGTGTACGCAAGGTCTGAACCACGGCGCGGACCACTGCGGCGACCGGAACGACCACCGCCAAAAATATCACCGAACACATCGCCAAAAATATCGCTGAAGTTAGCACCGTCGCCGAAGCCACCTGCGCCGCCTTGCTGATTGACACCGGCGTGGCCGAACTGGTCATACGCAGCGCGTTTCTGCGAGTCTGACAGCACCTCGTAGGCCTCAGTTGCCTCTTTGAATTTCTCATCGGCATTGGGGTCATCGGGGTTGCGATCGGGGTGGTACTTCATAGCTATTCGACGATAGGCTTTTTTCAGCTCTTTTTCGTCGACGCCTTTTTTAACCCCAAGGACTTCGTAGTAATCACGTTTTGACATGTATTGTTAACCTATCTCACTGCTATCGGCAGAAAAAAGAAGAGGCTTGACGAGCTCGCCAAACCTCCACTGTTCTTCAAAGTACGACGGAATGGGGCATTATAGAACAAGGCCCCAGCCGTGTCTCGACGCCAGAATTACTTCTTGTCGTCTTTCACTTCTTCAAACTCGGCGTCGACGACATCGCCATCGGCCGCGTTGTCGGCTTGCTGCTCATCAGCACCTTGAGCTTGCTGTGCTTGCTGCTCGGCATACATCTTCTGCGCCAAACTACCAGACGCTTCGGTCAGTTTCTGGGTTGCCGCTTCCATGGCTGCTTTGTCGTTACCTTTCGCCGCCGTTTCAGCTTCTTCTAAGGCTGCATTGATAGCCGTCTTCTCTTCTTCCGTCGCTTTGTCGCCGGCTTCATCCAAGGTTTTCTTGGTCGCGTGGATCAAGCCTTCCAAGGTATTGCGCGCCTGCACAACTTCCTCAAATGCTTTATCCGCGTCGGCGTTGGCTTCGGCATCGCGAATCATCTTCTCGATTTCATCGTCCGATAGACCGCTAGAAGCGGTGATGCGAATCGACTGCTCTTTACCGGTGGCCTTATCTTTCGCCGACACATTCAAAATACCGTCAGCGTTCAGGTCAAAGGTGACCTCAATCTGTGGCATACCGCGAGGTGCAGCGGGGATATCAGCTAAATCAAAGCGACCCAATGATTTGTTCTGTGCCGCCTGCTTGCGCTCACCCTGTACCACGTGAATGGTAACAGCTGACTGGTTGTCTTCCGCGGTTGAGAACACTTGCGATTTCTTAGTAGGAATCGTGGTGTTTTTCTCAATCAATGCCGTCGCTACGCCGCCCATGGTCTCAATACCCAAGGTCAAAGGTGTTACGTCGAGCAACAGAACGTCTTTAACATCGCCGGCCAATACCGCACCTTGAATCGACGCACCCATCGCTACTGCCTCGTCGGGGTTGACGTCACGGCGAGGTTCTTTACCAAAGAACTCAGCGACCTTGGCCTGTACCATTGGCATACGGGTTTGACCACCTACTAAGATGACATCATCCACTTCAGATGTTGCCAAACCAGCGTCTTTTAAGGCTGTGCGCACAGGCTCCAGAGAGCGAGTCACCAAATCCTCTACTAGGGATTCCAACTTGGCGCGGCTCAATTTAACTACCAAGTGCTTAGGACCTGTCGCGTCAGCTGTGATGTAAGGCAAATTCACCTCAGTTTGCTGTGAAGATGACAGTTCAATTTTCGCTTTCTCGGCGGCTTCTTTCAGACGCTGTAATGCCAGTGGATCGTTGTGTAAATCGATGCCGCTATCTTTCTTGAACTCAGCCGCGAGGAATTCGATCAAACGCAGGTCAAAGTCCTCACCACCCAAGAAAGTGTCACCGTTGGTAGACAGTACTTCGAACTGGTGTTCGCCATCGACTTCAGCGATTTCAATGATAGAGATATCGAAGGTACCACCACCCAAGTCATATACCGCGATAGTGCGATCACCTTGCGCTTTGTCCATGCCGTAAGCCAACGCGGCCGCGGTGGGCTCGTTAATAATACGACGAACGTTCAGACCCGCAATTTTACCGGCGTCTTTCGTGGCTTGACGCTGTGAATCATTGAAGTAAGCCGGTACAGTTACAACCGCTTCGGTCACTTCCTCGCCCAGGTATTCCTCGGCGGTTTTTTTCATTTTCTTCAACACTTCGGCTGAAATTTGTGGGGGCGACAACTTGTTGTCTTTTACTTCGACCCACGCGTCGCCATTGTCGTGCTCAACGATTTTGTAAGGCACCATAGAGATGTCTTTTTGAACGACATCGTCTTTAAAACGACGGCCGATCAAACGCTTAACAGCGAACAGTGTATTTGTGGGGTTGGTCACAGCTTGGCGCTTCGCCGACTGACCTACCAGAATTTCATTGTCAGCGGTGTAGGCGATAATCGACGGAGTCGTGCGGTCGCCTTCGCTATTTTCGATAACCTTAGCTTTGCCACTCTCGAGTACAGATACACACGAGTTTGTGGTGCCCAAGTCAATACCAATAATTTTACCCATTGTTTTCTCCAATTAAATCAAATCAGCTCACCGCGGAATCTCGGCGGGATCGTGCCGGGACGGTGTTTCTTGCCGTTGATCTCTATATAAGTTTGAATTCTCTTATTTCAAGTGTGGTTTTTAAAAAATTTTACTATTTCGACACAATGACCATGGCGGGACGCAACAAGCGGCCATTCAGTCGGTAGCCTTTTTGCATGACCGCAACAACACTGTTGGGCTCTACGTCAGGGCTTTCAATCATCGACATCGCTTGGTGCGCTTCGGGATCGAAAGGCTCGCCATGGGGATCGACAATTTCAACATTGCTCTTGCCAAGGGCTTCAACAAAGCCTTTGAGGGTCAATTCAACCCCTTCAAGAACGGGTTTGACACCCTCTAGATCAGCGTCAGCCGCCTGCAGTGCGCGCTCGAGATTGTCGACCACCGGCAGCAGCTCCGAAATGATTTTTTCAGCGCCGTATTTACGGGCATTTTCCACGTCAATTTCGGCGCGGCGTTTCATATTTTGCGCCTCGGCCAACGCACGCAGACTGTGCTCTTTCATGTTAGCCAGCTCTTCGCGAACCGCCTCTAATTCGGCCTGTAAGGTAGCCGCTTCGGATTCAATACCCGCATCCGCAGCTTGTTCAGTCATAGGCTCGTCGTGGTTTGTGTCGAGCGCGTCGTCGTGTTGCTTGTTATCTTCTGTCACCTTGTAATCTCCAGCCAGAGGTGAATGTAAAAATATCCATGTCTGCTATGTGGGGATAACAACGGACATTTCAAGGGCGCGATGTAAAAAAATATCACTGTACTCAGGGTCCTCTTGCATACTGTATAAATATACATATACTAGTCGAAAGCGGGAGGCGGTTATGTTGCTACATTTGAGCGTCAAAGATTTTGTTATCGCGGAAAATATCGAGCTAGAGTTCGATGCCGGCATGACGGTGATCACCGGCGAAACAGGCGCCGGTAAGTCAATTATGCTAGACGCCCTATCGCTATGCTTGGGCGCTCGAGCCGACGCTGGCGTAGTGAGAAACGGCTGCAAACAGGCGGAAATCACCGCCTGCTTCGACGTACACAGCATCCCACAGGCCCGCGAGTGGCTGCTCAGCCGCGAACTTTTAGACGACAGCGAGGAATGTCTGTTGCGGCGTGTCGTCAGTGCGGAAGGACGCTCTCGCGGTTTTGTAAACGGCAGCAGTGTCACCGCCCGAGAAATGCAAGAGCTAGGCGAATGGCTGATCGATATCCACAGCCAGCACGAGCACCAAACCCTGCTTAAAAAAGCCAATCATCGACCTATTTTAGACAGCTTTGGCAAGCATCAAGCACTTGCCGAGCAGGTTCGCCATGCCGCCAAAGCGTTTCGCGACATCGACGATAAGCTCAATACCCGCCTCGCCAACGAAGAAGAGTACAGCGCCAAACTGCAACTGTTGACCTACCAGGTCGATGAGCTGCGCAATTTAGCACTGCAAGAAGGTGAAATTGATCTACTCGAATGCGAGCTAAAACAACTGAGCAATGCCGGTGACATTCTGCAAAACAACCAACGTGCCCTAGCAGTATGCCGCAACGATGACGGTGAAGGCGCGCTCGACATGATTGGCAAAGCGTGCCGATTAATCCAAGACAATGTAGAAAATGATCCGGGATTAGAAAGCGTTTATGAGATGTTGGAAAGCGCGCGCATCCAAATCGAAGAAGCTAGCCACGAGCTACAGCACCGTATAGACAACTTTGACATGGACCCAGAGCGGCTCGCCCAAGTAGACGCTCGACTTGACGATATCTATCAAGTGGCGCGCCGCCATCGCGTACAGGCCTTCGACCTAATGAACCTGCAGCAACAACTGGAGGGTGAACTTAGCACCCTCGAGGGAGACGGTGGAAATATCGAAGCGCTCCAAATGCAACATCAGCAAGCCCTTCAACACTATCAGGCACTGGCCAAGGAACTGTCTTCAGCGCGCCAAAAAACAGCAACCAATCTGAGCTCACGCGTTAACGAACAACTTCAGGCGCTTTCCATGCGAGGCTGTCGTTTCGAGGTTGCGCTTCGCGAAATGGATGCCGTGGCACACCCCCACGGTGCAGAAGAGGTTGAATTCACCATTGCCACACATCCCGGACAAACGCCAGGGTCACTGGCCAAAATTGCCTCAGGTGGCGAATTAAGTCGCATCAGCCTCGCCATACAAGTGATTGTGGCACAGACCTCCTCCGTTTCAACGATGGTTTTCGACGAGGTAGATGTTGGCATTGGCGGGGCTGTCGCCGAGGTGGTTGGGAATCTACTAAGGCAATTAAGCGCCAACACCCAAGTGCTTTGCGTGACCCACTTAGCCCAAGTGGCAGTGAAGGGGCATCAACACATTGTGGTGAGCAAACAGTTGCACGACAACAACTCTACCACGCAGCTGCAGCAACTAGATGACGAAGAGAAAATTATTGAAATTGCACGAATGATCGGCGGAATTAGTGTGGGAGAGCAGACCGTGGCACACGCCAAGGCCATGCTCAATATCCAGCACTAAGATTTTTTGGGGCGGACGTAGAGCACTAAGCTGTGGTCGACAAGCTCAAAGCCGTGCTTTTCGGCAATTTGGTGCTGAAGTTTTTCAATCATTTCGTCGTAAAACTCGACGACTTGGCCGGTTTCGGTACACACCATATGGTCGTGGTGATCGTCGCTCGATAGCTCAAATACCGACAAGCCACTATCAAAGTGGTGGCGCGATACCAAGCCCGCTTGCTCAAACTGGGTCAAGACGCGATAAACGGTCGCCAGACCAACGTCTTCACCTTGCTCTAATAATGTTTTAAAAACATCCTCAGCACTCATGTGAGCATCTTCACCCGCACTTTGCAGGACGTCGAGAATTTTGAGTCGAGGGGCAGTGACCTTCAACCCAGCTTTTCGAAGTTCATTGTTATCCATTCTCATTCCCATCTGTTTTTTTGCAGTGTAAAAGGAAGCACAGCAAATTTCAGCCTTTTTTATGCTTTTTTGGGATCAATGATTAGCGGTGCTGGTGGGCATGTTGTATCATCCCCAAACGATTTTTTTGATGGATATCGACGATGACTAGATTGATGGCGCTTGTGCTAGCTGGCTCTTTATTAGTTGCAGGTTGCAGCTTCCCTGGCGTATATAAGATGCGCGTCCCTCAGGGCAACATTGTCAAACAAGACATGCTCGATCAGCTTGAGATTGGCATGACCAAACGCCAGGTCCGCTTCATTATGGGCACGCCCATGGTGACAGATAGCTTCAACGATCAGCGCTGGGATTACATTTTCCAAGTCCAGCACGGCAAAAAGACCCTCATCGAAGAGCGTATCGCGGTCATCTTTGACGGTGATAAATTGGTCTCGATTGAGGGTCAACTGAAGAATAAGAACGTCGACAAACCCACGGACGAAGACAGCAACCCCGTGGTGGCCAACCCACAACAATAGCCGAGCAATATGCTTGGTGCTGAAAGCGCCTGCCGATAAATCTCTCCCAGCAGCCCTAACGATGTTGCAGCCGCGGCCTTACGAGGCCTCTGCTTTATCTGCTTTGACTTTGGCAGCGCGCGCCTTCCTAACCTCTTTGGGGTCAATCAACAACGGTCGGTAAATTTCCACGCGATCGCCTTCACGCACTTCGTATTCGTCGGCCTTTACGGATTTTCCGAAGATACCCATCGCCGCATTATCGATATCCGCCTCCGGGAAAAACTCGACAATATTTGATAGCCTCGCCGCCTGGCGTGCAGTCGTTCCTTCCACCACCGAGATCTGGATTATTTTCTGCAACGCCGGTGTGGCGTAGGCAACTTCAACACTAATCATTTCACGGCCTCTGTTTTTGCACGCTGGCACAGCGCGTCAACCAAATTGGTACTTACGCTATCCAATAATTTACCCACCGCAGCACCCACCAAGGCATTACTCATTTCAAACTGCAGCTGGAATTCAACCTTACAGGCGGCTTCTTGCAAGCGGGTAAAACGCCATTCGCCTTGAAAAGCTTTGAATGGGCCGTCCACCAAATTCAGCACGATGCGTTCATTAGGCTGCATGGTGTTGTGGGTAGTAAAACTCAACTTAACACCCGCCTTCGCCAAATCTAAGCGCGCCTTTAGCTCTGTTTCACTGCGTTCGAATACCTCGGCACCCACACAGCCATCGATAAACGATGGGTAGGCTTCCACCTCATTCACCAGGCGGTAAAGATGCTCTACGGGGTACATCAGCAATGCGCTGCGTTGAATTATTTTCACAAGTTGAATTACACCATGCGCTGTAAAAGAGTGGTGATGAATATTAACAAAACTGCCGGTGGGGTGACATACCGAAGCAGCACTATCCATAGGGAAAAGAAGCGTCGATGGGCAAATTTTTTCAAATCCATACGCCAAGCCACAAAGACAGCGAGTGCGATACCCCCGCCCGGCAAGAGGATATTTGCCGACAGGGCATCGAGGGTTTCAAACACTGACAAGCTGCCCACAACCGTCACGTCACGCCACACATTGAAAGAAAACATCGACAGCAAGCTCAATAGCCAAACCACAGCACCTAGCAGGATAACTGCCACTAGCCTTGGCAACCCTCGACGCTCATTTAACCAGGCAACGGCTGGCTCAACGAGGGCAACCGCCGAAGTCAGTGCCGCCAACAACACCAAGCCAAAGAAGACAGCCCCCATGATATTGCCGTACAACATGTTACCAAAAGCCACCGGCAGGCTAACAAACATTAAGCCAGGCCCTTCGCCGGGCTCAAGTCCGCTGGCGAACACAATAGGGAATATCGCCAGCCCCGCACACAAAGCAAATAGGATATCGATAATAGCCACGGAAAAGACCATCACCGGTATTGAGGTACGTTTAGGCATGTAAGCACCGTAAGCCATCATGGCGCCCATACCAATGCTTAATGAGAAAAACGCGTGCCCCAAGGCAATGATAAAACTGTTCCAGTTTAAGGCCGAGACATCAAAAGTGAGCATAAAGTCCACTGCCGCGGTCATGTCACCCAAGGTGTGACTGTAAGCAATAAGCAGCCCGAGCATCAAAAGCATCGCCGGCAGCATCACGTGCCCAGCCACACCGAGACCCGCTCGCACCCCTAAGGCCACCACACCCATGACGATAGCCAGAAAAACCGACTGGTAGCGCAGCATGGCAGCGGGGTCTGCGAGTAGATCGATAAAAATACTGCGGATAGCAACGGCACTTTCATTCTGAAAAGTACCCTCAAAAGCGTTAGTGAGATAGTGGATACTCCACCCCGCCACGACAGTGAAGTAGGAGAGCACAATGAGCCCTGTGACGCAGGCCACGCCACCGATCCAGCGCCAACGTTGGCTTACATTGGCCTGTTTTGCCAGGATGGAAAGGGCTGACACGGGGTTGCGCCGTGTCTCATGACCCACCACGGTTTCGGCCATATAGATGGGAACCCCCACCAGTAAAATGCACAGCAGGTACATCAAAATAAAGGCACCACCGCCATTTTCTCCAGCGATATAGGGGAACTTCCATATATTCCCTAGGCCAATGGCACAGCCAGAGGACGCCAACAAAAACGTTATTTGGCGCCGCCACATGCCCTGATCAGAACTTGCCCGTCGTTTCATCGCGACTCCTTGTTTCACGTCTATTGTCAGCCAACTTGTCACAAGGCTCAAGCGAAAACAAAAAATTGCCCCAGGGTGGAATTCACATAGGCAGCCAATCACAGTCTGCTTTATAATGCCGCCATGGCTAAGAAAAAACCCAAACCGCAAAGCAATACCATCGTTCTCAATAAGAAGGCGAAACACGACTACTTTATCGAAGATAAATTCGAGGCGGGCGTGTCTCTGCAAGGTTGGGAAGTGAAAAGCCTACGCGAAGGAAAAATTCAGCTCGTCGATAGCTTTGTTCAGCTTCACCAGGGTGAAGCCTATTTGTACGGCGCACATATTACGCCGCTTAATAGTGCCAGCACACACTATGTCACCGAGCCGACAAGGCCACGCAAACTTTTACTTCACGGCAAAGAATTATCGCGCATTGCTTTAGCCATCGAAGCCAAAGGCTTAACCTGCGTTTGCACAGCGCTGTATTGGAAAAACCATTTAGTCAAAGCAGAAATTGCCCTGGCCAAGGGTAAAAAGCAACACGACAAGCGCGCCACATTGAAAGAGCAAGACTGGAACCGAGAAAAGCAACGGGTTGTCCGACAGGACAATCGCTAATCGACTCTGGCGACAGGAATAATTTCACCTTCGCTACGTTTGACACGCACGCCGTAAACGTCCGCTAACAGTGCATCACTGAGCACTTCTTGCGGCGTGCCATCAGCCACTACACGCCCACACTGCATGACAATAACACGCTGGCAAAATCTAGCGGCGAGCGTCAGATCGTGCATTACCACCATGGCCGAACCACCTCGTAGGCAATGTAACTGCAACAACTCCATGATATGAAGCTGATGGTAGGGATCCAATGCGGCGATGGGCTCGTCGGCCAAAATAATCGGTGCCTGCCCCGCAAAAAGGCGTGCCAGCATCACTCTGGCAAGCTCGCCACCCGACAGGTTATCGATGGTACGCTCAGCGAGATAATGGATATCCGCCATCCCCAATGCATCATCAATGGCTTGTCTATCATCCTCATTCAGACGCCTCCGGAATCCAAGGTGCGGCAGACGACCGAGCTCAACGGTATGCCTTACGGTCAGTGGCCAAGCAATGGGGGACTGCTGAGGCATATAGGCCACTCGCTTAGCGCGCACCGGCAGAGGGATATTGGCTAGGGTTTCACCATACAGCGCCACCTCCCCCGCAAGGTCCGGCAACAACCCCATCAATGCCTTTAATAAACTACTCTTGCCCGCCCCATTGGGGCCCACCACGGCGACCAATTCGCCTGGCGCCAAATCGATATCAATACCGCCCAACAACTGGGCGCCCGCTACCTTCCATGCAAGTTGGCGACACGACAATACTGCAGGATCAGACATAGGACCTCCGCAAACGCCAAATCAGCCAGAGAAAGAAAGGCCCACCCACTAACGCCGTAACAACGCCCAGTTTCAGCTCTTGGCCCACGGCAAACAGCTGCACCAAAATATCGGCCAACAACATGAACCCCGCCCCCGCCAGCGCACTCACCGTGAGCAAATGACTGGGACGATGTTTCACCAAGGGGCGCATGAGATGCGGCACAACTAAGCCTACAAACCCAATATTGCCGCTCACCGACACCGCGGCGCCGACAGAAAGAGCAACACCGATAATCACTAGGCCACGGTAACGTAACAGGGAATAACCAAGCGACTGCGCGGTCTCTTCACCCAGGCTCAGCGCATCGAGAAAATGCTTACTGAATAAAATCGCCAGGCCACCCAACAACATAAAAGGTAGCGCCATGGCGACGTCTACAGCGCTGCGATTGGCAAAGGATCCCAACAGCCAATAGACGATTTCACTCATCGCATAGGGATTCGCCGAAAAATTAAGCGCGAGGGCAATCAGTGAACCCGCCAGAGCGTTGACCGCCACACCAGCTAAAATCAAACTCAGTCCGTTGCTTTGCAATCCCGCTAACACAAATATGGCGACCACCGCCAGACACGCTCCAAGCATGCCACCGAGTGGTAGTACCCACCACGCCATGGCTGCCCATCCAAAATAGAGGCTGACCACTGCCCCCAGGGCAGCAAAATTACTCACCCCTACCAAGCCAGGATCCGCCAGAGGATTACGCAATAAACTCTGCATCGCCGCGCCAGACAAACCCAGTACCGCGCCTACCGACACCGCCAACCACATTCTTGGCAATCGGATGTCGTATAAAATCGTGGTGGCCGCACTACCCTCACCTCGCCACCCTGCCTGTAGCGCGGCAATAACATCCAACTGGCTCCCCCCCAAAGAGAGATGCCAAAACATCAGTGCAGCTAAACCGGCCAACGTGATGAATAAAGACTTATTGTTCAAGCGCCGCCACCTGTGATTGTCGCCACGTATTTCTCGCCTTAGTTAAGGTGGCCAAGGCATCGACATAACTCGGCCCGGGGCACGTCCAAAGATTCGCGGGCAACCTTACTCGAGTTGCCGCCAGTTTTTCAATGGCGGGGTGGTTAAGAAGGCGCTGCGCAAGCGAATGCTGATTGTCGGTACCGTCTTCTATCGCGATCATATCGGGCGAATTTGCCACCAGCTGCTCAAGGCTCAACTCACCGTTACCTTCGATACCCAACGCTGTGGCCAGATTGACGATGCCCGCAAGCTGTAACATTTGATCGCGCAGACTTCCCTTGCCCTCGGTAAAACCGTTCGGGCCAATCAATGCCATACTGGGCATAGCGCCCATCTGCTGCTTCACCGTGAGGCGATCTATCGCCTGCTGCCAGCCCATCACCAACTGCTCTGCCTGCGCCTCTCGCCCAAGCAAGCGCCCAATGTGCTGTGCTTCGTCAAACATCGCCGACAGCTTAGCTGGCCTGGTCATTTGGTAAACCGTCATGCCTTGTTGGCGCAACAAACGCAACACCATGGGATCGCTGTATTGACCGGCGAGGACGATATCCGGCTGCAAGGCAAGGATCTCTTCGGCCCCCGCATAGTTAAGCGGATAAGCTTTTGCCGCCTCCACCCAACGAGAGTACTGTGGATCCTGAGAGAGATAGGAGAGCGAAACAATCGCCTCTGGCGGCGCCAGCAACAACAACAGCTCGTCCGCGCACATATTAATTGAAGCAATACGCAACTGCGCTGAAGCCTGCACACTAAGCAGTAACAGTAGGACCGCCCCCCAAGCTCTCAACATCCTAATTACTTGCCCTTACTCAGTCGCAATAATTTACCGCTATCAGTGATGAGCAATACACGCCCTTTGCTATCCAGTGCAATATCTCGCAGGCGCTCCTTGAGGTCCTCTAGATGACGCTGCTCGCCGATCACGCGGTCGCCGTCAAAGGTTAAGCGATTGAGATGACTGCCGGCGAGGGAGGTCACCAACAAATCACCCTGCCATTCGGGAAACTCGGGGCCATCATAGAACACCATATCTGAGGTAGCGATCGATGGCACATAGTAGTGCACAGGCTGTTCCATACCCTCTTTATGGGTACCCTCACCGATGCTGCCGCCAATGTATTCTTTACCATAGGTAATCACTGGCCAACCGTAGTTCACACCGCGGCGGATCAGATTGATTTCATCGCCGCCTCGCGGACCGTGCTCGCTATTCCAAAGCGTGCCATCGGACCTAAGGGCCAAGCCCTGCACATTGCGGTGTCCATAACTGTAAATCGGTTTAGCAATGTCACCCTGCGAAATAAATGGATTGTCGTCGGGAATACTCCCATCGTCGTGAAGGCGAATGAGTTTGCCGTTGTGATGCGCCATATCCTGCACCTTAGGACGATTGCGACGATCACCTAGCGTGATGAATAAGTAGCCGTCGTTGTCGAATACCAGGCGGCTACCAAAGTGGCCCTTAACGTCGCTATCAATCACCGCCTCAAAAATAGCCACACTATCGACAATTTTTTCGCCATCAAAGGTAAAACGCATCACGGCGGTTGTCGACTTATCGCCATCGAGCGGCTTGGCATAAGACACATACAACCAGCCGTTGCTGGCAAAGTTAGGGTGCAGCACGCTACCCAACAATCCGGCCTGACCTTCACTATAAACCCTTGGCATACCTGCGATTTCACGGTGCTGACCGGTTTGAAGATTGACGAGTTGTAAACGGCCTTCTTTTTCTGTCACAAACGCGTGCTGATCATCGATCACACTGATCGACCAAGGTCGCTGCAATTGATCAGTTACCGTTTCGATCTCAATGGCGCTAGCCGCCCAAGGCGTGCACGCTAACACCAGCACAACGAGTCTTTTATTGAAATTCATGGCCAAACTCCACGCATAAAAAAAGGCCATAGTAAACTATGACCTTCTATCGAGTACAAGACCGAATTATGCCGAATTACTCAGCGGCTTCGGTATCTTCCTCGTCAGCGTCTTCTGCTGAATCAGCTTTCTCTATCAAGGCTTTAGCGCTCAACTTGATACGACCACGCGCATCGACGTCCAACACCTTAACTTCGATATCCTGACCTTCTTCGAGGACGTCAGCGACGTTCTCAACGCGGTCGTGAGAGATCTGAGAAATGTGCAGCAAGCCATCTTTACCAGGCAGAATCGTTACGAAAGCACCGAAATCAACGATGCGTGCAACTTTACCTGTGTAAACAGCGCCAACTTCAGCTTCAGCGGTAATCGCCATAATCATGTCGACAGCCGCATCGCGCGATGCTGCGTCAGAGCCGAATACCTTAACGGTACCGTCGTCTTCCAGATCCACAGACGCGCCGGTTTGCTCAGTAATGCTACGGATAGTCGCACCACCTTTACCGATGACATCACGGATCTTGTCAGCATCGATCTTGAAGCTGGTCATTGAAGGCGCATTGGCCGACAACGTTTCACGAGAAGCACTAATCACACGGTTCATTTCACCGAGGATGTGCAGACGCGCTTGCTGGGCTTGAGCCAAGGCTACGTCCATGATTTTCTCGTTGATACCCTGAATTTTGATATCCATCTGCAGTGCAGTGATACCTTCAGACGTACCGGCTACTTTAAAGTCCATATCGCCCAAGTGATCTTCATCACCCAAGATGTCGGTCAACACAGCAAACTGGTTGCCTTCTTTAACCAGACCCATGGCAATACCGGCCACTGGCGCGCGCATAGGTACACCCGCATCCATCAGTGCCAAACTGCCGCCACACACAGAAGCCATAGAGCTTGAACCGTTTGATTCAGTAATCTCTGACACAACGCGAATGGTGTAAGGGAATTGATCTTCGGTAGGTAGCATGGCTGACAAGCCGCGACGTGCCAATCGACCGTGGCCAATCTCACGACGACCGGTAGCACCCATACGACCACACTCACCTACTGAGTAAGGAGGGAAGTTATAGTGCATCATGAAAGGATCGCGACGCTCGCCTTCGAGGGCGTCGATGATCTGAGCATCACGTGCGCTACCCAGGGTAGTGACAACCAAAGCCTGGGTTTCACCACGCGTAAACAGCGCTGAACCGTGAGCATTAGGTACCACGCCAGTTTCTACATGAATCGCACGGACAGTTTTGCCGTCGCGACCATCGATACGTGGCTCACCATTCAAAATACGCTGGCGAACAGTGGTTTTTTCAAGATCTTTGAATTCAGACTTGATGTCATCCGCGCTGATTTCATCGCTCGCCAAAGCGGCAACCGCTTCTTCTTTGATCGCTGCCAATGCGTCGTAACGCGCCGCTTTTTCAGTGATGCGGTAGGCTTCGCCCACTTTAGCGCCAAACTGAGTACGCAGTGCCTCAACCAATGTGGCATTGGCTTCAGCCGCTGACCACTCCCAACGGGGTTTGCCAACTTCTGCGGCCAATTCTTCAACGACTTGAACAACGGCTTGCATTTCTTGGTGGGCGAAAAGAACCGCGCCCAACATTTGATCTTCAGTCAGCTCATCCGCTTCTGACTCAACCATCAGAACCGCTTCTTTGGTACCCGCTACCACCATGTCCAAACGCGAAGATTTCAACTCTTCGTAGGTGGGGTTCAACAAATAGCCCTGGGTATCAGAGAAACCAACACGAGCAGCGCCAATGGGGCCGTCGAATGGGATGCCTGAGATTGCCAACGCCGCTGACGTACCAATCATGGCAGCGATATCGGGGTCGACATTTTTGTTAGCCGAAACGACTTGGCAAACGACTTGAACTTCGTTTTTGAAGCCTTCGGGGAACAGTGGACGAATAGGACGGTCGATCAAACGACTCGTCAGTGTTTCCTTCTCACTTGGGCGGCCTTCACGCTTGAAGAAGCCACCAGGAATTTTACCTACCGCGTAGGTACGTTCCATGTAGTGAACAGAGAGAGGGAAAAAATCTTGACCAGGTGATGCGCTTTTGGCACCTACCACAGTACACAAGACAGCAGTGTCATCCATGCTTACTAGCACAGCACCTGTTGCCTGGCGTGCAATTCGTCCCGTTTCCAGTGTTACAGTGTGCTTACCGTATTGAAAAGTTTTGATAACCGGTTTCACGGGGTTTCCTCCAAAAAAATGAAGCCCGGCAGTTCATGCCGGGCTTTGAGTGCCTTAGCGACGCAGACCCAGACGCTTGATCAGGTCGGTGTAACGCGAGACGTTTTTACCTTTCAGGTAATCCAGCAACTTACGACGCTGGTTAACCATGCGGATCAGACCACGACGAGAGTGGTGATCGTGCGAATTATCTTTAAAGTGACCTTGCAGCTTGTTGATGTTGTGAGTCAACAGGGCTACTTGTACTTCTGGTGAACCAGTGTCACCTTCAGCTTGTTGATAATCTTTAACAATGCTAGCTTTTTCTGCCGCTGATAATGCCATGATATTTACTCCAATATGCCTTTGGTAAGAATAACTTACCGTGAATGAAACGGCCTGCCCGTGCATATTTACAGACAGGTCTGTTTTACCTTATCGATCTATAGGCCCACGGCCCATAAAACTCGACGCGTAATTATATACGCTTTTGCACTTAAGTGCACAAATTTATTAGAGATTTAGGCTAATTAGCGCTGAATTGGAAAAGTCGTCGCGGCGCCAGCATGGCATCGTCATTGCACTCACCCAAACCGACAAAACCCAAACCGTCGACATAGACGCGCAACAAGCCCTCTGGCAATGCCGATTTCATGACCGGCTGGCCGTGCAAAAAGTAGTGCCCCAGGTCGGCACTGATGGCGACCTCTGGCAGATGCATGACAGGGGTTTCCACAGGCAACAGCAAGGCGTCAAGTGCCTCTGGACCCTCGCGCTCAGAAAGGTCGCGTAGTTCATCAAGGGTAATCGCCTGCGTTAAATTAAACGGTCCGGCCATGGTGCGGCGCAAG
The DNA here is from genome assembly GCA_041163785.1 of Pseudomonadota bacterium. Taxonomy (GTDB): domain Bacteria; phylum Pseudomonadota; class Gammaproteobacteria; order Pseudomonadales; family JAHEIH01; genus JAHEIH01. Next base: position 24,038 of record JBEAQQ010000176.1, read on the forward strand.
ACTTCAACGTGCCCGCCAACACCCAAGGCCGCGCCAAGGTCTTCGGCGATACTGCGAATGTAGGTTCCTTTACTGCAGTGCACATCCACCGCCAGGCTAGGAAACTCACCCGCCACGAATTCACCTAAGGCCAATTCGTGAATGGTGACCTGACGCGATTTTCGTTCGACCTCTATGCCCTTTCTCGCCAACTTATAAAGCGGTTGTCCCTGAAACTTCAAGGCTGAATACATCGACGGAATCTGCTCGATCTCACCACGAAACTCATCGGCCACCGCTTCAATCGCCTGTCGATCAATATGACTGGCGTCGCAACGCGACAGCTCGTCGCCCTCGGCGTCACCACTCGCGGTGTGAACACCTAAACGGAAAACACTGTGATAGGCCTTGTCGGCATCGAGCAGATATTGAGAAAACTTCGTGGCCTCACCAAAGCACACCGGCAGCACGCCAGAGGCCAGAGGGTCCAAGGCTCCCGTATGGCCAGCCTTTTGCGCATCGAACAAACGACGCGCTGCCTGCAAGGCCGCATTGGAAGACATACCTGTGGGTTTATCGAGGACTAAGATGCCGTTGACTGGACGGCCCTTGCGACGGCGCGCCACTAAGCCTCGCCGTCTTCTTCGCTTGGAGAACTGCCAACAGCGCGCTGAATGAGCTCTTCCATATAACGGCCATGCCCCACCGAACTATCGTAGTGGAAGCGCAGCCGAGGTACCGTTCGCATGGTGCTATCAGAGGCCAAGCAAGAGCGAATAAAGCCAGCCGCCTTATTCAAAACATCGACAGCCACCTTGGCTTCGGCGTCGTTTTCCGCCTGCATGAAGGTCAAAAAGATTTTAGCGTGCGAGAGGTCGCGACTGACCTCGGCGCCGGTAATATTAGCAATACCGACGCGAGGGTCGCGAATCTCGTTTTGAATGATCAGAGCCACCTCGCGTTTAAGGTAGTCTGCCACTCGTTGGGTACGACTATAGTCGCCAGCCATATTGCTCTCCGCCGGGCAGGGTATTAGAGACTACGCGCCACGGCTTTAGTATCGAATACCTCGATCTTATCGCCGACTTTAACGTCGTAGTTGCGAACACCGATACCACACTCAAGACCACTACGCACTTCGTTGGCGTCGTCTTTAAAGCGGCGCAATGACTCCAGCTCGCCTTCAAAAATCACCACATCGTCACGCAACACGCGGATTGGCTTATTGCGATAGATGGTACCTTCGACCACCAAGCAGCCCGCCACTTGACCGAACTTAGGCGACTTAAAGACCTCACGAACATCGGCGATACCCACGATTTCTTCGCGTAGCTCTGGGCTCAACATACCCGTCAAGGCATCTTTGACGTCGTCGAGAAGGTTATAGATCACGCTGTAGTAGCGCATATCTATGCTCTCATCTTCGACCAGTTTCTTGGCGCCCGAATCCGCGCGCACGTTGAAACCAAACACCACGGAACCCGTGGTCAAGGCCAGGTTTACATCGGTTTCAGCAATACCACCGACACCCGCAGAGACAACGTTCACTTGTACTTCTTCGTTGCCGATATCTGCCAAGGCCGCCACAATCGCTTCCAGAGAACCACGCACGTCAGCTTTAAGCACAACGTTGAGGGTTTTCTTCTCTTCTGCACCCATATTGGCAAACATGTTTTCCAATTTAGACGCTTGCTGACGCGACAATTTTTCTTGGCGCAGCTTTTCTTGACGGTGCATGGCAATTTCACGCGCACGCTTTTCGTTGTCGACAATGGCGAACAAGTCACCCGCGTTAGGCGATGCGTCCAGACCCAAAATTTCAACCGGAATCGAAGGACCCGCCTCATTAATAGGCTTGCCGTTTTCATCGAGCATGGCGCGAATACGACCGTACTGCGTACCCGCAATGACGATGTCGCCTTTGCGCAAGGTGCCGCGCTGAACCAGCACAGAAGCTACCGCACCACGCCCTTTATCTAGACGCGATTCAATAACCACACCCTGGGCAGGAATATCTTTTGGCGCTTGTAACTCAAGCATTTCAGACTGTAGCAACACCGCATCCAACAGCTCATCGATACCTTGGCCGGTATGCGCAGAGACGTGAATGAACTGTGTATCACCACCCCAGTCCTCTGGAATCACATCCTTAGCCGCCAATTCATTCTTGACGCGATCGGGATCCGCCGTTTCTTTATCGATCTTGTTGACCGCCACCACCAAAGGCACACCCGCCGCTTTAGCGTGCTGAATAGCCTCTTCGGTTTGCGGCATCACGCCGTCGTCTGCCGCCACCACAAGAATGACGATATCGGTACTGGTCGCACCGCGGGCACGCATCGCAGTAAACGCCGCGTGTCCGGGAGTATCCAAGAAAGTGATCATGCCGTGGCCAGTTTCAACGTGGTAGGCACCGATATGCTGGGTAATACCCCCCGCCTCACCAGACGCCACCTTGGCTTTACGAATGTAGTCCAGCAGCGAGGTCTTGCCGTGGTCAACGTGACCCATCACGGTCACCACTGGGGCACGGGCTTCTAACGTACCGCCTTCGTGGGCAGTCACCATGTCAGATTCCAACGCGGTCTCGATGGCATTTGCATCAACGATCACCGGCTTGTGGCCCAGCTCTTCAACCAATAGCACCGCCGTGTCTTGGTCGATCACTTGGTTCACCGTGGCCATTGTGCCCATTTTGAACAATTCTTTGACCAGTACGGCCGCCTTTAATGACATTTTTTGTGCCAAATCGGCGACAGTAATCGCCTCGGGCACTTGAACTTCGTGCACTATCTTCTCCGTTGGTTTTGAGAAGCCGTGTTTGTTCTTGCCGCGCGCTCGACGACGATCACCACGACCACTTGCATCGTCACCGTCTTCTTCTACATAGAAGTCGCCGTGCAACAAGTTGTGAGTACGGTCTTTACCGCGGGTCTTTTTGTCTTTTGTTGCTTTAATCTTCTTGCGTGGCTTATCGTCATCACTGTCATCATCGGGCTTGCGATGCTTGACAACGTGATCAGCTTTGCCTTTTTCACCCTCTTGCACCTTGCTTTCCATTTCTGCAAGTTGCTGCTTGCGTGCTTCTTCCTCGTCACGCAAACGTTGGGCTTCTTCGCGCGCGGCGCGCTCCTGCTCTTCTTTCTTCTTACGGCGCAGGGCGGCTGCCTGACGAAGTACTTCTGGATCGAGGCTGTCACGAGCCGCTTCGATAATAGCATCATCTGGGTCGATCGCCTTTTCAGCTGCCACTTCTTCTACGGCCACTTCTTCAACAGCGGGCGCTTCCTCGACAGGTGCCGCCTCAACGACCGGCGCCTCGACAGCAACCTCAGTCACCACAGGCTCTTCTGCGGGAGATTCAACAACCTCTTCAGGCTGCTCATCCAGCATCTCGCGTTTGACATAGGTGCGCTTTTTGCGCACTTCAACATTGACTGTTTTACGAGCTGCACCACTGCCTGTTTTTAGCGTTGACAGCGTTTTGCGCTTTAATGTAATTTTCTTGGGCGCATCAGCGGACTCACCGTGACTCTTCTTGAGGAAGGTCAACAGCGTTTGCTTGTCTGCCTCAGACACAGTGTCATCTGCTGAACCGTGTGACAAGCCGGCCTCTTTCATTTGGTTTAACAGCCTATCGACTGGGGTACCAACTACCTCGGCTAATTGGCTAACTGTGACATCTGCCATACTTTTTCTCCCCTAGTCTTCCCTTATTGGTCTGCCTCGTCGGCAAACCAAGGGGCACGTGCAGTCATAATCAATGCTGCAGCGCGCTCTTCTGTCATTTTTTCAATTTCAATTAGCTCGTCAATCGACTGCTCGGCCAAGTCATCCATGGTAACCACACCGTGGCTAGCCAGAACGTAGGCCAAGTGCTTATCCATGCCGTCCATATTGAGCAGATCTTCAGCGGGCTCTTGTGCACCCAATTTTTCTTCTGAGGCAATCGCCTGAGTCAGCAAGGCATCCTTCGCACGGGCGCGCAACTCTTCAGCAATATCTTCATCAAATCCGTCGATAGAAGCCATCTCTTCCAAGGGAACATAGGCCACCTCTTCAAGCGTCGTGAAGCCTTCTTCCACCAAAACTGCCGCGACATCTTCGTCAACATCGAGCGCATTCATGAAGCTCTCGAGGATTTGACCCGATTCAGCTTGGAATTTCTCGTTGGCCTCTTCCGTGCTCATCACGTTGATCGTCCAACCCGTCAAATCGCTAGCCAGACGAACGTTCTGACCGCTGCGACCGATGGCCTGCGCCAGGTTGTCAGCGTTTACCGCAACGTCCATGGTATGGGCATCTTCGTCAACGACGATAGATTCAACATCGGCTGGCGCCATAGCGTTGATCACCAACTGCGCCGGGTTGTCGTCCCACAACACGATATCTACGCGCTCGTTGTTCAGCTCACCCGATACTGCCTGTACACGCGCACCGCGCATACCGACACAAGCGCCGACAGGATCAATACGTCCATCGTTGGTTTTCACAGCAATTTTGGCGCGCGAACCTGGGTCGCGAGCAGCGGCGCGAATTTCAATCACTTCTTCAGCGATTTCAGGCACTTCGATACGGAACAGCTCAACCAACATTGCAGGGCAAGCACGGCTCAGAATCAGTTGCGGGCCACGATTTTCGGTGGAAATCTCTTGCAGAATCGCGCGCACGCGATCACCCATACGGAAAGTTTCACGACCCACCAACTCGGTGCGAGGCAACAAACCTTCTGCGTTGTTACCCAAGTCGACGATAATGTTGTCGCGGGTAACTTTCTTAATAGTGCCAGCGAGCATCTCGCCTTCACGGCCATGGTATTGCGCAACGATCTGCGCACGCTCAGCCTCGCGAACTTTTTGCACAATCACTTGCTTAGCTGTTTGCGCGGCAATACGACCAAAATCGACGTTTTCCACTTTTTCTTCGTGAACATCACCCACTTTCAGGTCGGGGCTAACTTCCGCCGCTTCTTCGGTGGTCAGCTCGGTACCTAACTCAGCCAGCTGGTCATCAGCAACAACCGTCCAGCGACGGAAGGTTTCATAGCTACCATCTTTGCGGTTGATGATCACATGAATATCCGCTTCTTCGTCGTAACGCTTTTTGGTCGCTGCCGCCAACGCGGTCTCGATCGCCTCGAAGATAACGCCTTTATCAACGCCTTTTTCGTTTGATACAGCATCAGCAACTAACAGGATTTCTTTGCTCATTTTATGCCTCACCCATGGCTCATGTTATCGCGTCTTAGACGCGTCGCACCGTTAAAAGGTTGGTACGATGTTCGCTTTTTCTATTGTTGAAATTGGCAACAAATACTCGTGATCATCAACGTGAATCACGATTTCATCACCCTCTATGGCGTTTAACACACCCTTAAATTTACGACGCCCCTCAAAGGGCACCCGTAAGCGCAGGTCGATCACATGACCCACATACGCTTGATACTGTTCTAGCGTGTACAAAGGACGATCCATGCCGGGCGAAGACACCTCGAGGGTATATTCACCGTCGATAGGGTCTTCAACATCCAACACGCCACTTACGTGATGACTCACCACCGAGCAATCATCGACCGTTACACCATTAGGGGCGTCGATAAATAGACGAAGCAAACTGTATTTGCCCTGCCCTTGGTATTCGATACCCCACAGTGTATAACCCAACGCCGTCACGGTGGGCTCGATCATTTCTCGCAGTACGTCTACTTTCGCCACGCTGTCTCCCGCGGATTATACCGCACAAACAAAAAATGGGCCCGCGGCCCATTTTGCTGCCGCACACGCCCTTAGACGCGACGGCATAATGTAGATAATAAAAAACCCCTAAAGAGGGGTTTTCTAAAGCCGACGCCTTCGCGTCTAACTAGAATATTGGTAGCGGGGGCCGGATTTGAACCGACGACCTTCGGGTTATGAGCCCGACGAGCTACCAGGCTGCTCCACCCCGCATCAACGTCTTAGAGCCTGCGCTCTCAAGAGGGTGCAAATTCTAGGGACTTGGCCCTTCTAGGTCAAGCCTTAAGCATAAATAAATTCAATTATTTTCGAGAATTACGCCACAGCCGACATTGCCTGGGGCTCATTCTCAAAAATATCAAATATACGATGCAGTCTTGTCAATTCAAAGACCGCTCGCACCTGAGGTGTCATACCGAACAAGCAGAATTTACTACCGACTTCCTGGTTGCGACGATAGGTCGACACAATGAGACCCAACGCGGAAGAATCAATGAAACTGACTTTTGACATATCAATCGAAAGCACATCCCCGGAGTGGGCCTTTAAGGTTTCACCAATACTCTGTACACATTTGGTATCAATACGGCCAATCAAACGCGCCACAGTCACACCATCGATTTGTTCTATTTTTAATTGATCAGACACAGCACTTTCCTCAGTCGTTAATGCTTAAATGAAAATAATCCTGCCAGCCACTTCAGCCACATACCAACATGCGGCCCCACCTCGCCACGGGTTAATTGGTAGGCATCGGCGATGACAACCTCTTCAAAACTATCGTTATCGGTGGCCACCAAATCGGCCTGCGAAATCACGCCAGCCACAAAATCTTCCGCGTCACTTACCCAGCATGGGTATTCAACAGCTTCATTGATTCTCGGCGAACTGCCCACTAGCGCAAGCTCAGCCCTCAACACATTAATTAGCCAAGGCACCTTACGCCAAAGCCGATGCGAGACGTTTAACGAGGTCACAGAAACCGGCTTAAACTGACGGTAACCATTAAGATCCCTGCCGTGCTCGATGTAAACCGTGCCATTTCGCAAGGCATCTTTGCCAGTCAATTTTCGCTGTAATGCCACCAAGGCACTTGGCAGAAGCAGCACGAGCAATGAAATAAATGCCAACAATCGCTCCAACAAGGTGACACTTGTATGGGCATGCGCATTCTTTGCCAAAATCTCTAAATCATTGATATGAAGAAATATATCGTCTTCCGCGCGATACACGGTGTCACCCGACACAATCATATTTTGGATGGCGATATGACTGCCAATAAAGGTACGAGAGAGCACCACCGAATCTTTCACAAAGGCGCCAACATCGAGCACACAACGATCTGCCACCACCACATTAGGGCCGATCACCACGCCTTTTGACAGGATGGAGTTCTCGCCTAAAAAAATAGGCGGAAAGGAGCGAACGGTGTTTTGTACCTTACAATTGCTCGCTATCCACGAGCCATCTCCAACAGGAAAACCGAAGGGCAAAGGGTCTTCCAATTTACCCGACAAGATATCCATATTCGCCAACCAGTATGCCTTGGGATGATCAATGAGACGGACATGCTCAGTATCAAGTTTGCACAACGCCCCCTGGTGCTGCTCGGCGAACTGGTCCGTCCAGTGCACTATGCCATCTACCGACACGACATCCATGGTGCTCAAGGCATCCCGGAGGTCCTCAGCCAAAGATATTTTGGGGAACCCCGCCATTTGCGCGATGAACACTTGCCCGTAATCCTCGCTAGGCACCATGCTTATCTGTGCCTTATGCGCCTGACCTTTGCGAATATTGGCGTACTGAATCTCCACTCCCCAGCGCTCACCATTGCCAAGAAAGGCACGTGTCTTTTCAGGCACATTGTCAACCATCATTAAGAAATGCTTGATACCCGCCTCCGACAAACGCTCCACCCAGTGCTGCACAATCGGCTTGGTACCGAGCGTTAACATGGGCAGCGCACAATCATCCAAAAGGCCTGCAAATGCAGACAACTTGCCTGGATCAATGAGCACAGCAAGCGGGGGCAAAATGGCTTGGCTCATATTAATACGCCCCTTT
>JBEAQQ010000177.1:0-8325 GCA_041163785.1 Pseudomonadota bacterium
AAAACTTTCTTTCAAGCTTCGTTACTTACCGCCGACCAATCAACTGTTGAAAAAATAATGGTATCGCTATGCACGAAAACCCTGCCTCTCGTTGGATGAATTCGCTCGGCAAAAAACTGACCGCGGCTATTGGCATGGTCGCCTTGGTGCCGGTGCTTTTTTCTGTGTGGCAACTGTTCGGCGCCTCTCCCCAGTTCGCCCACTGGCTAGTGCCAGCTTGGTTAGTGATTAGCGCTCCCCTCGCCCTTTGGTGGCTGCACCGTGTGGTCATTATCCCCGTAGCAGATATGACCGACATACTGCACGCGATCAAGGATAAAGACGGCGATATCTCTGCTGAATTCAGGGTCACTTGCGACGACGAGTACGCCGAACTGGCGCGAGCCTACAATCAATTTGCCACCAGTCTAAAAGCCATGATCGCAGAAACGCGGCGCCGCTCTGTCAGCGTGGCGCTCGCCGGCACACAGGTTCGCAAAGTGATATTGCATGCCGAACAAGTTGCGCAGAAGCAAGGCGACCGCGCCAAGCAGGTTTTTCAATCCAGCGCGGAAGCCACGCAAGCGGTCAACGGCATTGCTGAAACCACTGTCAACATCAACCAAAGCAATGTCACCAACATGCAGAGGGTACGCGATTCCAACAACGAACTGAGTCGTGTCGCCACCCAAGTCGAGGACATGCGCCAACAGATCACGCAATTCCAAGCTACCGTGGAACAACTGAGCGTCAACTCTGCCAACGTCACCAAGGTGCTCGGAATGGTGCAGGACTTTTCCGACCAGACCAACTTACTCGCGCTCAATGCATCCATAGAAGCGGCGCGCGCTGGCGATGCGGGACGCGGCTTTGCGGTGGTGGCGGACGAAGTGCGTACCCTGGCGCAAAAAGTGAGTCTGGCCACCGCTGAAATCGATCAAAATATTGCCGAAATGAACGGCTTAGTGAAGCACACCAAGGGCAGTGCCGAGACCATCCTCGAATACGCTAACAATACCCATAGTGTGATCGGCCAAACCGGCCAACATTTTGCACAACTTGTCGACGAGTTTGAGCACGTCAATAGCCAACTCACCGGTATTAGCGCGGCACTCGACGAACTGGTTTATACCAACAAAGAGTCCCACGCCCGCGTGGAGGAAATTACCGATTATTCCAATAGCATCCAACACGAAATGCAAGAGACCCTGCTCTTCGCCGAGGAGCTAGAACTGGCCACCGAGCAAACGCAAGAGCTGCTATCGCGCTTTAATATTGGCTACGGTGGCTTTGAATCCATGATTCAAACTGGACGTCGTTGGGCGATGCAGACTGAGCAGGCGATGAGCAAACTGCAAGCTAGCGGGCTCAACCTCTTCGACCAAGACTACCAACGCGTCAACCCCGGGCAGCAACCCGAGAAATACCACGTGTCGTACATGGAAAAATACGAAAAGCTGATGCAACCGTTATTCGATGGTTTTATCAACGAACGTAGCGAGTTCATCTATGCCATTGCCGTAGACAACAAAGGCTATGCCCCCGCCCACCACAGCAAAGTCTCGGCACCGCTGACAGGCGAATTTGCTACAGACAACATCAAGAGCCGGCACCGCCGCTTATTTAATGGCAATCGCGCCGAAGTAAGACGCGCGTCGCACACTGAACCCTTCCTTCTGCAAACCTTTATTCGCGACACGGGAGAAGTACTCAACGATCTCTCCATTCCCCTCTATATCAATGGCCGCCATTGGGGCGCACTCATCATGGGTTTCAATCCTAGTACACTTCTTGACGAAAACGCGTAAAATACGCGCCTTTGGCAAGGGAACGGTTGAACCGCGCCCGCCGACCTTATATTATTGCTTGCTAATTTAATAGCACCATACCGAGGGCTGTATGATCGATATCGCGTGGGAATTGTTTTCACCTTGGGCGGCCATTTTTGGCGGCGCTATCATTGGCGTGTCTGCGGCGATTTTTTTACTTTTCAATGGACGCATTGCAGGTATCTCAGGAATCGTTGGCGGACTGTTCCGCCCCATGCCTGGTGATATTTTTTGGCGAGTTGCCTTCATTGTCGGCATGTTGCTGTCACCCTGGGTGTGGAATGCTATCGCTCGCATGCCAGCGATTGAGATCAACGCCGGTTACGACACATTGATTCTTGCAGGACTGTTAGTCGGTTTTGGCACACGCTTCGGTTCGGGCTGCACGAGTGGCCACGGTGTCTGTGGCTTATCGCGCCTGTCAATGCGCTCATTAGTGGCTACCCTGTCATTCATTAGTGCCGGCTTTGTCATGACTTACGTGGCTCGCCACGCCTTTGGAGGTTGAGCCATGAACGTCGGTTTCTTTGCATTTTTATCTGGCCTAGTATTCGGTATCGGTCTGTTAGTGAGCGGCATGGCCAACCCACAGAAAGTACTTAACTTTCTCGACATCACCGGTCACTGGGATCCCTCGCTGATGCTGGTGATGGTCGGTGCCATCGCTGTTGGCCTCGTATCCTTCCGCATCGCCAAAGAGCGCACCTTGAGCTTCTTGGGTCTTGGGATGAAATTACCCACCACCGATAAAATCGACAATCGCCTGATTGGTGGCAGCCTGATTTTTGGTATGGGCTGGGGACTGGCAGGTTTTTGCCCAGGTCCAGCGCTCGTCGCCTTCGGGGCGGGTGAATTTAAAGCTTTCATTTTCGTGCTGGCGATGCTCGCCGGGATGATTTTGTTTGAAGCAATCGATCGCTCCATGAGCAAACATTAATCAGCAAAAGATAGAGAACACTATGACGCCACGCGAACTCGACAGCAACATCTCCGTCACGCCACAAATTAGCCTAGCGGATGTAGAAACCGCCGCTAAATTGGGTTTTAAAACTATTTTCGCCAACCGTCCAGACGGTGAAGAGTACGGTCAAGTTCCTATGGCGGCCATCGAAGAAGCGGCAACAGCCGCCGGTCTCAAATGGGTCTACCAACCGGTCGTGTCGGGTCAAATCACGCAAAAAAACGTCGACGATTTCGCCGAGAACTACCGCAACGCAGAAAAACCTATCTTGGCCTTCTGCCGCACCGGAACTCGCTGCACCATACTGTGGGGCCTGTCTAACGTTGAACAATACGACGTTGAAACCCTGGTACAAAAAGCCGAAGAAGCGGGCTACGACCTCAGCGGATTGCGCGGTCGCTAAGCTTGCCAAGTCTGTCGACTAATGAGGATGGCGACGCCCTCGACATCCTTTATCAAGACGAGCACTACGTCGCCATCGACAAACCCCCGGGGCTGTTGGTTCACCGCAGCCCTATCGACCGCCACGAGACGCGTTTTGCGCTGCAGCTACTGCGCGATCAACTCGGGCAGTATATTTACCCCATTCACCGCTTAGACAAACCCACCTCAGGCGTCATGCTGTTTGCCTTGAGTAGCGAGGCCGCCAGTGCCATGGCCGCGCAGATTCACACCGAGGCGGTGCAAAAGACCTATTGGGCGGTGGTGAGGGGCTACGCCCCCGAACAAGGCAGTATCGATTACTCGTTGAGTTATCAAGCCGATGACTACGCCGACAAAGATCGACATTCACTGCCACCGGCACAGGAAGCCTTGACGCATTTTAGGCGACTGGCCGTCGCCGAAATACCGGTATATGTCGACCGCTACCCACAGACGCGCTACTCGCTTGTCGAGCTACAACCCGTCACCGGGCGGCGCCATCAGTTGCGTCGGCACATGAAGCATATTGGCCACCCCATCATTGGGGATGCTAGACACGGCAAAGGCGTTCATAACCGCTATTTTCAGAGCGCTTACCAAGCGCATCGACTGATGCTCATGTCGAGAACTTTGCGATGGCAACACCCTTTCACCGGCGCAAGTATTACCTGTGAAGCGCGCTTCGACGGCGCGTTTACTCGTGTGTTTGAAGCGTTTAATTGGCAGGCGTTACTTAGTAGGGATAACGAAATAGCGATTAGTTAAACGCGGCAATGAGACTGTAAAACAAAAATGCCACCGCGTAGGCCATGATGCCGTAACCGACAAATAATTGCGCCGGCAAACGCCAGGAGCGTGACTCGCGGCGCAGGGTAGCCAAGGTAGAAATACACTGCGAGGCGAGCGCAAAGAACACCACAATGGCGACACCCGAGGCTAGACTCAGGCCACTCGCGGTGATTTGTTCAGCTAGCGAACCTATGTTCTCTTCACTGTCTGCAATACCAAACAGCGTGCCCAACGTACCCACGAAAACCTCGCGCGCCAGGAACGACGCCAAGATAGCCACACCGTATTTCCAATCCAACCCTAGGGGTTCAAAAATAGGCTCGATGAAACGCCCCGCCGCACCCAGCCACGAGGCGCCCAAGTCTGTGCCGTAATTCGGCATATAACCCAGCACCCACACTACCAGACTCACCCAGAAAATCACGGGGCCCGCGCGCTTCACAAAATCTCCCGCACGCTCCCAGGCATGGCGGAACAAGGTTAGGAAACCCGGTAGGCGATAAGGCGGCATTTCTAGCACAAAGGGGGTATCGTCGCTGTCTACACGCTCAAAGCGGGACACCACAGCCACCACCAGTAGGCCAGCGACAATACCAAGCAAGTAAATAAATAACATCGCCAGACCTTGCAGCCCCACCCAACCACCAAGGACCGTTTGATCAGGAATAAACGCGGCGATTAATAGCCCGTATACAGGCAAACGCGCGGAGCACGGCATCAGTGGAATCGCCAAATAGGTCAACCAGCGACGGCGGGGAGATTCGATGGTTCTGGCGGCGTAAATCCCTGGGATAGCACAAGCCACACCGGACAACATGGGCACAAAGCTCTTACCCGTCAAACCAAAGCTGCGCAGGGGGCGGTGGCATATCACCGCAGCGCGGGCGAGGTAACCAGAGTCTTCCATCATGCCCACCACCATGGTGAGAATAAAAATCTGCGGCACAAACACCAAAAAAGAGCCTAATCCACCAAACAAGGCATCGGCGACAAAATCGCGTGCCCAACCCTCACTAAATAAAGGCAACACCGCATCGGCGCCAGCCCCCACCAGCGCTTCTACACCATCCATAAGTGGCGCGGCCCAGGTAAAAATGGACTGAAACAACAGGAACATAATGAGCACAAAGCTCACACCACCCGTGACGGTGTGCAAAAAGAATTGGTCCGCATTAGTATGCGAGCGAAGCAGGTAATCACCTTTGGGACCATAGCGTTGCGTAAGGTCTTCCGCGATATTGCGCAGGCGATTCTGGTCCACCGCTATGATGTTTTTATCCAATAACGATTCTGGGTTGCTCAATGGGCCACCCAGCAAAGCCACCAGCGCGGCCACGCCCTCACCGCTGCGGGCCGATACCGGCAACACCGCCACACCGAGACTCTCCGCCAAACCGTGGGCATCGATGGCCATGTCATAGCGACTAAGAATATCTGTCATATTGCTCGCGATGACCATGGGGTGTCCCGAGGCACGACACGCCTCACGCACTTGTAACGCGAAGAACAGCCCTTTCTCCAAACGCGTGCCGTCAACCACACAGACCACAGCGGCGATATCACCCACAGGTGCCATCAACGCTTCGTTAAACGCCTCGACAGCGACCTCTTCTTCGCCCGAAATGGTTTGTAGAGAGTACACACCAGGAAAATCGACAACCTCAAGATCGTGATTGTCGCGACACATGCCAGCGTGGGTGGAAACAGTAATACCAGGGAAGTTAGCAACGCGCTGATTCATCCCCGTCATGCGGTTAAAGAGCATGCTCTTACCCGAGTTAGGGCTGCCGACGAGGAGGACTTTTTTCATGCTTGCAGCGCTTGAATCTGCACGAGTTCAGCGAGAGGTTTCTCAAGAGAATAAATGCTGTTCGCCACTTGATAGAGTTTGGGAGCGCCCATAGCAGGCGCCATTGAGCAAGTGACCACCGCGCCTTCATGGAAACCCAGCTCTTCTAGGCGCAGGCGTATATTGGTTTTGATCGTGTCATCAAAGCCAGTAACCACGCCGCTTTTGCCGCGGCTCATTTGCCAAAGTGAAGAGGCGCTTTTAATCAAGATTTCGCTCCAGTATATTACCTGTGTAATTTTAGCAGTTTAAATGCAAATAACAATCTTTATCATTTAGAATAAGAGATTGCTAAGCAGTTTACCCCCTATACTCTGGAAAAACTTTGATATGGTGCATAAAGACGACACACCCGCTTGGTTAGTTGAACGTCGCGAACGGGTATTTTTGGTGCTAGCCGGCATTTTTATCTGCAGTATGACCATGCTTAACATCATTGGCATTACGCGCTTCGTGCAACTTGGTCCCATGTCTCTGGCGGTGGGGGTACTCCCCTATCCGATTACCTTCCTGTGTACCGACTTGATCTGCGAGCTATACGGCCAGCGACGCGCCAATTTCATGGTCACCGTAGGCTTGTTTCTCAACCTGTTTATTTTTGGGGTTATGAGCCTAGGTAATGTCTTGCCCGCCGCAGAATCGACACCCCCTTGGCAAGCCATCATGTTGGCCAGCGAGGTAGGCCTACCCAACGGCAGCGTTTTCAAAGACTCGGCTGAACTGTTCGCGATGCTCTATGCGTGCACCTCGGGGGCGATGTTTGCCTCGATGATGGCCTACATTGCCGCCCAGTATTGCGACGTTAAGCTGTTTCACTTTTGGAAGCGTGTCACCAAGGGAAAATATCTTTGGGTCAGAAACAATTTTAGTACCATGATTAGCCAGCTGGTGGACTCTTTCACGGTGATTGCGGTGACGTTTGGCGCGGCCTACTTTAGCGGCGATATTACCCTGCAGGCACTGTTTGTATTGCTAGCGAGCAACTATTTTTTCAAGGTGGTTTGCGCCCTCGCCGACACACCCTTGTTTTATTTTTTCACGTTCAAACTGCGCGATTATCTGCAGTTTGAACATGAAAACGACTAAGCGCGCCGAGCTTCTTTAAACGCTAGCCATTTTTGCTTAACCGTGCCGGGCAGCACCAACATCACCGGCGTCAGGAACAGGGTCATAATGGTGGCGAAGAACAAGCCCGACACGATAGCTCGAGCCACCGCGATGAAGTAAGAGGACACTACACCATCGACGACCACTTCGCGGCCCACAAGATCGATACTGTATCCCGCGGCCAAGGGCAGTAATCCTAATATCGTTGTTGTGGTGGTCAGGAAAATCGGTCGCAAACGCTGGGCAGAAGCTCTCACAGCGGCGTCTAGGTGAGACACTTCACCCTCGCGATACACTTCGTTATAGGTGTCAATCAAAACGATATTGTTGTTCACCACGATACCGGCCAAGGCCACCACGCCCACCCCTGTCATGATCGTACTAAAGGGGTCGCCAGTGATCAGCAAGCCCAACAAAACACCCGCTGTCGACAACACCACCGAGCTTAAAATCAAAAAGGCCTGATAGAAACTATTAAACTGGGTCACCAACAACACGAACATCAAGAACAGCGCCAACAAAAACGCCATTGCCAAAAAGCTCAATGAGTCGGCTTGCTCTTCGTTGGCACCGCGGAACACGACTCGCACTTCAGGATCTACCGGATGGTCGGCCAGATAGTCCTGCACCGTCTTGACCACATTGTCAGCGAGGTAGCCCGGCAGAACATCCGCCTGAACTTTCATCACATCAATGTAATCAATCCGCTCCACCATATCGACCTTGGGCTTTGCCACACGTTTAACAAAAGTACTCAACGGCACGGCACCCTGCGGCGTTGTGACACGCAACTCCTCGAGCATTTTTAAGCCGCGGTAGCCTTCTGGGTAGCGCAAACGTATTTCGATCTCATCATTGGCATCATCTGGGCGATACTCTGCTAGTAGCAAGCCGTCGGTCACTAGCTGAATAGCGCGCCCCACTTGCAAAATGTTCACCCCCATTTGCGCCGCCAGCGCACGGTCGACTTCCATTTCCCACTGAATACCCGGTAATGGCGAGGTATCGGTCACGTCGCGGGTGCCTTCTATTTCATTTTCAAGGACCTGCTGCAAATGACGCGTGGTGGCTAACAATTTGTCGCGATTGATACTCTCGATCTGGATTTGAATCGCCTTGCCGACCGGCGGCCCCCCTTCAAACACCTCGGCCGAGACAAAGATACCAGGAATGCCATTGGTGGCTTCACGCATCGCTTCAAACACCTCACGGGTGGAACGCGGGAAAGTCTTAGGGTCGTGCAACTCGACCAGAATATTGGCCACTTCGTCCTTGGCGCTAATGCGGGCAGATCGCGATCCCCCGCTACGGGTGTTGATCAACTTCACTTCATCGAAGGTCATCAGGCGCTGTTCGACCTCGCGAACCAGTCGCCGCGTCTCTTCAAT
>JBEAQQ010000178.1:0-3770 GCA_041163785.1 Pseudomonadota bacterium
CATTACCATCGGGCAATGAGCTCGTGGCCAAACTTACTCGTCGACCGTCTCGCAGCGACACCTCACAACCGTCGTCGTTGCGTGGCGCAAAATTGCGTCGAATAATGTCAGACCAGGGTAAACCGCTTAGTGACTCACCCAGTAATTTTATCGCCACAGGATTACAATCGATGACCACGCCACGCTGATCAATAATGATAACGCCCCCCGGGAGGATATCGAGTAAACCCTCCATGCGTGCATTCAATTGACGCTGGTCTTTAATCGCTTGATCCGCCTGTTGGTTTACCGAATCTAGCTGTGATGTCAGCTCGCTGACTCGATCTTCAAGAAAGGCATAGGATTGATTTAATTGCTTCGACATCGCCGAAAAACTATCGACCATCTGATCTAGCGCTTGGGCGCGACTGTCCGACGTGAGCGTGGTCCGTTTTGCAACGATAGGCGTCACATTGTCTGTTTTTTCACATGATTTGAGCTGCGGCATAGCACCCTCGATCTTTTTAGCGATACAAGGGATACAGCAAACGTTATGCCAAGCAGAAATAGTAGATTAAAAAACAAGCAGTTAAGTTAAAGACGTCAACATTATGACGATTCGCGACTCATATCGTATTTGCGCATTTTCTCAACCAGTGTGGTACGGCGCATATTTAACAACTCCGCGGCCCTGGCAACGACACCGTCTGACTCTGTAAGCGCTTGTTGTATAAACTCTCTCTCCACATCCGCCACATAGCTCTTCAAATCAATACCCTCGCCACCAAGCGTCAACGGTGGGTGATCAGTCGCACCACCTGCCTCACCAAAAAGCGCCGCCCGTTCCTCCGAGGTGACTTGCGCGCCGAAGGATGACTTGGGTACTTCCTCGACAGTATCACCCTCAGTGATGGGTGGTGGCGTAGGGAGCAAGCTCTCACCATGGATACTGTAACGATACCTCACGGGTAAGTCGTTTAGCTCTACCCGTTCGTTTGGAAACATGATGATGAGGCGCTCAAGCAGGTTGAAGAGTTCCCTAATATTGCCAGGCCAAGCGTGCCTCGCGAGGGACTCAATAGCTTCGTCAGATAAATGTAAATTGGCGTTATATTGCTCGGTTAAGCGATGTGCCAATATCGGCACTAACTGGACGAGGTCCTCCACCCGCTCACGCAGGGCAGGCACCTCGATGGGGAAAACATTGAGACGGTAAAACAAATCCGCGCGAAAACTTTGCTGTGCAATCATGTCCTCAAGATTCCTATGCGTGGCAGCAATAACCCGTACATCACAGGATCGGGACTTGGTGGCCCCCACTCGCTCAAAAACGCGCTCTTGTAGGACCCGCAATATTTTAACTTGCATATTAAGCGGCATATCGCCAATTTCATCAAGGAATAGCGTCCCACCCTCAGCGAGTTCAAAACGCCCGGCCCTTGCGGCAATGGCACCGGTAAAGGCGCCCTTCTCATGCCCAAACAACTCGCTCTCCAGTAATTCAGCGGGAATGGCACCGCAGTTCACTGGAACAAAGGCTTTATTTCTGCGGGGCGATAAATCGTGCAGCATTTTCGCCACCACTTCTTTACCCGTACCAGATTCACCGGTAATTAACACCGATGCGTTCTTATCGTGCACACGAGCAATCATATCTTTGACGTAGCGCATTTGCTTGCTATCACCGACTAGATTGTCTTGCAGGTGTCTTTGTGCTGGAGCGCTGAGCTCACGAATTTTCTTAGCCGCGCGCGGTGTTTCAACGCCCTCGCTCGTGGCTAATGATGCTCCCTCAGAAACGATGCCTGCATCTTCAATCGCCGTAGCAATTTCTTCTTTTACATAGGCTTGTAATGCTGTCGTCTTGGACAACCTTGCCCAATGTGCATCGGCGGCGTAAAGAAATTTTTGCAACTGCTCAAAGGTGGGCACCTTACTAACATTGCCAATCACAAAGCTTAGGTCGTCAATTCCAAAACCATGCCCAGTGACGACCATTGGCATGCACAGTTGATGGTCGAGGATGGATGACATCAATTTTAGGGTTGTGTGAGGGGAGGTCTCACTAAACGGTACAAAACAAAGGTGAGCGTCATTAAGGAAATTGGGCAAGGCGCTATCTTCACAATCTTGCAGAAACAAAGAGTGGACAAGCAAGCCCATAAATTCAAGCACCAACGTCAGCTGGTTGGCAAAATCTTGCCCGTCATCAATGACAACAACCGTTCGTTTCGGTGACATAAAAACCCTTTAAATACTTATTTATTTATTAGGTTTAATGCATAACCCCCAAAGTCGCCAAGGTTTTGACGTAAAAATTTTGACACAAAATCTACTCAAAACTCTGCGCAAACAAGTCAGGTCGAGCACTGACCTGTAAAACATATTTATAGAGCTGCATGTTGCGGCTTATCTCCTCCGCTAATACGCCCTGGGGGAGCACATCTTCATGTATACTGCGGTCGATCAGATCTGCCATACGCCGATCCAAAGCGCGAACTTGCTCCCAGTCTTGATCACGCGTAGCCACTAACAAATCGATACGAATGGAGTGAAAAACCCTTGGCAACAATGATGTATAGCTCACGATGTTCTCCTCGTTTGAAGACAGCGGAGAACATTTGTCCGCCGCCTGCTACCAATCTATCGGCAAGCAGACAACAGACTTAACGCTAAAAACACCTTATACAGCGATAGCAGTGGGTAGCACGTCTTCTATACCGTCCCAGCCTTCTTTCACTTGCTCTAGCAAACCGTAAACCTCAGCTAGCGCCTCAACGTCCACCTCTTCAAAAGCCACATTGAGGCGACCCTGCATATATTCGTAAAGGCTATCCAAATTGTCCGCAATACTGCCCTGGCTCATATCTAGGCTGGCTCTCAATCCAAGGATTTGACCGTGGGCGCTGACGATGTTTTTACACCACTGTTCGCCATTGCCGCTATCAAAGGCATTGGCTGCGAGTTGCATATGATGCAACGCACTTTCCATAATAAATTTAATCGCGTGGTATGAAGATGTCTTCGCCTTGGTGGCGAGATTCTGATTCACAGCATTCATAGCATTTTCCTCTTGCTGATGCACAATGTTGTACAGAGGAATTAATGCAGAAAGAATGCCAACATTCAGGCTGGTGAATTCGGCGGGAGTTTTTAGCGACCTATGTCCTTAGACGTCGCCACCTATCTCAGCCCATGCAGAAGCGATATCGCTGAGTAAACCATAGACTTCATTGAGTTTCTCTTCAGAGGGAATACGGTGTGCGTCAAACAAGGCTCGAATCATGTAGTCATACAAGCCATCTAGGTTGGCGGCTAACTCACCCCCTTTATCAAGATCTAAAAAATCTTTTAAGCCTAAGATAATTTGCGTTGCCTTAGTGATACGCTTTCCACGCAACTCGATATTGTTTTGCTGCAGCGCCCCTTTTGCTTGAGCGATAGCTTCTAGCCCCCCTTTCATTAACAACAGAATAAGATGATGAGAGTCGGCGCCTGCAACGGCGGCCTCTTTGCTCACACTGCCGTATTGTTTCATCGCTAGGGAAGCATTCATTTTCGTATCCTTCTTGTTTAGGCACGAGTAATTCATCGGCACAGCCCCGAGAAGCTTGAAAAAAAAGTCCTTTTTAATTACCCCACTTAACGGTATGTTTGGGGCTTATCACAACATCACAACTAGCCATGCCTAACAACGCTCAGAAAGAAACATTCAGCGGCAAGACCGCCACCGCCATTGTGGTCGCTAATATGATCGGCACCGGCGTGTTCACCTCGCTGGGCTTCCAGTT
>JBEAQQ010000179.1:0-7351 GCA_041163785.1 Pseudomonadota bacterium
CTTGCAGAAACCAGCGTATTATTAATCCTAGGGCTCGCGCTTGGCGATGGGATGGCGGCGGCAGCCTTGCTTTATTTGCACGACGGCATCGATCTAAGCGCGGTGGCGGAAGGGTTTGCGATGATTGGCGCCACCCCCAGTCTCACTCCGCAATTCCTTTGGCGCGACTTCTGGCTATGCAACGGCATTGTGACAACGCTTGGCCTGCTGTGCAGTCTACTACCCGCCTGGCGAGCCGCTCACTACTCCCCAATTGAGGCCTTATATCGTGAATAACACCGTTCGATGCCGTCAACTTTGTCGCCGCTTCCACCAAGGCGGGCAAACCATCCATGGGCTGAACAATGTCGATTTGGATATAGCCTCTGGGGAATTTATTTGTCTTACCGGCCCCTCGGGCTCCGGAAAAACCACGCTGCTCAATGCTATTGGCGGACTCGATAAACCGGATAGCGGTGAGATCACTATTGGCGACACAACGCTCGATCAACTCGACCAAGCCGCCCTCGCCGATCTACGCCTGAATCATATTGGATTTGTTTTTCAGTCTTACAACCTTATCCCCGTTCTGAGTGCGCAAGAAAACGTTGAGTTTATTCTCATGATGCAAGGTATAGACACCACGGAACGCCACCTTCGAGCGGACGCTATATTAAAGGAAGTGGGGCTTGAAGGCCTGGGAAGCCGACGCCCCAGCGAACTATCTGGCGGCCAGCAACAGCGTGTCGCCGTCGCGCGCGCCATTGTCAGCCAACCCACCCTCGTCCTCGCCGACGAACCCACCGCCAATCTCGACTCGCAGACGTCAAAGCAATTGATGTCATTGTTTGCGGAACTCAATCGACGCCATGGCACCACATTCGTAATAGCCAGTCACGACGAGCGCGTGCAAGACTACGCAAAACGACTAATCCGTATGCAAGACGGCAAAATTATTGAGGATCGCCCCCTTGGTACGCGCTAGCCTATTGCTACTTTTTTGCCTCTCCCAGCCATGCTGGGCAGAGTGGAGCAGCGACGGACATATAAAAGCTACTGGCCAGCAATCGCTTGTATCTAGCCACTCAAGGGTGAATGGTGAAGCGCGCATCAACATCAGTACCACTAGCGAGGGATGGTCTTGGCAATTCAGCGGCGTAGCAGCTCAATGCGATAACGACACCTGCCAACAGGCGCGCGTTGATCGTGCCAACCTTTTCTTGAAGCGCGACGCGCTTCAGGTCACCCTTGGCAGGCACGCAATAAGCTGGGGCAACGGCCTCATCTTCAATCCCGTGGATATCTTTAATCCCTTTAACCCGCTGGCTATAGACACTGAGTACAAGCCGGGGTCAGACATGCTACATGTTCAGTATGGCCTGATAAATGGTGATGACATTCAAGGGCTGTGGGTCGATCAAGACGCCCATCATTCTAGCGCGATAAAATACCACCACTTTGGTGATACCACCGAATGGGATGCCCTGCTCGCCGATCACCTTGGTGAGACCACACTTGCCCTTGGAGTTAGCCGACCGCTGGGCGATTGGCTATGGCGCGCCGAATGGATGCAGCAACGCAGCAAAAGCGGGCTCATCGCTAATCACCTAGTGACCAACATACAGCGCTTTTTTGAGTTTGCCGGCCAGCCCAGCGGGCTGACAATAGAGCTATTTCACAATGGCTGGGGTATCGACGCTGCCAGCGGCGAGCAACAACAATTTGAGCTTACAACGCGCATGGCGCGGGGAGAAATTTTCACCCCCGGCAAAGATTATCTGGCCCTTTCTCTTCACCGCCAAATGCATCCACTTTGGCAGTTGGGGCTCACTCATATTAGCGCGGCGGATAATGACAGCCATACCAGTCAAATTTTCTCTAACGTTGATGTCAGCGAAGCAGTACAATTACGACTCGCCATGGTTTTTCCTTGGCGCAACAGCCGCCTAATAGAGATACCCACTGAACGGTACTTATTGGCACAACTTGCTTGGTATTTCTAGGCCACACCATGAATATTCTTTTGTACTGCATTACCGTGCTGATTTGGGGCACTACTTGGATTGCGATCAACTACCAATACGGTATCGTGCCTGTCGAGCTTTCCATCGCTTACCGCTTTGGACTCGCCTCTGTGGTGCTATTTGTTGTGTGCTTGGCTACCGGTAAGTCGCTGCGCTTTAACCGGCAGCAACATATCAGAATCGCCATGCTCGCCTGTTGCATCTTTGGCTTTAACTACTTCTTTCTATACAGTGGCCAGCAGCACCTTAATTCTGCACTGGTATCGATCATTTTTTCGACCATGGTGATGATGAACATCGGCCACAGTCGCTTGTTTTTCAAAACACCCATTACACTGAGCACCATTGTTGGTGCCGGAGTAGGCAGCCTGGGCATCGTGGTGCTGTTTTGGCCCACCCTCGCTGAAACCCATTGGGGAGACCATGTAGCCCTCGCCATATTGACCTGTCTTTGCGGCACCATGGTCGCCTCATGGGGCAACATGATTTCCATTGGCAACCAGCTTCGCGGCCTACCCGTGCTGCAGAGTAATGCCTGGGGAATGGGTTATGGTGCATTAATCATGATCGGGGTTTCGATCTACAACGGCCGGGAACTCGTCTTTGACACTTCACCCCACTATGTCATGTCGCTTTTCTATTTGGCCATTTTCGGTAGCGTCATTGCCTTTGGTGCCTACTTTGCCTTATTGACGCGCATAGGCACCGCTAAAGCTTCCTACGCGAGTATTTTATTTCCAGGTATCGCCGTGGTGATTTCCACGTGGGTAGAAAACTTCCACTGGTCGATATACACGGTGGGGGGATTCAGCCTTATCATGCTCGGTAATATTGTTTTGGTTACGCGTTGGCCGTGGCTATTCGAGCGCTTAGGTTGGCGCAAAATGGCGAGCGAATAAAAGGAATACACATGTCTCATCTATCGGCACACATCGTTGAGGTCACACTCGACAACGCACAGGCAACATTGATTGATGAATCCATGGATCGCCCAGTTCTGGTAGATTTTTGGGCCGACTGGTGCGCGCCCTGCAAACAATTAATGCCCATCCTTGAAAAACTGGCCAGCGAATACCAAGGGGCATTTTTGCTCGCCAAGGTCAACGCAGACGAGATGCAAGGCATCAGCCAACAGTTTGGCGTGCGCAGTCTCCCCGCCGTCATGCTGATGCAGAATGGCCAACCGGTCGATGGTTTCGCCGGGGCACAAACCGAAAGCTTTATTCGTGGCATGCTGGACAAGTATGTCTCTAAACCCGAGGACGAGCTACTTAGCAAAGCGCAGCAACACATGGCCGAGGAGCAATTTGTAGAGGCGCTAGACCTACTTCGCGACGCGATATCTGCCGCACCACAACGCAGCGATATTCAAATTCATGCCGCCCATTGCCTAGCTGAGCTTAATCGTGTCGCCGACGCCGAGGGCATCATTAACTCGGTACCCATGGCGGATCAAGATGGGCACTTCCAACAGGTAAAAGCTCTCATCGAATTGAAGCGCGAAGCGGCTGACACCCCCGAAATTAAAATCCTTGAAGTCCAGCTGGCCGAACAACCTGACAACATGCAAACGCAATATCAACTGGCGCTACAATACAGCCAAGCCGGTCGCGAGGGAGACGCTCTAGCACTTCTCTACGGCATTCTAAAGATCGACAGGGAGTTTGCGGATAATGCCGCACGCCGCAGCTACCTCGACATATTAAAGGCCTTGGGTAACAAAGACCCCGTCGCTATAGACTATCAGCGCAAACTATATTCGCTGCTGTACTGATCCCCATGAACACGTCAACACGATACAGCGAGCACCAACTGGGCATGGGTCTCGCGCTATTCGCCTATATTTGGTGGGGATTTGCGCCCATTTTTTGGCATCAGCTCTATCATGTCGACGCGATACATGCAGTGGTTAATCGCATGCTGTGGTCAGGGCCGACCCTTCTTTTAGTTGTCGGCCTTATCGGGCAGTGGCATATGCTTAAGCGCGCGTGTACCAACCTTAAAATTATTGGCTTATTACTTTTGTCCGGAGCGGCTGTCACCTTTAATTGGGGCATCTATGTGTGGGGTGTCTTACAGGGCAATATTAAAGAGGTCAGCCTTGGATACTACTTACTGCCACTCATTAACGTCTTAGCTGGCTTTATTATTTTCAAGGAACGTCCTAACCCTGCGCAGTGGTTAGCCATTCTAGTTGCCTCCAGTGGCATTGTTATCATGCTTATCACTCAGGGCAGTATCCCTTGGCTTGCGATTGCCGTAGCGGTGAGTTTCAGTTTGTACGGCATTATCCGCAAAGTCACCCCTGTCGATGCCATGGCCGGCAATACACTGGAGTCTCTGCTTTTAGTGCCCTTTGCCATCGGCTGGATGTGGTTCAATCACAGTACCGCCAGCTTGGGCCAATTCGATACCCGCACCGATATGTACTTGGTGCTATCCGGTGCGTTTACCGTCATACCTCTGATCAGCTACATTGCCGCAGCCCAGCGAGTCACCTTGACCAGCATGAGCCTGATATTTTATCTGGGGCCTAGCTTGCAGATGCTACTGGCCATTTTTCTCTACGGCGAACACGTCTCACAGAGTGATTGGGCGGCGTTTATTTGTATCGCGATCGCTCTCACCATCCACACTTCAGACTTGTTACGAAAACTTCGCAGAAAATAACGAGCAATTTTTAATCAACTAGGGTAGTATGCGCGCCTTTCGTGGCAGGATTTAGTCTCGCGTGCTGTGTCGCACTCGGGGGTTCAGGTGAACAGCTAAGCGATGCCGCATTTTTGCACGCTCACTGAGGTACACCCCCTGATGGAAACCCCCACTTTCGAGGCTCTCGCGCTCGACGCTCGTCTATTAAAAGCCATTGATGCCCTTGGCTATGAAAAACCTTCACCCATTCAAGCCGCATGCATTCCACCAATGCTCGCTGGTAAAGACCTGCTTGGACAGGCGCAAACAGGCACCGGCAAGACGGCGGCCTTTGCACTACCCAGCTTGAATATGATCGATCTGGATCTGAAAGAGCCGCAGTTACTGGTGCTCACACCCACGCGAGAACTGGCCATTCAGGTTGCTGAGGCCTTCCAAGCCTACGCTAAATTTTTGCCCGGTTTCCACGTATTGCCCATCTATGGCGGACAAAGCTTCGACACCCAGTTCCGCGGATTAAAACGCGGCGCACAAGTCATTGTTGGCACCCCAGGACGCGTCATGGATCACATGCGCCGCAAAAGCTTGGCATTAGACTCTCTGCGCTGTCTCGTGCTCGACGAAGCCGACGAAATGCTGCGCATGGGCTTTATTGACGACGTGGAGTGGGTGTTGGAACAAACCCCCGACGAACATCAAACTGCACTGTTCTCGGCGACAATGCCAAAACAAATTCGCTCAGTGGCAGAACGCTATCTGAACGAGCCTGAAGTGGTCAAAATCGAAGCAAAAACCACCACTGCAACAACCATTCGCCAGCGCTATTGGAATGTTAGCGGCATGCACAAACTCGATGCCCTGACACGCATTCTGGAAGTCGAAGAATTCGAAGCGGTTTTGATTTTCGTGCGTACAAAAACCTCAACAGTCGAACTGTCTGAAAAACTGCAAGCGCGTGGTTACGCCGCCGAGGCCCTGCACGGCGACATGTCGCAACAAATGCGTGAGCGCGTAGTTGAGCGGCTTAAAGCCGGCAAGCTCGATATCGTGATCGGTACCGATGTCGTGGCTCGAGGCCTAGACGTTGAGCGCATTTCACACGTAGTCAACTACGACATCCCCTATGACACGGAATCCTATGTTCACCGCATTGGCCGAACCGGTCGCGCTGGCCGCAATGGCGATGCCATTCTATTTGTCGCACCTCGCGAGCGCCGCATGCTCAATGCGATCGAGCGCGCCACTGGCCAACCCATCGAATCCATGGATATGCCAACGGTCGGCGACATCAATGAAAAACGTGTGGAGCGCTTCAAGCAAAAAATCGTTGACACGCTCGCGACAGAAGATCTCGATATTTTCTACAAAATCCTCAAGGACCTGCAGGTAGAACACGACGTACAACCGATCAATATCGCCGCTGCGCTCGCTCACTTGAACACGGGCTCCTCGCCTTTACTGCTTACAGAGAAGGAGCAACGCCCAAGACGCGAGCGCGCAGAGCGAGATGATCGCAGCGGCCGAAGTGAGCGTGGAGACCGCGGCGAGCGCCGCGCGCGTGATCATGACGATGACGGCAGTCGAGAAGAGTTTGATAGTGAGCGCTTCAGAGTAGAAGTCGGTCGTCGTGACGGCGTTAAACCCGGCAATCTCGTTGGCGCGATTGCCAACGAGGCAGGCATTTCAAGTCGTTTTATCGGCAGTATTGATATCTATGACGAGTACTGTACCGTCGACCTGCCCTCTGGCATGCCCAAGGAAGTGCTCGCCACACTACAGCGCGCCATCGTGTGTAACAAACCCTTGGCGATGACCAAGGTAGGCAAGGGTGGCAAAGTGGGTGCCCCCCCTCGCAACAAGGGCAAAAAAGGCAGCACCGCCAACCGTAAAGCGGCGAAAGCGCGGGGCGAAAAACCGAAATTTGGTGCCAATAAAGAGAGACGCCCTAAAAAATAGCTTTTTTTAAGATCTTACCTATACTTTATAAAAAGTAAGACTGGATCAAATTTTAAGTTATAAAAAGCCAGACACAGCACCATAGACGGTCGTGATCTGGCTTTTGCGTATTATTTACACAAGAAACCTTATACACTGATTAATAATTAACCACTTGAAAGATCAGAACCACCATTTTCAAGGCATGAAAAGCTTCAGTAAACTGTTTTTGACAGCCTTTATCGTTAGTGTGCTGTCCATTGGCCTTATCATCACTCAGGCCAACAGCCAACGCGACATTCAAGCGCGCGCCCACTCGCTCGTCACAAAAAACGTAGCACTCCTTGCCGATGTGAATCATTTACATGTCTTGATCAATCGCGAAATCATGGCGGGAAGCGATTACCTTCAAGGTGGAGATGAAGCACACTTCAACGAGAGACATCTGCAGTTTCACGACGAGCTAACCGCCACACTCGATTCACTGACTAACACCGCATCAAGCAACAAACACTTGGCAAACATTTCCGCCAACGTTTTGGCCTACCACCGAGTGCTTAGCGACACCAACCCTGCCGAAGCGCCACCTCAACAAATTAGCCAAGCGATAATCGTGTTACAACAACAATCGACTGAGCTGACGGTTTTAATCGATGAATTACACCAGCAATTAGCACAAGATATTGGGGAAGCACAGACCGCTATTTCTCGCGCCGGTAATAACGCCATGATACAAACGACCCTAATGGCGCTAGCACTTC
>JBEAQQ010000180.1:0-2772 GCA_041163785.1 Pseudomonadota bacterium
CCCTTGAGGCCAGTCTAGCCGATGACACGGATACTCGTGTGTCGATGCAACAAACCCTGCAAGTTAGAAACCCCCATGTTAGTAAGGTGACACCATGAGTGGGCTGTCGAGGCAGTCCCAGTGTGGCATAGCGACCCTTGTGTTCTCAGTGATTGTCTTGCTGTTGGTAACATTTGCCTCGCTTTATACCGCCAAATCGGTCATTACGGAAACCAAGATTACCAATAACGAAACGCGGTCGAGGCATGCATTTGAAGCGGCCGAATCGGGTATCAATGAGACGTTTTCATTACTTAAGGCCAAGAATAGACCCTGTAAATCGGGTGGTGTTTTTGGCGGCTCGGTAGGTAATTCCAATTTTTATGTCGTGAAAGACAGTGTGGTGAGTGCCATAGCATCTTCTAGCTGGGCTACCCAAACTGGCCATAGCGGGTTTGTTGAAGTTTCCGTAAAGGATTATGCCTGCGATGGGGTGATTCAGACGTCGCCTACCATGGTCATAGAAGCGGTGGGTTGGAGTGATGACAAGACTGCCTCCAGAACGATTTCTGTGCTCGCTGATCAAGCTGATGCCATGCGCAATACGCCCGAAAACCCATTGACGGCACGAGGGGTTGTTGGTCTGACAGGTAACGTGCGTGTATACAACCAAGAAGGCGCCACCACAGTTTGGAGCGGTAGCGGGGTGAACGTCAACGCTGCGTCTAAAAATTACACATTCATCGCCTCACCCAGTGACCCCAGCTATCCAACGTGTATGTATACCTCAGCCACCTGCGATGTTGTGGCAGTGACTGCGGATGGAACTGGTGTTGATATTATCGCTAACGATACCACCCTGAGTAATTTGAGTGTCAGTGAGTTTTTTGAAAACTTTTTTGGTATGTCGATGGCTGATTATCTGAGTAGCGGTGCGGTGAACTACCCCATGAATTACGATGATGCCTTTGATCCGGCAGATTTGGGTAACCAAGTGGTTTGGGTGGATGTGCCAGCTGGGGAACAGTTCAAGATACCAGCTGTTACTGCGCTTGGCTGCTCAGATACCACAGCGTTAGGTACGGGTATGGACCCCTATTTTCTAGACGGTACAACGCATTGCGATAACGCCGCCGTCGGTGGTGAATTAGAGCCCGTTATTCTTATCGTAAATGGCGATTTGAACCTGCCAGCAAACGCCCATGTTTATGGCTTGGTGGTCGTGCTTGGGGATCTCATTTCAGCAGGTAACCCTGAAATTACTGGCGCTCTCGTCGCCTATGGCTCCGTCGGTGAAAATGGTGCGGTCATTGTCCGCTACAACTCGAAAGTGTTAGCAATGACGGACAGTAATCCTGATTTTTATGTGGCTCCAGGAGGCTGGCGAGACTTTTAGTTCGCCGAGGTGGTAATGAATATGAGTATGCTTCGTACACGTGGTTTTGGTCTCATTGAGATATTGGTCGCTATTTTCGTGGTCGCAGTTGGCGTCTTGGCAGTGGGGAAGTTACAAACTAATTTGATTACTTCCAGTTCAGAGAATAAGGCTAGATATGAAGCGCTCTCTTTGGCTCAGGGAAAAATGGAAGACATAAAGAGCTATTTTCAAGAAGAAGTCACTACCGGTGAGCTTATTTCCCAGTTAAATTTCATTACATATATAGAAGCGTACACAACAAATAATGCAGCAGAAACGGTCGTAGGAACCTTTGCGACGTTTACTGTGACGCCAACATTTACCACCACTTCCGACAGCGATGTCGCCATTGCGTTGGTGACGGTGTCATGGACAGATACTAAGGGGCAAACTCAAGATATTAGTGTTAACAGTGCACTAACATTTCACGATTTGGCAAGTGTAGGGGCGGGGGCAATTGCAGAGGATACAAACTATATCGAAGCACCTACCGGTCGGGCGCATTTGGGTGATGGCACGCTTAGTGCTGATGATAAAAATCTCAAATTTAATGATAACGACGACGGCACAAGTATTTACGGTGATGCCAGCCAAGATGGAAGCGAGGTATTGGACCTCTTGTTGGCGATTGGAGATCAAGTTGTACTTACGCTGGAAGATGCCTGCGTCATTACCGAAGACACCTCAGACTTAAATACGCAATTCGAAAATTATGATTGTACCGATTTTGTTCGAATCAGTGGCCGTGTTTACTTTAACGAAAATTATAAAGTAGGCAACGGAAGCGGTTTGGGTATCGAGGATATTAATCCCAGCGAGTATTTTGTATTGGCGTCAGACGCTGCTTATTGCGCGAGATACTATAACCTAGGTGGCGATGAGGGTTATTACAGTTTTGAAAATTCAGATAATGCATCGCTTAGAATTGATAACCTACCATACAAAGGTTATACAACCGCAACAGTTAGCGATGGTAAGCAGTATTACTATGACTACACCTGTTATATAGGCGGTGGTTGGCACGGCAATATTGGCTTGGTAGCAACCAGTGACGCCATTAAAGATGCAGGCTTGCACGCCTGTGTCGGTGACCCTAATGATGCCGCCTTAGATACCGTTGAGTTTGCCCTGCGTCGTAGTTACCGAGGCATGGTATGGCGTGGTGATACGGCTGCAGACTTTGCGCCGATAACGTTAGACGATCACATAGCATACTATTCATGGGGGGTTGCCGACGCCAGCGAGATCGGTGGTAACGACGTTTACAACCACGATTTTTTGGTGGTGGCGGATGGTGATGACTGTTTTGATGAAAATATTTTCGATAAATCGACCTTTGCAAGCAATGTGGATGATTTCTTTTGCCTCAATGAGAT
>JBEAQQ010000181.1:0-3850 GCA_041163785.1 Pseudomonadota bacterium
AGGATGTTAATCCAAGCGCGTTGTGGTGCACTAAAGTGACGATAAAAAACATCGACACGCACGTGGTCATCGTGCACAAAAGTATAGGCGGCGCCTAGCATGAACAGCGCGGCATACATATACAGCGTGGACTCCTGCAGGGCGATGGCGCCGACACCAAAGCCATAGCGCAAGGCCACCACCACACAGGTCACCAACACCAACACGACACTGAGCCAAGCGGTCAGCTTGCCCAGAGCTGCCACAAGACGGTCAATTGCCTCAGCTAGGCGCTGCAATATATGGTAAAGTTTGGTCATGACGACATTTTTATTCTAGATTCGTGGCGTGCATCATAACAAACTCCTGCGCGTCTCACATCGCTTGTCGAGGAAAAGCTATGCGTTTAAAACCGTTGCTATATACCGTGCTCGCTGCCTTAGTGGCCGCCAGCCTTTGGGGCTGTGAGAGCAAGAGCGAACTGAGCGATGTCAGCGATCGCGATATGCGCGCTAAGATGAAAGAGTGTAAAACCATGAAGTCACCGGCGCCGGCAATGATTTTTGCCTGTGAAAACTACCAACGAGAATGTGAGAAAAGGGCCGACAACGCCGGCCATTTTGTTTGTTAACTATGCAAGTAACGCTTCCCCTATTGGCCGGCCTTCGACCCGATGGCCAGGCTGTGATTGAAAATGTACCTGCTAAGAAGCTCAACGACCAACACTGGTACGAGCTTGAAAGCACGCCCGCCTTTGTGAAGGACGTGGCGCGCGGCGATGTGGTTACCGTCAACCCGCAAGCGCCAGGTGATTTTACCCTGCAAACCCGCGGCGGCAACTTGGCCATTCGCGTGCTAGCAAAAACCTCCATTGCATCTATCCGCGACACCTTAACCGGCGAATTGGAAAAGCTAGGTGGGCAACTGGATATCGATAGCGAACGTATACTGGTTTATAGCATTCACGTGTCGTGTGGTTTCCAGGCCATAGAGCAAATTCTCAACAAGTATGTTGGCGGCGAAGACTGCTTTTGGTACTACGGCAACGTGTATGATGCCAACGATGGAGAAACACCATTGAATTGGTGGACCGATATTTTAAAACCGATTTAGAACGCTTATGTTAATAGTTATTTCCCCTGCCAAAACCCTCGATTTTGACACCCCAGCGGTAACGCAGCAGTCGAGCCGTGCCGACTTCTTGGACCGCTCCGCCGCGTTGATTGACGAGCTGCGCGACCTGACGCCGGCGGCTATTTCACGTTTGATGAAAATCAGTGACAAGCTGGGCAGCCTGAATTACGGTCGCTTTCAAGATTGGCAGGCACCGGTGTCGGCGGGTATGGGTAAACAGGCACTGTTGGCCTTTAAGGGTGACGTATACACCGGCCTCGACGCCGAGAGCATGGGCGAAGACGACCTGGCATTTGCCCAGCAGCATCTGCGCATTTTGTCGGGCTTGTACGGCTTGCTGCGCCCCCTCGACAGAATGCAGCCGTACCGTTTGGAGATGGGCACACCGTTCGCCAATCAGGGCGGCAAGAATTTGTACGAGTTTTGGGGCGACACCCTCACTCACGCGTTGAATCAATGCGCCGCCGACAACGGCGATGAGGTGTTAGTTAACCTAGCCTCCAACGAATATTTTAAGGCCGTTAAGCCCAAGCAATTGGCCATACCGGTTATTACGCCTGTCTTTAAAGACCAGAAGGGCGGCAAATATAAAATTATTAGCTTTTACGCTAAAAAGGCTCGCGGCATGATGGCGGCCTACATCATCAAAAACCGACTGACCGAAGTAGAAGCAATTAAAGGCTTTGATAGCGATGGCTACCGCTACAGTGAATCGATGAGCGACGGCAACGAGTGGGTTTTCATTCGCGATCACGCCGGTGAGGCGGGTTAGTACCCTATTGGTCTTTTCTGAAGGGCAGTAGTTCACGCGCGGCGAGCAAGTACTCCTCGTTGTGCTCACCTTCACGGGCACAGAAATCGGCTACCGCGGCATGAAACTCCGCGTCAGCGAGGCGATGTAGCGACCATGTTTTAATGGGGGAAAAGCCGCGCTGAATTTTGTGTTCTCCCTGCGCACCTGGGTCAAAGTGCTGTAAGCCCTCGGCAATGCAGTATTCGATACCCCGGTAGTAGCACAACTCAAAGTGCAGTTGGTCGAACTCGGCCAAGCATCCCCAATAGCGACCATACAGAGACGTTTGGTCTCTGAAGCACAGCGCGCTCGCCACAATATCTCCTTCGTGTTTGGCAAACATCAACACAATGTTGTCGCCCATTGTAGCGGCGATCTGTTCAAAAAAGGCTTTGCTGAGATAGCCGCCATGACCGCTTCTTTTAAGGTAAGTGACCTGGTAACACTCAAAAAAGCGCTGCCACTGCTCGTCACTGGCCAGGTCACCGCGAACGGTATCGCACTGCAGCTGTTGCTCGTCGATTCGGCGCCGTTCGCGCTTGAGATTCTTGCGCTTTCTTGAGCTAAAAGTAGCTAAAAAGTCGTCAAAATCGCCGAAATCATCATTATGCCAGTGAAATTGCACGCCGCAACGCGGCGCCCAACCGGCCTTCGTCCAAGCCGCGAGTTGGTCGTCACAGGGAAACAGTAAATGGTGGCCAGACAACTGTTGGCTGACGAGCAGCTTGCTAATAAAGCCCTGTAGCTCGGGGAGTGCCAGGTCGAGGGAATGGCAGCCAATACGAGGACCGGTTGCAGGGGTAAACGGAATGGCATTGACGTATTTTGGATAGTACTCCAAGCCGTGCCGTTGATAGGCATCGGCCCAAGACCAGTCGAACACATACTCGCCGTAGGAATGGTATTTTATGTAACCGGGCATGGCTAATACCAACTTGCCATCGGCGTGGGCGACAATATGCAGTGGCCGCCATCCCGATTGACCGCCTACGCTGCCGCTAGCCTCAAGGGCGTGTAAAAAGGCGTGGCGTGTAAAGGGATAATCATTGAACAGGCCATCCCAATCCTTGGCGGGGATATCTGCGATGCGCGCGACCGTTGAAAATTCCATTTAAACCCCGAAGAAAATGCCCCCAAAAACGACCATGCCTACATAGTGGTTGTCTAGGAAGGCCTTAAAACAGCGGTCGCGATCTCGTGCCGCGGTGGAATGCCATTGGTGGATAAATAGCGCGGCGGCTATCAACAATGATACGAAGAAAGGCCAGCCGAGGTTTGCAAAGTAACCTACCCATGCGAGCAGACTGAGGGCCAAGGCCTGCAATAACGCAATGATGGCGCGGTCGTAGCGGCCGAAAAGAATAGCGGTAGAGCGCACGCCAATCAGCACGTCGTCATCGCGGTCCACCATGGCGTAGTAGGTGTCATAGGCGATCACCCACAGTAAGTTCGCCGCATAGAGCAGCCACATTTCAAAGGGTAATGACTGCGCTTGCGCCGCGAAGGCCATGGGGATAGACCACGAAAACGCCGCGCCGAGGACCGCTTGCGGCCAATGGGTATAGCGCTTCATAAATGGGTAAATGCTGGCGATGAGCAATGCTCCCGGGGCCAGCAGCCACGTCATTGGGTGGGTGAATAACACCAATACCACCGCGATAAACACCAGCAAGGAGAACAGTTGCAGCGCTTCTCGCTCTGACACTAGGCCGCTGGTGAGCGGGCGTTCGGCGGTGCGCTTGACGTGGCGATCCACATCCCTGTCGGCATAGTCGTTAATGACGCAACCCGCGGAGCGCATGACAAAGGTGCCTAGGCAAAAGACGATTAAATTGGTCCAGCTGGGCCAGCCATCGGCGGCCAGCCAAAGGGCCCACAGCGTCGGCCACAGCAACAGATAGGTGCCAATCGGCTTGTCGGCGCGCATCAAGCGAATGTAGTGAG
>JBEAQQ010000182.1:0-7076 GCA_041163785.1 Pseudomonadota bacterium
ATACGATTCTTGATGGCGCAATTTGATATTCGCCTCGGGTTGCGCGAGGTTTAAAGTGCGTCTTCACTACAAACGCTAGCTAATAATAAGGGGAGACATTATGGCTAAAGAAGACTACTCACCAGAAGAGTGGAAAGCGCGGGTTGACCTCGCTGCTTGCTACAACATTGTGGCCGATTACGGCTGGGATGATTTGGTATTCACCCACATCACCGCTAAAGTACCCGGCACAGAACATTTTTTGATCAATCCTTACGGCATGATGTTCGACGAGATCACCGCCTCTAGCTTGGTGAAAATCGACCTCGATGGCAACAAAGTGGAAGACTCGCCCTACGATATCAACCCAGCGGGCTTTACCATTCACAGCGCCATTCACGCTGCACGCGACGATGCGAAGTGTGTCATCCACCTGCACACCAACGCCGGTGTCGCGGTATCTGCGCAAAGCGATGGCTTGCTACCTATTTGCCAACAGGCGCTGTTCCCCTTCATCGGTTTGGGTTACCACGACTATGAAGGCGTGGCGCTGCGCGATGACGAGAAACCTCGCTTGGTGGCCAACCTAGGCAATAACGCCTGCTTTATGCTGCGCAATCATGGCTTATTGACCGTTGGCGACTCGGTGTCGAATGCCTTCATCGCCATGTACCTGTTCCAGCGCGCCTGCGAGATTCAACTGTTAGCGCAATCTGGTGGCGGCTCGCTGACACCCATCCCAGAGCAAATCTTGGCTGGCGCTCAACAAATGGCCGAACAAGTTACGAGATCACTCGGTGGCGACATCGCTTGGCCTGGCATTTTGCGCAGACTCGATCGTAAAGGTTATCCTTACCGCACCTAAGCTCGATCAACACCCTAACCCCGCACTGTACGTGGATACTGTCACCACGGTGCGGGGTGACTTTCCTCGCCTTCCTCGCTTTACTCGACCTCGCAGGTGCTCACAAACTGCTACCACAGTGACAAGTTGTGCTATGATGCGCACCTCGTTAAACCGTGCCTACTTGCACGCCCAAGGACAGTGTTTGCCATGCTGCTAATGATCGACAACTACGACTCCTTCACCTACAACGTGGTGCAGTACCTCGGTGAACTGAAAGCCGATGTTAAAGTCGTCCGCAACGACGAAGTGACCCTTGCGGACATCGAGGCGTTGGCACCTGAGAAAATTGTCATTTCGCCTGGCCCCTGCACCCCCAACGAGGCGGGCATTTCGGTGGCGGCTATCGAACACTTTGCCGGCAAGATACCCCTACTGGGCATTTGCCTTGGACACCAGAGTATCGGCCAGGCGTTCGGCGGCAAAATCGTGCGCGCCAAGCGCGTCATGCACGGTAAAACCTCCTTGGTACACCACAACAACACCAGCGTCTTCGCCGGCCTGTCGAACCCCTTCACCGCCACGCGCTATCACAGTTTGGTGATCGAGCAGGCAAGCCTACCCGATTGCTTAGAGGTGACCGCCTGGACACAAAACGACGACGGTAGCATGGAAGAAATCATGGGCGTTCGCCACCGTGAACTCGACATTCACGGTGTTCAGTTCCACCCCGAGTCGATTCTTACCCAGCACGGTCACGATCTGCTCGCCAATTTCCTGAAGGGATAAGCATGGATATCAAAGCCGCCATTGCCCACCTCATCGAGGGCCAGTCACTCAGCCGTGACGATATGCAATCTGTGATGCAACAAGTCATGACCGGGGGCGCTAGCGACGCGCAAATCGCCGGCTTACTGGTGGCCTTGCGCATGAAGGGTGAAAGCGTGGATGAAATCGCCGCCGCCGCAAAGGTGATGCGAGATTTGGCGACCCCCGTGCATATCGACATTCCTAAGGCCGTCGACATCGTCGGCACCGGCGGTGATGGCGCCAGTATTTTCAATGTCTCCACCGCGTCTACCTTTGTCGCTGCCGCGGCGGGCGCCCACGTCGCCAAACACGGCAACCGCTCGGTGAGTTCATCGAGTGGCGCCGCTGACCTACTAGAAGCCGCCGGTGTTAATCTCGCCCTCAACGCCGAGCAGGTCGCGTCGTGTATCGAACAGGTGGGTGTTGGCTTTATGTTTGCCGTCAATCACCACAGCGCGATGAAATACGCCATCGGCCCGCGCCGTGAATTGGCCGCGCGCACCCTGTTTAATTTACTCGGCCCGCTGACCAACCCCGCAGGCGTGAAGCATCAACTCCTCGGTGTCTACGATGCCGCATGGTGTCGCCCTATAGCAGAAGTATTGCAAAGCTTGGGCTCCACACACGTGTTGGTCGTGCACTCAGACGACGGCCTCGACGAGCTGAGTATTGCCTCGCCATCGAAGGTGGTAGAACTCAAGGATGGGCAGATCCACGAATATACCCTCAACCCTGAGGATGTGGGTATCAGCACCCAAACCCTCGATGGCTTAGCGGTTGGCAACGCCAGTGAAAGTCTGGCGTTAATCCAGCGCGTGCTTAGCGGCGAAAGTGGGCCAGCCGCCGATATGGTGGCGCTCAACGCCGGAGCGGCACTCTACGCCGCCGACCTGTGCGACACACTGAGTGCCGGTGTTGCGCTTGCCAAAGAAACACTCGGCAGTGGCCGCGCCCTATCCAAGATGCGTGAGCTCGCCCATTATTCACAGCAGTATGCCCAATGAACACACCCACGATTCTCAAGAACATTCTCGACCACAAGCAGCTCGAGATCGACGTCAACAGCCGCAAAGTCAGTTTAGCCGAGTTGCGCGATCGCTCAGCGGACAAACCACCCTGCCGCGGTTTTGTGCATGCACTACGCCATAAAATCGACGCTGGTCAGGCCGGCGTCATTGCCGAAATCAAGAAAGCGTCACCGAGTAAAGGCGTGATTCGCGAACACTTTGTGCCCGCCGAGATCGCTGCTAGCTATGAAGCAGGGGGAGCGGCGTGCCTGTCAGTACTGACGGATGAGAAATTCTTCCAAGGTGCCGCCGAATACTTACAGCAAGCGCGCCGCGCTTGCCAGTTACCCGTCATACGCAAAGACTTCCTCATCAATGACTACCATGTCTACGAAGCGCGCGCGATGGATGCCGACTGCATTCTTTTAATCGCCTCGGCACTCGAACAATCTCGCATGGAAGACATGTACCACTTGGCTACCGAGCTGGGCATGGATGTGTTAATTGAAGTCCACGACGAAGACGAATTGCACCGCACACTGCGCTTGCCTGTGCCACTCATTGGCATCAACAACCGCAATTTGCATACTTTCGAGGTGTCTTTAAATGTCACTTTCGACTTGCTAGAAGCGATTCCTGATGACCGCATCGTCGTCACCGAAAGCGGCATTTTGAACGTCGACGATGTCGCCGCCATGCGTGGCCACAATGTTAACGCCTTCCTGGTAGGCGAGGCCTTTATGCGGGCCGACAACCCCGGCGCTAAATTGCACGACCTGTTTTTCTAACGGGTACCAAACACCACAATCGTTTTACCACTGGCGCTAATCAGGTCCTGATCCTCCAAGGCTTTCAGGACCTTGCCTGCCATCTCCCTAGAACAACCGACAATACGGCCTATTTCCTGACGTGTAATACGAATTTGCATGCCGTCGGGATGGGTCAACGCGTCGGGCTGCTTGCACAAATCGATCAATGTAGAAGCAATGCGGCCAGTGACGTCGACAAAAGCCAGGTCGCTCACCTTTTGGGTGGTGCGACGCAAACGATCGGTGAGCTGTGCACACAACCCTAAGAGCATCGCGGGATGCGCCAAACCGTATTGATGAAATCGGGTGTAGCTAATCTCAGCGAGCTTACAGGTCGTCTTGGCGCGAATATTCGCGCTGCGGGTATCCTGCCCCTCAAACAGCCCCATCTCGCCAAAGAACTCACCCTTATTGAGATAGCTGACGATAATCTCGCGTCCTTCACCGTCTTCCACGTAGACGGCCACCGAGCCCTCGACGATGTAATAGAGCGAATCGCCCACGTCGCCAGCGTGAATCACAATCGACTTTGCGGGAAAGCTGCGCTGGTGACACACGCTAAAAAACGCCTGAAGCTCATCCTCTGGAATACTCTTTTCTATGACACTCATTTGCCGCTCCACAACGCCAATATCTACTAAGGTTTTAGAAGAGAAACCCCACTTGGTCAAACCGCAAAAACAGCGCAGCACACGCGCCACTTTTTTGCTAAAGTAGCGCCCACTAAGTAATTCACTATGGAGATTTCACTATGCAAGCAACCGTTCGTTGGCTTGATGAAAAGCGTTTTGTAGGCGAGTCGGGGTCAATGCACTCGGTGGTTATGGACGGCGCAAGCGAAGGCAGCCTGGGTATTCGCCCCATGGAGATGCTGTTGCTTGGGGTCGGCGGCTGCTCCTCCATCGACGTTATGAGCATGCTACAAAAAGGCCGCCAAGACGTCGTGGATTGCCGCTGCGAACTGACCGCCGAGCGCGTCGATGCCGTGCCGTCACTGTTCACCAAAATACACCTCCACTTCGTGGTAACGGGCCGCGGCATTAAAGAGGCGCAAGTGAAGCGCGCGGTGGAATTATCCGCTGACAAGTACTGCTCTGCCTCCATTACCATGGGCAAGGCTGGGGTCGACGTAACACACAGCTTTGCGATCGAAGAACTGGCGTAATCGCATTAGCTAGGTGCGGCGCAAAGCCGCACCAAATCTAGCCTCATAGTCATACGACTTTAGTCTAGAGGCTATAGAATCCCCATCCCGCACAGGCTATTATCCTAAGCTGCATAACGAATCATTGTTTGTACAACGAACAAAACAGCACAGGAAACGCCCCATGTCAGAAGCAAAAATTTACCCCGTCCCCGCCGCCTTTGCCGCCAACGCCCACATTGATGAAGCGACCTATGACGCTATGTACAAGCGCTCTGTTGAAGATCCCGATGGCTTTTGGAGCGAGCAGGCCAACGCGTTTTTGACCTGGGAAAAACCCTTTACCAAAGTGTGCGACTACGATTTCGTCAAAGGCGAAGCCGCTTGGTTTGAAGATGGCCAAATTAACGTGTCAGTGAACTGCCTCGACCGCCACCTCGACACCCGCGGCGACCAAGTGGCACTGATCTGGGAAGGCGACGACCCAGAGGACGATGCGTCGATCACCTACCGCGAACTGCACGCCAAGGTGTGTAACTTTGCCAATATTC
This sequence comes from Pseudomonadota bacterium, assembly GCA_041163785.1. Classification (GTDB taxonomy): domain Bacteria; phylum Pseudomonadota; class Gammaproteobacteria; order Pseudomonadales; family JAHEIH01; genus JAHEIH01. The sequence goes on from JBEAQQ010000182.1 coordinate 5,145, forward strand.
TTAAGGCCCGTGGCGTCAAGCGTGGTGACCGCGTGTGCATTTATATGCCGATGATTCTTGAAGCCGCCTACGCCATGCTGGCGTGTACCCGTATCGGCGCTGTCCACTCGATTGTGTTTGGCGGTTTCTCGCCAGAAGCATTGAAAGACCGTATTCAAGACTCGGATTGCCAAATCGTGATCACCGCCGATGAAGGTGTGCGCGGTGGCAAAGCGGTACCGCTCAAAGCCAACGCTGACATCGCTATAGCCCAGTGTCCCAACGTTCACACCTGCTTGGTGATTGAGCGTACCGGTGGCGACATCGCTTGGACCGAAGGCCGTGATGTTTGGTACCACGACATCGCCGAAACCGTTGACAACAACTGCCCGGCCGAGCCCATGAACGCAGAAGATCCGCTGTTTATCCTCTACACCTCAGGCTCCACTGGCAAGCCCAAAGGCGTTCTGCACACCACCGGTGGCTACCTGCTTCAAGCGGCTATGACCCACAAGTACACCTTCGACTACAAAGACGGCGAAGTTTACTGGTGTACTGCAGACATCGGCTGGATTACTGGCCACTCTTATATTGTTTACGGCCCGCTGACCAACGGCGCGACCAGCCTTATGTTTGAAGGCGTACCGACTTACCCTGATGCCTCACGTTGCTGGCAAGTGTGTGATAAGCACAATGTAGCGACCTTCTACACCGCACCGACAGCGATTCGCGCGTTAATGGGTGCCGGTAACGATTTCGTTACCAAAACCTCACGTAAGTCACTGCGCTTATTGGGTACCGTGGGTGAGCCCATCAACCCCGAGGCGTGGGAGTGGTACTTCCATGTGGTTGGCGACGACCGCTGCCCTATCGTCGACACTTGGTGGCAAACCGAGACGGGCGCTCACATGATTACCCCACTGCCAGGCGCTACTGCACTGAAGCCGGGGTCAGCGACCAAACCCTTCTTCGGCGTACAACTAGAACTACTCGACAACGAAGGCAACGTGCTAGAAGGTGCGACCGAGGGCAACCTGTGTATTAAAGCCTCATGGCCTAGCCAGATCCGCAGCGTTTACGGCGACCACCAACGCATGATCGACACCTACTTCTCAACCTATAAAGGTTACTACTTCACTGGCGACGGTGCCCGTCGCGACGAAGACGGTTACTACTGGATTACCGGCCGTGTCGACGACGTGTTGAACGTCTCTGGCCACCGCATGGGTACCGCCGAAATTGAAAGCGCCTTGGTATTGCACGACGCCGTGGCAGAAGCTGCCGTCGTTGGTTACCCACACGATATTAAAGGCCAAGGTATCTACGCCTACGTCACCCTGATGAACGGCGTTGAGCCGAGCGAAGAACTGCGCGGTGAGCTTGTGAAAATGTGTGTCAAAGAGATTGGCCCCATTGCCAAACCCGACATGATCCAGTGGGCCCCAGGCCTCCCTAAAACTCGCTCTGGCAAAATCATGCGCCGCATTTTGCGCAAAGTGGCCGCCAACGAATTGGATACCCTGGGCGATACCTCGACGCTGGCGGATCCTTCTGTGGTAGACAACCTGATCGAGCACCGCATGAATAAGTGACAATAATGCACGTCTTCTACTAGGCCTCCTCGGAGGCCTTTTTTTTTGTGACGATTGCTGCGCAATGCCACCCACAATAAAAGCAGGATCTGTGGGTCGCGAACGCGGAGCGCGAAGCGAAGTGAAACAAGCAAAATGACATTTTGTGCCCGTTGAACAAGCGACAGGGCGTGCTCAGACAGGAAGTCTGACACGCGCGTTTATAAAAAGAGCTAATACCATTTAATAAAAAAGCCCTTGTCTTTCGACAAGCAGAATTATCCTCACGATATACTCAGGCGCATCCCTGCGCCTGACCGCTGTGCGGCGCCTTCGGCGGTACCAATCGTTCCGGACGATTGGTCGAACGGGTATTGGTTCA
>JBEAQQ010000183.1:0-3802 GCA_041163785.1 Pseudomonadota bacterium
AGATCGTAATTGTCGACGGCAGTTTTTCTTGCCGCCTCGCGAATATCGCTGTGGTCTTGCGCTAATACCTCGCACACTTGTTTTGCGATGGCGTCATAGTCAAAAAAGTTGACCAACCAGCCATTCACACCGTGCTTTATCACTTCTTCTACCGGCGGCGTAGCTGAACCAATCACCGGTGCGCCCATGCTCATGGCCTCGATCATGGACCACGACAGGACAAACGGATAGGTTAAGTAAACGTGCGCTTTTGAAATGCGCATGGCCGCGCAATAGACGTTGTATGGCACCTTGCCCAAGAAGTGAACGCGACTATCGTCTATTTGATCCGCAACTTCCGCGCGGTACTTGTCTTTCCATGAGCCGGAATCGGGTCGTGCGCCATAGGACACATCGTCACCACCGATCAATACTACGCGCGCGTTTGGCCGGGCTTGTAAAATCTTAGGCAGGGCTCGCATGAAGGAATGATACCCGCGATTAGGTTCAAGATTGCGGTTCACAAAGGTGATGACTTCATCTTCTCTGCTGAGTTTAATCTCGCGCCCTCGATCGTCCTTAGCCTCGAGGACAGCGGCGTCATCGGGTGTTAACTGCGTGGTTTTCACGCCGTCGTGAATGACGCTGATTTTCTCAATAAACCGAGGAGGTACCGTTGAACGTTGCCAGTTGGTTGGCGACACACCGGCGTCCATCTCTAACAGGTTAAGGGTATTATTGGTGTTTTTGATGTTTAAACGGCATCGGCCAGCAAATTCTGTCGTGGGAAATTCTGGATCGAAGCCGACATCTTTGCCTTCAGGACCGTAGTAAAACTCCACAAAATGCAGCTGTTTAGCTGCCGGCCAAACTTCGCGTAATAGAAGAGCCTCGCCCCAACCGGGGTGGACACAAATCACATCGGGCTCGAAGCCGTCTTGTTTTAAGGTTTGGCAAAGATTGGCGCAAGCCTCGGCGCGGATCACCTTGGCTTCATAATCGATAACCCAGGGGTGAATGCCTTTGGTCGTGCCGCGTTGGGTTTTATAGCGATGGAATTCAACACCTGGCATATTTGGCGTCTGATGCATGCCCACCGCTACCACACGGTGTCCTCGCGCCACCATAGCAGGTGCCAAGTGCTTATACTGACCAGGGAAATTCTGGTGGATAAATAAAATATTCAATGTCATTCCTTATTGGAGCGCGATGGCACCCACTTTATGTAACCAAGCAATAGCGCGCTCAACGTCTCTTTGCGGTGCATGCTTAGCACAACTGAGAACGACGTCGCCAAGATCGTGGGTATTTGCCAAGGTCTGTTGTATACGATCCACTAAGGTAAAACTTGGCAATACTCTTTTCGCAAAGCGATGGGTCTTTAATTCCACCAATTGACGGTGTTCGTCTTGGGTTAAGCGCCGAACATTGCGGCAGTGTGTGCCTTGTACAACATGCTTAGACGGGTAATCCTCGAACATCTTGAAGGGATCCATTCGCGTCGGGGACTCAAGCCACGGCTGGCCGCCAAAATGATCGATGCTGGTGGTGCGAATCACATGGAGCTCTTCCCATAATTCAATGTAACGACGCATCACTTGCTGCCAACTGTAAATTTTTTCTGCCCTGGCTTTACCGGCATTACCCATGCTTTGGCGCAAGGCAGGTTGACTCACTAATTGCCACAAATAATCGCAAGCTTCTGGAATATCCACACCGATCATTTCACACAATTGACCACAGTACATGTCGTAGGTGTCGTCGCCTAGATCGTAGCGCGCGGCAAGATCTCTGGCATTGCCCGCCGGGGGCATTAACGTTTTCACCCGAAAGCCTACCTCGCCGTGGGTAATCGTATCTTTGTAGCCATCCCAATCGCTCACCAGAACAGGCATGCCCGCGGCCATGGCTTCAATAGGGGTTAAGCCGAAAGTCTCTTGAATGTTGTCTGAGAACGACGCGAAGATATCCGCGCTCGACCAAGCTTGGGTGCGCAGGGTTTTATCCCGGCCATCCAGGTAGTGATGTACGACATTGGGCGCTAAATACTGCTGTAACTCGTCGAAGGCGTCAGCAATATTGTCATTGGCGAACCAACCGCATTGAATGAGATGAAGCTTCTTTCCCTTGGGCAGTTTTTCAGCGCAGTACTGGCAGGCCGCCAGCATGGGGTGGGGGTGTGCCTTGGCGTGAAACGACAATCGACCGACAAACAGTACAACAACGTCGTCGGCTTGAATATTGAGGGTTTTACGCGACTGCTGCTTCACCTCTTGGGTGAATTGATAATCTGCGCAGTGCACCCCCAGGGGTATCACTGGCAACTGGGGAAGCTCAAATCGTGTCGCGCCCAGCTTCCATTTTAAGTACTCCGCCTGTTCCGCCAAAATCAACTCGACAGAGCGCTTAACCGACGTTGAGGTGCAAATCACGGCATCCCACGGGCGCACAGGTTCAACCATCAATTCTGCAATGGATTCCATGACGCGGTGCGTCGCCGTAGTATGGGTGACGCCGCACAAACTGAATTGCCGCTCACCTACGCGCAAACGGTTGCGAGCAAGATCAGCAATACCAGGTGAGGGGAGATAAAGGAGATTGAAGTCTGCTTGGTCGAGGGCATTCAGGGTGTGCTTCCTAGATGGAAGGACACTGCCTAATTCCTTTAATTCACCGTCAATCACCTTGCTATCAAGGGGGGAGTGTAGCAAGGCATTGACGGGCGTATCAGGGTAGGCATCAATAAATGCCCTCAAAAAAGCTTCACCGGCCGCTTGGCGACCCATGAGCTTTTGACCTTTAACAGAATAGCTTTCTGAACTGTAATAGAGGGCGGGAATCATCGCCATGTTGTCGTTAATCACACGCCCTCGCTCTGTTTACAGTGAATCTAGCTCTTGTTGTAACGGTTTCACTGGAAGACGGAATTTGCCACCATCCAAACCGATTAATGCTGGGGTTAGTTTACCCATTGTTGCCAGCAAACGGTAGGATCCGATGCGCGTATCAAACATCGCATTGATCTTGTTTGCCAATACACCGTAATACTCTACCTCGGCATCCAACACGCTCAGCGCTGTCTCTTTACCGGCGTCGCGCAATTTTTTGCGGTCTTCCATAACGGTTTTAGAGATATTCGCTGCATCGGCCAATAGATCTAAACGCTCACGACCGTTGATCAATTGGTTCCATGCGATGCGCACAGCTTCCTTGTTCTTATTGCGAGCATTGATCGACTTTTCAAACTGTTCGCTGCGCGCAATTTTTGAAGCATCTAAGCTATACAGGTCTTCACGGCCAATATTAAACGACCAATTCATGCGTAGCCCAACATAGAAATCGTCACGATGCGCCAAAGCATTCTTGTTCAAGTCTTTGCTTTTGTTCATGACCAAGTCAATTTTAGGCAGCAGCGCTGATTTAGTAATTGCCACTTGCTGATCCGCTTTGTCAACGAGCAATTCAGCAGATTTAATGCGAGGGCTATTCGCCATACCATAGCTCATGGCTTCATCTAGGCTAAAAGGCAACGCTGAATCAAACATGCCAAGTGCTTGGAATGACTCAAAAGAAGGAGCGTGACCAAAAACTTGCTCATAATTGGCCATCACATCACGCAAACCTTGGTTGTAGTACACACGGCGTTCGCGGACGATTTGCAAACGTGTCTTCGCTTGCATTGCGTCGACTTCAACACCACCCCCGGCAGCTACACGCTTGCGCTCGAGCTCCAATTGACGCTGGGTCGACTTTTCGTTTTCCTTGGTCAATTCAATCAGCATTTTGTAGCGCGCGACTTGCAAGTAAGCGGTAATGCCTTCTA
>JBEAQQ010000184.1:0-3784 GCA_041163785.1 Pseudomonadota bacterium
CGCTTGGCAGGGTCGACAATCAAACGCGACAAATGACAGCGACCGGCTTTTTCCAGGCACTGGCCAAAAGCGCATAATTCGACGCCCTCATTGACTAAACAGAAGCTGAGCCGCGCGGCGATTTTCGATGCGATGATGCGCCGTGAGACTTATGCTACCACCGGCCCACGCATGGTGGTCCGTTTTTTCGCCAGCTGGGACTTTGCGCCGGATGATATCGACCAACCCAACTTCGTGGCCCACGCTTACGACAAAGGCGTGCCAATGGGCGGAGAATTGAGCCATGCCCCCAGCGGCAAACCCATAGGGTTTTTGGTGACGGCACAAAAGGATCCAGAGGGTGCCAATCTCGACCGCGTACAAATCGTCAAGGGATGGATAGACGCTTCGGGCAAAACCCATGAAAAGGTCTACGACGTAGTGTGGAGTGGGCAGCGTTCGCCGAATGAGAATGGCAAGCTGCCCCCTGTCGGTAATACCGTTGATATCGAGAATGCCACGTGGCGCAATTCGATAGGTGCCACCCAACTATCCACCGTGTGGTATGACCCAGACTTTGACCCACGCGAAGACGCTTTTTACTATACCCGTGTCATTGAAATTCCCACACCGCGCTGGACGGCTTATGATGAGAAATACTTCAACTACAAGCTTGATCGCCTCATGCCAGCGACGGTGCAAGAGCGCGCCTACACCTCACCTATTTGGTATTCCGCCAAACCATAAATGACATTGATGATCATGGCGTGGCTCGCTAATATCATCCAAAACATAACAAGGCCAATCACCATGAAATCCAAGTTTCACCAATCATTGATCGCGGGTGCGATAGCAGCAAGTTTGTCCTTAACAGCCTTAGCTGCGCCGGCGGAACGGAAATTACTATGGGGTGACACTCACCTACACACGAGTAACAGCGCGGATGTATTTATTTTTGATTTGCGCAATTCAACGCCAGACACGGCCTACCGCTTCGCTAAGGGTCTACCGGTCATCGCGCCCACCACCAACCAAATGGTACGACTAAATCAACCCTTAGATTTTTTAGTGGTCGCGGATCACGCAGAATTACTCGGTAGTGTAAAACGCATATTCTCTGGTGACCCAGAATTTTCAGACAGTGTTACAGGCAAAGTGATTCGCGACATTGAACAGCGCGAAGGCAATTTATTGTCGGCCTATGGCAACGTTGTGACCGCTTTGTTCAGAGGTAAGGATGAGGCTACAGGCCTGACCGGTCAGCAGGTTATGCAGGACATGCAAGCGGGCAAAAAACGTCTCAACACCTGGATGGAAAACACGGCAGCGGCGGATTTCCACAATGAGCCGGGTAAATTTACGGCGTTCATCGGCTGGGAGTGGTCATCGATGGTAGACGGTGCCAATTTGCACCGTGTGGTCATCACCGATAGCGACGCCGAAACCGCTAACACCTACCTGCCTTTTTCACAGTTTGAAAGCAGTGACCCGGAAGATCTTTGGGCATGGCTCGGTCGAACAAGCAAAAGTACAGGCGCAAACTTCTTAGCCATACCCCACAACCCCAACATCAGTCGCGGGCAGATGTTCAGCGAGACCAAATTCGACAAGGTCACCCCCATTGATAAAGCCTACAGCGAAACGCGTCGTCAGTGGGAACCACTGCTTGAGGTGACACAAATTAAGGGCGACAGCGAAACCCACCCCGTGCTGTCACCGAATGATGAGTTTGCCGATTTTGAACCGTTCAACTTTATTCTCATGCCCACTGGCGAACGCGAAGTGCCGACCAAGGCAGACTTCGCCCGATCAGCCCTTAAAACGGGTTTGGTTTTAGGCGAGCAAAACGGCATCAATCCCTTTAAATTCGGCATGATTGGCAGCACCGATTCCCATACAGGCATGTCGGCTGTTGAAGAAACCGCCTTTGCCGGCAAGGCCAAGCACGACTCCACGCCACAGAATCGACACGACAAAACCGGCATTGGCTCAAGCATTGGTTGGGACATGTCAAGCGGAGGCTATGCCGCCGTATGGGCCGATGACAATACGCGGGCAGATATCTTTAGCGCCATGCAACGCAAAGAAACCTACGCGACGACAGGGCCTCGTATTCAATTACGATTCTTTGGCGGCTGGACTTTCAACGAGCGCGATATTACCCGGGACAATATCGCCCAACAGGGTTATGCGAAAGGCGTTTCTATGGGAGGCGACCTTCCAGTCAGATCAAGCAATACCGCCCCACACTTTATGGTTGAGGCGATCGCCGATCCCTACAGTGGCTCATTGGAACGCATTCAAATCGTTAAAGGCTGGCTAGATGCCAAAGGCATTGCGCAAGAAAAAGTGTTTAACGTGGTCGGTGCACATAACTCTCAGCCTGACGCCGCAGGCCATTTACAAGCAACGCAAGATACCATTGACCTTAAAACCGCTCGTTATGACCGTTCGACAGGTAGCGAAGAATTACGCGCCCTGTGGGTCGATCCTGAATTCGATCCCACCCAACAGGCGTTCTATTACGCTAGGGTGTTAGAAATTCCGACACCGCGATATTCACTGTACGACGCGATTGCTCTGCAACAAGACCCGGCGGTGACCAATAAACCAACGAGCATCCAAGAGCGCGCTTACAGCTCACCTATTTGGTACAACTCAAAATAGAAATGGGCTTCATAAGAAGCCCTTTTCTAACACCCGTAAACTTAGTTCACCGCAGCCGTGGGCGCTTTCCTTAATTGCAACGCACGTAGGGCACATAGCAATAATGCCAGCATACCGCCAACATTAACGATCAGGGCCAACCCCCACCACACCACGTGGTGATACATGGCCATATCGCCCGTTAAAAAGCGTTCAATGTGCGGTCCAATACCCCGGCTGAACAACAACACCGCCATTGGCAATGACAGCAGAATGACACCGCTTAAGTAGCGTTGTTTGGCTAACCAGTAAATGGGCCAGACAATTTGCAATAGCAGCATGCTCGCATAAGGGCTGCCCCCAGCGATGGCGTCAAACCCTCCGAATTTTCGGCCAATTATCCAGGCAACGTTATACAATATGGCGGCCACAAAGTAACCCACCAAATAGCGTGCCGGCTTTTTCAAATCAGCGCCTGACACCTACTTTGCCTTCGCGGCTGCACGAGCCGCCTCGCGCGCTTTCTGCTCGCTAACCAAGGTTTTGACTTGTTGGCGTAACATCTCGGCGTCGTAAACCACGCCATCTTTGATGGTGGCCTCAATACCTTTGGTTTTCTCAAGTTTACCGGTGTCTCGGTTTAGGAATTCATGGCCCGTGGCGTACAACACTTTGAAGTTTCGCAGCGGGTTTTCGTTCACGATCACCAAATCAGCCTTTTTACCAATTTGGATAGAACCAATGTCTTTATCCATGCCCAATAATTGCGCGCCATTCAATGTCGCAGACTTAACCACCTCGATAGGGTGGAAGCCCGCTTCTTGAAGCAATTCAAGTTCGCGGATATAGCCGAAGCCGTACACGCCATAGATAAAACCGGTATCTGAACCGGTGGTGACACGACCACCCGCATTTTTGAAGTCATTGATAAACTGCATCCAAATTCTGAAGTTTTCACGCCATGCCACCTCGTCACCGGTTGTCCAGTCGTAGTGGTAAGAACCGTGAACTTTAGGATTGGGCTCAAAGGCGCGCAGCATGTAGGGCATGGTGTATTCGTCCATCCACTCTAGTCGTTTTGCGCGCGGCTGATCACGATTAGCCTCATAGATGCTAAAGGTCGGATCGATAGTGAAATCCAAATCGATCAACTCTTTAA
>JBEAQQ010000185.1:0-4068 GCA_041163785.1 Pseudomonadota bacterium
AGATTAATGCTACATTCAAACAAAAAATGAAGGAGAGCTCCATGCGTTTTGGTTTCTTAATGTTACCCTTGGCAATGACCATTCACCTCGTTAGTGCAGCCGCGTTGGCGGACGAAGATCCTCGTATAACTCGGATGCAGCAAACGATCCAAGAATTGACGCTACAACTGGGTGATGCGCTCCGTGAAAATAGCCATTTGCGCCGTCAGCTTGATGGGCAAAGCACACCTCAACCCTCTGCCCAAGATTGCGAGCCGGCCCTTCACACAGCCCCTGTTGGCCCGCATAGCGTCCCCTCCGCACCGGTGGCACGCCCAAGCGCGGCAGTCGCAACGCCGAGGCAGGCTGAAGTGGCGCCTAATCCGAGTGCTAAGGCAGCGCACTGTGACATTGATACACTGGAACATCGTTTGAACCAATTTACCGATGCCACCACCAGAGAAAGCACCTTGAATACGTGGCTCGAAGATCACGGAAAACACTGCTCGAAGAAAGAACTGCGCCAGTTGTTAGATATCACAGAACATGTGGCGTTTTCGGATGATGCAACTGCGTTGATCGATTACTACCTGTCGCGTGCTAAGTAGGGCTGCGAAGTAAAGCAATGTCGGGTAATATGTCGCACTTTTTGACGGTGAGCGTATGACCATTGACGACAAGACCAGACAGTTAATTGCCCAGTATTTAGGGCGAGAGCCGCGCGGCCTCCAAGCCGTGTCGGCCTGGTTTCAAGATGAGCCTGCCGTTGTTCGCGTCGCTTCAATGGTTGACGGTAAACCCTTTCCAACTCTTTATTGGTTGGTCCATCCCCGTATTAATTACGCCATCGACATGCTTGAGGCGAATGGCTTAATTGCGTTGCTACAGCAGCAAGTAGATTCCGATACCGAATTGCAAGCGGCCATGGCTAGCGATCATGCGCACTATATCGAGCAGCGCGCGGCCATGATGGATGATGTCGTGAAAGCCGAGATAGCCGAACGTCAACTAGAGGGCGCCTTTGAGGGGCGTGGGATCGGTGGTATCGCCGATACGGGGCGTATCCGCTGCCTACACACATGGTACGGTGCACACATGGTCGTTCCCAACACGATTGGTCGTTTGCTGCAACCCTACTTGGATGAGGCCGGTATCTAATGTCGAGTGCTAAAGTTTTATTTTTCGCCTACCTCATTTTTATGGTCGCACTGGGCATCGCGCCCTACAGTCGAGATGTTTGGTTGGCCGAAAACCTTCCCATGTGGTGCATCGTGGCGGGCATTATCTGGGCTAATCGCGTGCACAAATTTTCAAATACCAGTTTGTTTGCCATGTCTGTACTCGTTGTGATGCACACCATTGGTGGTCACTATACCTTTGAGCGCGTGCCCTTCGATTGGGTCACTCAGGCGTTTGATTTTGAACGTAATCACTACGATCGTATCGCCCATTTTTCGGTCGGTTTTTATGCCTATCCCATCATGGAATTTCTCTTGGCGCGAGGTTTGATCCTGCATCGCGTCGTGCTATCGCTGTTCGGCGTTTTCGCGATTGTCACTGTGGCCGGTCTCTACGAGGTCGTCGAGTGGCTGTATGCCGTGTCCGCCGATCCGGCGGCAGGTATTGCGGTGCTTGGTTCTCAGGGAGATATTTGGGATGCGCAAAAAGATATTCTTGCTGATACCTTGGGCGCTTTGCTTGCCGCGGGTATTTTTCTGCTTAAGCACGACCGCAAACAATAGCCCCATCTACGACTAAAGCGTAATAGTCGACCTTTACGTTTTCTGCTTTTATGAATGAGCACACAAGGCAATCTTGGCCTTGAAACTCATAATATTAAGAAGGAAACATCATGATCTACGCGAATCCAGGCAGCGCGGGTGCTGTCATCAATTTCAAAGCACAGTACGACAACTATATTGGTGGTGAGTGGGTGGCACCGGTAAATGGCCAGTATATGGACAACATCAGTCCTGTTAATGGCGAGATTTTCTGCCGAGTCCCGCGCTCGGATGGCGCTGACATCGACTTGGCGCTCGATGCTGCACATCGTGCGGCGGCGGCGTGGGGAGCGACATCGGCGACAGAGCGTAGCAACATCCTTTTAAAAATTGCCGACAGAATTGAAGCCAACCTAGAGACCTTGGCCGTGGCAGAAACCTGGGACAACGGCAAGGCTGTACGTGAAACGTTGGCGGCAGACATTCCATTGTCGGCTGATCATTTCCGCTATTTCGCAGGTTGTATTCGCGCACAAGAAGGTACGGCTGCTGAGTTGGACGCCACCACTGTGTCCTACCATATTCACGAACCACTGGGTGTGGTGGGGCAAATCATCCCTTGGAACTTCCCCATTCTTATGGCGGCTTGGAAACTGGGTCCGGCGCTTGCCGCAGGTAACTGCGTGGTGCTGAAGCCCGCCGAGCAGACACCGGCGTCGATTCTCGTATTGATGGAAATCATTGGTGATCTATTGCCCGCGGGTGTGGTCAATATCGTTAACGGTATTGGAGAAGAGGCCGGCCAGGCTCTGGCCACAAGTAAGCGCATCGCCAAATTGGCCTTTACGGGTTCAACGCCGGTAGGTCAGCATATTTTGCGCTGCGCCGCCGACTCGTTGATTCCCAGCACGGTCGAGCTGGGAGGTAAGTCACCCAATATCTATTTTGAAGACGTCATGCAGGGCGAAGAAGACTACATCAGCAAAGCGGTCGAAGGGCTTGTGTTGGCCTTCTTCAACCAAGGTGAGGTATGTACTTGTCCTTCGCGCGCCTTGATTCAAGAATCGATTTACGACGACTTCATTGCCATGGTTATCGAGCGCTCTAAACAGATCAAGCGCGGTAATCCGCTAGATACAGACACCCAAGTGGGCGCCCAAGCTTCACTGGAGCAATACGAGCGTATTATGGGCTACCTCGAATTGGGTCAAAAAGAAGGCGTTGAATTTTTGATCGGTGGCGGCGCGCACGATGCAGGTGAAGGCTTCAGTAAAGGTTTCTATATTCAGCCGACCTTGATGAAGGGCTCAAACAGCATGCGCGTCTTCCAAGAAGAAATTTTTGGGCCTGTGGTTGGCGTGACCACCTTCAAAGATGAAGCCGAGGCTTTGGCGATTGCCAATGATACAGAATATGGTCTAGGCGCTGGCGTTTGGACGCGTGACATGAATCGCGCCTACCGGATGGGGCGCGCGATTCAAGCGGGTCGTGTGTGGACCAACTGCTACCATGCCTACCCTGCACACGCTGCCTTTGGCGGTTATAAGAAGTCAGGGATCGGTCGAGAAACTCACAAAGTGGCACTAGAGCACTACCAGCAAACCAAGAACTTGTTGGTCAGTTATAGCACGAGTCCGCTCGGTTTCTTCTAGTGAAGCAAGCCCAGCTAAAGCTGGGCTGTTTTTTAACCTACGAATGATTGGCTTGATTGCACCTGTCATCTGGCAATAATCTGATTAAAGTGGTTTGCAAATAGCGACAACGCTTTTACAATCATGACTGAAGTTAACAGAGGGGAATTAAACATGTGGACTAAGCCTGCATACAAAGATTTGCGCATCGGTTTTGAAGTGACCATGTACTTCGCGCACCGCTAAGCAAAATTAAACGCAAAAGGGGCGGTTTTTACCGCCCTTTGTTTTTTCCGAGGGATGCATCGTCAGCATGAAGATACAGGTCTTAGGCTCGGCCGCCGGAGGGGGCTTTCCACAGTGGAACTGCAACTGCACTAACTGTGCTGGCTTTCGTGCCGGCTCGCTCAATGCCCGCGCGCGCACGCAGTCTTCCATAGCCATCAGCGACAACGGCATCGATTGGATTTTATTTAATACCTCCCCTGATATTCGCCAACAGATGGCCGACTTCCCCGCCTTGCAGCCCAATCGCGCACTGCGCGACACGGGGATTGCTCATATTATCTTCATGGATAGCCAAATCGATCACACCACTGGCCTGTTAATGCTGCGAGAAGGGTGCCCGCACGATATTTGGTGCACGGCACCGGTTCAGCAAGACCTTTCGGAGAATTTTCCGCTGTTTAGTATGTTAGAACACTGGAATGGCAACCGTATCAATACGATTCCCACCG
>JBEAQQ010000186.1:0-14680 GCA_041163785.1 Pseudomonadota bacterium
TTATTTCTAACCAGGGAACGTTGGTGCGAAGCAAGGTGTCTGAGGTGTCAGTGCTGGGTCGTAATACCCAAGGTGTACGTTTGATTCGCCTGCGCAACGAGGAGCAGTTGACCGGTCTTGAGCGCGTCGATGAGCCTGAAGAAGTTGAATATGAAGATGATGAAGACGGCGCGCTTGAAGGCGTCGTGGCCGCGGCTGTTGTCGCTGAAGAAGGCAGCTCGAGCGATCAGCATGATGCGGATGATGCAGCTGACGGCGACGCCGAAGAAGAGTAATTTTTAACCCTAGGGAATGCCCTTATTTTAGGAGAATGTATGTCTCGTAAGTTCAACTTCTGTGCAGGTCCAGCGGCGCTTCCTGAAGCCGTGCTACAGCAGGCCCAGCAAGAGATATTGGATTGGCACGGCGCTGGTATGTCCATTATGGAGATGAGCCACCGCAGTAATGAGTTTGTGGGTGTTGCAAGCGAGGCAGAGCGCGATCTCCGCGATTTGCTGTCTATTTCTGATGATTACGCGGTATTGTTCCTGCAGGGTGGGGCGAGTACCCAGTTTGCCGCGGTCCCTTTGAACTTGATGCCGGCGGGTGGTTCGGCTGACTACGTGCACACCGGGCAATGGTCTAAGAAAGCCATCGCCGAGGCGAAACGTTACGGTAGTGTCAATGTTGTCGCTGACGCCGCCGAGGGCAATTACAGCAGTATTCCTGCGTTTGAATCTTGGCAGCTCGATCCCAATGCCGCTTATTTGCACTACACGCCCAATGAAACCATCGGTGGTGTGGAGTTCTTCTGGGAGCCAGAAGTGAGTGTACCTCTGGTGGCTGACATGTCTTCTACGATCTTGTCGCGCCCCATCGATGTGAGCAAATTCGGTGTGATTTATGCCGGTGCACAGAAAAATATTGGCCCAGCGGGTTTAACTATCGCTATTGTGCGTCGCGATTTGCTCGGTAAGTCACAGGCGGGCTGTCCGATTATGTTGGATTACGCCACCGCGGCAGAAAACGACTCGATGTACAATACGCCGCCAACCTACTCGATTTATTTGGCGGGTTTGGTGTTCAAGTGGTTGAAAAATCAGGGTGGTTTGGCAGCGATAGAGCAGGTCAATCGCCGTAAAGCGAGCAAGCTTTACGACTACATCGACAACAGCGGTTTTTACGCCAACCCTGTTGAATTGGCGAGTCGTTCGTTGATGAATATTCCGTTCACATTGGCTGATGCTGGTTTGGATAAGGCTTTCTTGGCGCAGGCTGATGCGGCGGGCTTGATGAATTTGAAAGGCCACCGCAGTGTCGGTGGTATGCGTGCGTCAATTTACAACGCCGTCGGTGAAGACGCGGTTGATGCGCTTATTGATTTCATGCGTGAGTTCGCCCGCGTAAACGGCTAAGGCTGCTGTGCATGAATCCTTTCGAGAAAGAGCTTAAAGCACTCCGCGATAATATCGATCAACTGGATAGACAGTTGATCGATATCGTTAACCAGCGCGCTGCCTTGGCGAAGCAGGTGGCGGATGTGAAGCAGCGCGAATACGAACAGGCGCTGTCCACTGGCGACAAGCCGGGTGAGATTTTGTTTTATCGCCCCGAGCGCGAGGCACAGGTGCTGCGCCGTGTGATGGCAAACAACCCCGGGCCCATGGACGATGCCCGTATGGCTTCGATCATTCGCGAGGTGATGTCGGCGTGTTTGGCTCTCGAAAAGCCCATGCAGGTGGCCTATCTCGGCCCCGAAGGCACTTTTACTCAAGCTGCAGCGCAAAAGCATTTCGGCAGTTCGGTTATCGCCCACCCCCAAATTTCTATCGCTCAGGTGTTTTCACAAGTGGAATCCGGCGCGGTAAATTATGGCGTAGTGCCGGTCGAAAATTCCACCGAGGGCATGGTATCCCATACCATTGATAATTTTATCTACTCGCCGCTGCGTATCTGTGGCGAGGTAGAATTGCGTATTGAGCATCATTTGTTGGCCAAAGATACCTCGAGTAAGGTCGACGTGATTTGCGCACACCAGCAGGCGTTGGCGCAGTGTCGTCAATGGCTGGACGCCCACTACCCAAATGCTGAGCGTGTGGCAGTCTCCTCCAACGGTGAAGCCGCTAAGTTAGCCGCTGCCACACCGGGCATGGCTGCCATTGCTGGCGAGTTGGCTCAGTCGCTCTACGATTTGAATAGGGTGGCGAGCAATATTGAAGACTTGGCGAACAACACCACGCGCTTTTTGATCATTGGTCGTGAGGATGTGCCTGCCAGTGGTTGCGATAAAACATCGATCATTGTCTCTACTCGCAACCAGCCGGGTGCGCTATTCAAATTGCTTGAGCCGTTTGAGAAAAACGGCATCATGCTGACCCGTATTGATACGCGACCATCGCGAACAGAAAAGTGGGCCTATGTTTTCTTCATAGAATTTGAGGGTCACGAGTCCGATCCGGCGATTAGCAAGGTATTAGAAGAGCTTGAAGGCGGTTCAATCATGATTAAGTCGCTGGGATCCTACCCGCGCGCGGTGATGTAGTGCCCATGATTTGTTCTCGCGTGTTGGTGGTTGGTCTCGGTTTGATTGGTAGTTCCTTCGCGAAAGCGCTGCGAGACCGAGCGGCGGTGAGGGAAGTGATCGGCGTGAGTCGTTCGCCATCGACCTGCCAACGCGCAGTATCGCTCGGTGTTGTCGATCGCTCCGAAGCCAATCTTGAGAGTGCACTGTCGCAACTCGATGCCGGCGATGTGGTGTTTGTTGCCACCCCGACACTGGCTGTGCCGCCCATCATTGAGCAGTGCCGACAAGCTATGGAGCGCGGCGTTATCGTCACCGATGGCGCAAGCGTCAAGGGTAATATTGCCGCTGCCGCTGTCGCGTCGCTGTCTGCTGAAGCCTTGCCTAATTTAGTGCTTGGACATCCTATCGCCGGCTCTGAAAAAAGCGGTGTCGAAGCGGTAAATCCCTCGCTTTATGTCGATCACCGCGTGATTCTTACACCGCTTCCTCAAACCCGTGCTCAGGCCCTGCAGGTGGTGGCAGAATTGTGGCGTGTCTGTGGTGCGGTGATTAGTGAGATGAGCGTGCAGGAGCACGACAATGTTCTCGCCGCCACCAGTCATTTGCCGCATGTGCTGGCGTTTGCACTCGTGGATGCACTTGCTCAGCAAAAAGAAAGCCAGGATATTTTTAAGTTTGCCGCGGGTGGCTTCAAAGACTTTACCCGCATTGCTAGCAGCGATCCGACCATGTGGCACGATATTTTTATCGCCAATAGCGACGCGGTGCTCGCGCGCATGGATCAGCTGCAGAACCAATTGTCGATGTTGCGAGAGGCTATTGCACAAGGCGACAGTGAGGCTATTTTGGCCTCCTTCAAGCGCGCCAATGAAGCGCGAGAATACTTTTTAACTCAATACAAAAATCTAGGAGCCTAGTTTTTCTAGGTCGTTACATGACGTCATCAGCTATTACTTTCCTCGCTCAACCCGCCGGCGCATTGTCTGGCGATATCCGTGTTCCCGGTGATAAATCGATGTCGCATCGATCCATTATGTTGGGTTCTTTGGCAGAGGGAACAACGCATGTGTCAGGTTTTCTCGAGGGTGAGGATGCGCTCGCTACCTTAAATGCTTTCCGCTCAATGGGTGTTCAGATCGAAGGACCTGTCAACGGTGCTGTGACAATTCACGGTGTTGGTTTGCACGGTCTGCGTGCGCCGCAAAGCGATATTTATTTGGGTAACTCGGGTACCTCGATTCGTTTGATCGCGGGCCTGATGGCGGGGCAGGCGTTTGATGTGACCATGACCGGTGATGCTTCGTTATCGAAACGCCCCATGAACCGAGTGGCTGTTCCCTTGCGCGAAATGGGCGCCGTGGTTGAAACGGAAGAGGGTGGCCGTCCTCCGTTGACGGTTAGAGGCGGTAACAAGCTGTCCGCGATTCACTACGCTATGCCGATGGCCAGCGCGCAAGTGAAATCCTGTGTGCTGTTGGCGGGGTTGTATGCCGAGGGAGAGACCGAGGTAGTTGAGCCGGCGCCGACACGTGATCACACAGAGCGTATGTTGCGCGGTTTTGGTTATCAGGTCGATGTGCAGGGCAATCGTGTGCGTCTGCAAGGCGGTGGCAAGTTGACGGCAACCACCATTGATGTTCCCTCGGATATTTCCTCAGCAGCTTTCTATTTGGTGGCGGCGTCGATTACGCCTGGTTCTGATTTAACGCTGCGCCACGTGGGGATTAATCCCACCCGTATTGGTATCGTGAACATCTTGCGCCTGATGGGGGCCGATATTGAGGTGTTTAATGAGCGAGAGGTCGGTGGTGAACCTGTCGCGGATATGCGGGTTAAGTACGCGCCGTTGCGCGGTATTCAAATTCCTGAAGATCAGGTGCCCCTCGCTATCGATGAATTTCCCGTACTGTTTATTGCGGCAGCCTGTGCAGAGGGTAAAACGGTATTGAAGGGCGCTGAAGAGCTGCGCGTTAAGGAAAGCGACCGCATTCAGGTGATGGCGGATGGGCTATTGGCTTTGGGTGTCGATGCTGTGCCAACGGAAGATGGCATTGTTATTACCCCGGGGGCCATTGGCAGTGGTGAGATTTGGTCGCACGGTGATCACCGCATTGCGATGTCGTTTGCGGTGGCGTCGCTGCGCGCCTCTGGGGCTATTCGTATCCATGGCGCAGAGCACGTGGCTACCTCGTTCCCCGGTTTTGTTGAGCTTGCCAACGGCGTTGGCTTCAATATCCAAGTGATTGAAGGTTAAACATGAAAGCGAAAACATTCCCTGTGCTAACCATTGATGGGCCTGGTGGGTCTGGTAAGGGTACCATCGCTCAAAAGGTGGCGGAGCATCTAGGCTGGCACTTTCTGGATAGCGGGGCGTTATATCGGTTGTTGGCACTGGCGGCGATTAATCACAGCGTTGCGTTGGATGATGAGCAAAGTTTATCGATCCTTGCGGCCCACTTGGATATCTCCTTCAATGTCAGTCGGGGTCAAGAGCCCGTAGTGTTGTTAGAGGGTGAGGATGTCACCTTGGATATACGCCTGCCAGCCACAGGTGACGCAGCCTCTCAGGTGGCTGCGCTGCCCTCGGTGAGAGCGGCATTGCTGTCGCGTCAGCGCGAGTTTCAGAAAGCACCAGGGCTAGTCGCGGATGGTCGTGATATGGGGACGGTGGTTTTTACCGAGGCACCATTGAAGATTTACCTCACCGCAAGCGTAGACGAAAGGGCCGAAAGACGTTACAAGCAGTTGAAAGCTAAGGGCCAAAATGTTACCCTCTCGCACCTTTTTGACGAGATACAGGCGCGTGACGATCGCGACATGAATCGCGCGGTGGCTCCACTTCGTCCTGCGGACGACGCCGAAATCATCGATAGTTCGCATATGAGCATCGATGAGGTATTTCAAAAAGTGCTTGATTTGCTAGAAGATCGCGGCTTAATCGCTGCAGTTAAAGGTAAATAAGCCGAATTAAATTTTTTGTTTTTGGTGTCGACCAGCAACGTCATCAAAAATAGTGTGCTATTTGAGTACACGCACTGTGAACTGACCCGTATAGCTGGTGATACGGTTTATGAAAGGTACTGACTAATGAGCGAAAATTTCGCCGAACTATTTGAAGAAAGTTTAAAAACCATCGACATGCAACCCGGTGCTATCGTTACCGGTGTGATCATCGATATCGACTCTGATTGGGTCACTGTACACGCTGGTTTGAAATCAGAAGGTGTTATTCCAAAGAGCCAATTCGTTGACGAGAACGGTGAGCTCAACCTACAGGTTGGCGACGAAGTTCAAGTTGCGCTAGAAAGTGTAGAAGATGGTTTTGGTGAAACCCGTCTGTCACGCGAGAAAGCTAAGCGTGCAGAATCTTGGATCGATCTTGAGAAAGCATTCGAATCTGACGAAGTGGTTAAAGGTATTATTAACGGTAAAGTTAAAGGTGGCTTCACTGTTGAATTGAACGGCATTCGTGCCTTCTTGCCTGGTTCATTGGTTGACGTACGTCCAGTGCGTGAAACAACTCACCTCGAAGGTAAAGAGTTGGAATTCCGCGTTATCAAGCTTGACCAGAAGCGCAACAACGTTGTTGTTTCTCGTCGCGCTGTGATGGAAGCAGCAAATACAGAAGAGCGTGATGCTCTGTTGGCTACTCTGGCTGAAGGCGCAGCGGTTAAAGGTATCGTTAAGAACCTGACCGACTACGGTGCTTTCGTTGACCTGGGTGGTGTTGACGGTCTGTTGCACATCACTGACATGGCTTGGAAACGCATCAAGCACCCAAGTGAAATCGTTAACGTTGGTGACGAAATCGACGTGAAAGTGCTGAAATTTGATCGCGATCGCAACCGCGTATCACTGGGTCTGAAGCAATTGGGCGAAGATCCATGGGTAGCTATCACTAAGCGTTACCCTGAAGGTGCTCGCACCACCGCTACAGTTACCAACCTGACTGATTACGGCTGCTTCGCTGAAATCGAAGAAGGCGTTGAAGGTTTGGTTCACGTGTCTGAAATGGATTGGACTAACAAGAACGTTCACCCCTCTAAAATCGTTCAATTGGGCGACGAAGTAGAAGTGATGGTTCTGGATATCGATGAAGAGCGTCGTCGCATTTCATTGGGTATCAAGCAGTGCCAGCAAAATCCTTGGGATGCGTTCGGTGAGCAACACGCGAAAGGCGACAAGATCTCTGGCGCTATCAAGTCAATCACTGACTTCGGTATCTTCATCGGTCTGGATGGCAACATCGACGGTCTGGTTCACTTGTCAGACATTTCTTGGAACGAAACTGGCGAAGAAGCCGTTCGTAACTACAAGAAAGGCGATATGATCGAAACCGTTATCCTGTCGATTGATCCCGAGCGTGAGCGTATCTCTCTGGGTATCAAACAGTTGGAAAATGACCCCTTCAGCAACTACGTAGCTGACAACGACAAAGGCGCTATCGTTACCGGTACCGTTAAAGAAGTTGACGCGAAAGCTGCAGTGATTACACTGGCAGAAGACGTTGAAGGTACTTTGAAGGCTTCTGAAATCAGCCGTGAGCGTGTTGAAGACGCGCGCAACGCTCTGAAAGTAGGCGATGAAGTCGAGTGTAAGATTGTTAACGTCGATCGTAAGAACCGCACTATTGGCCTGTCTATCAAGGCTAAAGATATTGCGGACGAGAAAGATGCAATCAAGGCTCACCAGCAAGATGCAGCGCCTGCCGCCACATTGGGCGACCTGCTGAAAGCTGAGATGGATAAGTAATTATCTGTCGATACCGGGGCCATTTGGCCCCGGTCTTATTTGAGGTATACGCTATGACTAAGTCTGAATTAATCGATAAAATTGCCGCTAGCCAATTGCAGCTATCAACCAAGGATGTTGAGTTAGCTGTTAAGTCATTGATTGAGCAAATGTCTGAATCGCTGTCCTCAGGCGACCGTATTGAAATTCGTGGTTTTGGTAGTTTTACTTTGCACTACCGTGAGCCCCGTCGTGGTCGCAATCCCAAAACCGGCGAAGCTGTTCAGCTCGACGGTAAGTACGTTCCCCACTTTAAACCCGGCAAAGAGTTGCGCGACCGCGTCAACGCGAGCATGTCTTCTGACGCCTAGCCCATGTCGCTAGTGCACGTCGCCGTCGGTGTTATTGTCGACGATACCCAACATATTTTATTAAGCCTTCGCCCCGACCACGTTCACCAAGGTGGCAAATGGGAATTTCCTGGCGGTAAGGTGGAGCAGGGCGAAACCGTTGAGCAGGCACTTGCTCGTGAACTCAACGAAGAGCTTGGTATCACTGTCACCTCATGTTTGCCTCTATGTCAGGTAAAACACGACTACGGTGATAAACAGGTCTTACTCGATACCTATGTGGTCAATGGTTTTACTGGACAGCCCACGGGTAAAGAAAAACAACCGGTTGCATGGCACACCATAAATCAATTAGGATATGTGGAATTTCCTGCGGCAAATCTAGCAATATGTCGTGCAATAACCGAATGGTTCAATAAAAACGAGTAAACCTCTGCGCATGGCATATTCTAACGGTAAGCCCAAAATCACTAAAATGTCAGATTTAGCGTTGATTGCTGGCGTGTCAAAATCAACAGTTTCACGCGCTTTAGCGGGCAACGAATTGGTCAACAAAGAGACGCGTGACCGCATTGCCGCACTGGCGCGTGAACACAACTACCGCATCAATACTAAGGCGCGTAACTTCAGAACCAAACAGAGCTTAACGATTGGACTTATGGTCCCCTCGAGTCAAAGCAAGTGGCAGATTAACGATCCTTTTTTCTTAGAGCTATTGGGTTCTATCGCTGTGGCCCTCAACGAACAAGGCCATGAGTTACTCTTGTCATCGGCTAAGTTGAGCGCTGAGCACGGTATTGACCAATTAGTGTCACAAAGTCACTGCGATGGTCTGATCTTCATTGGTCAGGCCGATATCCATGAGCAGTTAAATGAACTTGCCGATTTCAACCACGCTATGGTGGTATGGGGTGGCAAGGTTGATCAGCAGCGCTATATCACGGTCGGTGGCGATAACGTGAAAGGCGGATTTTTGGCGACACAACATTTGCTCAATCAAGGGCGACGTCGCATTGCGTTCGTGGGCGATAAAGCAACGGTTGAGGGTGGTATGCGTTTTCAGGGGTATCTAAACGCCTTGCAAGACGCTGGTATCGCCTTTGATGATGCGCTTTTTATCGAGCCTAAAACAGGTAAAGACGGTGCCATGAAAGCGGTCAAAGAAGCCCTTAGCAATGGGCTGCAATTCGATGGTCTGTTTGCGCTGAGTGACTTGATAGGTATGGCGGCGATGCGTGCGCTTGCTGGCCATGGTGTGTCGATTCCGGATGACGTGGCCGTCGTGGGCTATGACGATATTTCACTGTCGGCTTATTTTGTTCCGCCAATCACGTCTATTCGTCAAGACCGTGAGCTGGGCGGTCAGTTATTAGTTGAAAAAATTCTTGCCCTGCTAGAAGGCGATGCTGTTGAGTCGAGTTTGCTCGAAACCTCTCTAGTGGTTCGCCAGTCTAGCGTTAAACCCAATTAAATATTACGAGGTAGCTATGTTTGGTGCTATTGAAGCTGGTGGTACTAAGATCAACTGTGCCTTGGCAAATGCGGATGGCGACGTCGTTGCTAAGGCCCAGTTTCCCACCCGTGACCCAGAGACCACACTGATTGATGTGATAGGGTTTTTTGAGCGCGTTCAAAAAGAGTTTGGCCAACTAACCTCCCTTGGTATTGGAAGCTTTGGCCCGATTAACATCGATCCTAAAAGCCCTGACTACGGTCGTTTTCTAAAGACCCCTAAACCCGGTTGGAGTCACTTTGATTTGCTGGGTACGCTAAAGCAGTCCTTCGACGTGCCTGTGTTGGTTGAAACTGACGTCAATACTGCGGTGATGGCAGAGCACGCCGCTGGCGCGGGTAAAGGCTGTGACAACGTTGTCTATGTGACTATTGGAACGGGTATCGGCGGTGGCATTATCAGCGATGGGCAGTTAGTCAAAGGGGGAATCCACCCCGAGGTGGGTCATATGCTGATGCCTCGCCATCCTGAAGACACTGAATTTGCCGGCGCGTGTCCTTTTCACGGCGCGTGTTTAGAGGGCTTGTCGGCAGGGCCTTCGATGCAAGCGCGTTGGGGTGTCCCCGCAGAAACCCTCGGCGACGACCATGTGGCGTGGGATATCCAAGCGTACTATCTGGCGGTAATGTGCGTTAATTTAACCGCCACCTTGTCACCTCAGAAAATCATTCTGGGAGGCGGTGTCAGTCAAAAACCTGGCTTGGTTGATCGCGTCGCTGAAAAGTTTGTCACCCTTTGGGGGGATTACCTGCCTCTACCGGGTAGCGGTCTCGCTACTGATTATATCGTGCTGCCGGCACTGGCGCCTGAGGCCGGTCTAGTGGGTGCCATCATGCTTGCGCAGCAAGCGGGTTAACGCTTTTTTTAACCTATCTGCTATCTGTGCCGATAACTCCTTAGAACATGCTGTTCTGGGGGGTTATGCCTTTGCTTTGGTTGCGAATTTCATTATTGATGTTGTTGCTGTTGTCCTGTGATAGCGGGGACCATCTCTATTGTTCACGCTATCAATATCTGTACAACCAATTGCTTGAGCACGACGCGCCGCAGGTACGCGTGCTTCGGCAGGCTATAGAACGGGCGCGCAAGGATCCGGGGGCGGATCAGCACGAACTGGATTTCATGGAACAAGTGCTCAATGACTTCACCGCCGGTGTCAAGCCCAAGGGTATGGCGCCGCAGGCATTTTGCTTACAAGAACGGCGCTACCAAGCGAGTTAGCGCGTTCACTGTGCGACTTTTTTGATCCGCATCATAAAATACTTATCTTGTTCATTTTCGGTTGTATAAAGGTTGTTTTGGATCAAAACGTTTTATGACTGGCGTCGTATCTTATCTTCATCACTCAAGGAGATACGATGATGAAAACTTGGATTAAAACTACCCTAGCAATCAGTTTAATGGCGACGTCTATAGGCGCTGCTGCCTATGAATCGGGTGACATGATAGTGCGTGTTGGCGCTATCAGTGTTAACCCTAGCGCCAGCTCTGACACTGTTGCTCCTGGCGTATTGGATGTGACAGTCGATGTCGGCAATAACACCCAACTGGGATTGACCGGCACCTATATGTTGTCTTCAAATATGGGCGTGGAGGTCGTTGCCGCTACACCTTTTTCTCACGATATCAACGTGAATGAAATTACCCTAAAGGCCGGTGATACTAAGCATTTGCCACCCACGGTTATGCTGCAGTATTACCCCATGGCGTCGGCATCGGCGTTCCAACCTTATGTCGGGTTGGGATTGAACCACACGGTATTCTTTGAAAGTTATACCAGCGATGAGCTCGATGGTGTGCTGGCGAGTGTACTAGGTGCTTCATCAGTGCAGGGTGGGCTCGATTTGAGTAATTCGACGGGCTTGGCCGTTCAAGTCGGCTTCGATTACGCGCTAAGTGATAACATGGGTATCAATATGGCAGCGTGGAAAATGGATATTGACACCACAGCGACCGTCTTTGCTGATGGCAATAAGGTAACAAGCTTTGACGTGGCGATTGACCCCATGGTCTATATGGCGGGCATTTACTACACCTTCTAGCACTTACTCTTGGAGCTGGCGCAGAAACTGTTCTTCATTGAAAGGGCGGTGCGCCAGCAAGGCTAAATTTCTCGGCGTTAATTCGCGTTCACAGAACACCACGATGTCGGCTTGATAGCCGTGTTCTTGGCAATAGCAGGCCAAATCCAAAAGCAGGAAATATTCGAGGTAGCGCTTCATACCTTGGCGGATGATGCCGATTCGCTCGCTGAGTTCAAAACGTTGGCGGCCTTCGTTTAACCAGTGGTCTACACCCTCGATGTCATTAAACGAGAGTTGGTGCTGTTGCGCCGCCCAAGCAAAAAAGTCAGCGGGGTCGCCTTTGAAAAAGCGTTTGCTTAACGAACGCAGTGGTCGGTAATCGTCATTGCCAGTGGTAGCGATCCGCCAGCTGTCGTAGGCCAGTCGCCAAATCTGCTCAGTACGTCGGCTGCGCATGGCGCTTTGTCCACCGGTGACAGTTTCTAGCAGAGGAATCCGCAGTTCATTGGCGCTGAGCTTCAGCGCAGAATGTCTGGCGGCCATGGATAATTGGCTGTGATCCGATGCACCTAAATGGAAGCAACAGGGCGAAAGACAAATTTGTTCTGCTTCTCCCATGGTGAGATTTAGAAAGCGTCGGTGTAGCTCGCCGCAGGCGTGCAGTGCCACGTGACGTTCGTTGCGCTGTAAAAGCTTGAAGGGCACCTCTTGCATGATATCGCAGCGATGGAAGGTGACCGGAAGATTGAACTGGTCGATACGTTCAGCGCCTTCAGCACACAGTGTGTCATCAATTTCTAAGCAGTCGACACAGCACCCTTGGTGAGCAGAGAGATAGCCCGCCAAATAGCCCTTGCCCCCGCACCAGTCAGCGCACTGCATCACCGCAGGTAGCCGTTGGCTGGCTTGGTGAAAAGCTTGGATTTGTTGCCACTTTCTGCCGCCAATGCCCAGACTCATCGGATCGTGTTTTAAGGATATGGTCGGTGACAGCTGCGTTGGCTGCCAGCGTCGCAAGGCCGTAAAAAGTGTGGGCAACTGGTCTGACAGCCACGTCTCACAAGCCCCTGGCGTTTTCAATAAGTCGTCAACCTGCGACTGGCTGAGATCAAGCAGCGCCGCTTGCATCTGTGGGGATGACACTTCCCAGGGGGCCTCGCGCAGTAAAAAAGGCTCTGGCGCCCATAGATAGCGGTGGGCTTGCAGCGTGTCGGCGAGATCGGTCAGTGCTTGGCTGTGGTCGGTCAACATGTTTTCTTCGTCAAATTTTCGGCAATGCCATGGCCGTGTCCATAAAAGATGTCGGCGCTAATCCTAGACTTCCCAGTAATCAAGGCTTCACGGAGTTTGGTCTAATTTATGCAGAGACTCACCCAAACGGTTTATTTCTAGGAGTGTGTCGTGGTCACCAATAGAGTGGATATTAACCAAGTCTTGCTACAAATGCGTGCGCTCAAAGAGGAAACGCAAGGCATTCCTGTCGGCGGTGAGAATTTTAACCCCCTGCAAGGTGTTAGACCAGCGCAGGAGAATTCTTTTAGCGAAATGATGACGAACGCTATCAACCACGTCAACGATACTCAAAGAAGCGCCTCAGAGCTTGCCACAGCGTTTGAGATGGGCGACCCCTCTGTCGGTATCACCGAGGTGATGATCGCTTCACAAAAGGCCAGTGTGTCCTTTGAGGCGCTTACCCAGGTGCGCAATAAACTGGTTAAAGCGTACGAAGACATCATGAATATGCCGGTGTAAGGAGATAGATCATGGCTGACACAGCAGCGGATGAAGCGCCCGTCGCAAAACGTGCCTTTGGCGGCGCCTTCATGGAGGGCCTCGAAAGTTTGGGGATTCTTCGCCAAATGGGACTCATGATTGGTTTGGCGGCAAGCGTGGCCATGGGTTTCGCGGTCATTATTTGGATTCAGGGTGAAGACTACAAACCCCTCTACGGTAGCTTAGAAAATCTTGATGCCCCTGAGGTCGTACGGGTACTGGAAGGTAACGCGATACCCTACAAAATCGATCAAAATAGTGGCGCGCTCATGGTCGCCAGCGCCGATATTCACACCGCTCGATTGAAGCTGTCTGAGGCGGGCGTACAAGTTGGTGGTGGTCGCGGCTTTGAATTACTCGACCAAGAACAGCCGCTCGGCACCAGCCAGTTTATGGAGCAAACGCGTTTTCGGCGTGGGTTAGAGGGTGAGCTTTCGAGAACGATCACGTCGATTAATGCGGTGAAAAGCGCCCGTGTACACTTGGCGATTCCGAAGTCCACGGTCTTTCTTCGCGATCCTCGTCGGCCCAGTGCGTCGGTATTCTTAGAACTGTACGCCGGTCGCACTTTGCAAGCAGAGCAGGTGATGGCGATAGGGAATTTGGTGGCTTCGAGCGTGCCTGAATTAGCCATCAACGATGTCACCGTTGTCGATCAGCGGGGCAATTTACTGTCGGCCTTTAATCAAGACGGTGAACTGGATGCCGCTAACAAACAGCTCGACTATCAGCGCAAGCTCGAAGAGCGCTTAACGCGCAGAATCCACAGTATTTTGGAGCCTATGCTCGGCGAGGGTCGCTTTCGCGCCGAGGTGGCGGCGGACATCGATTTCACTGCCATAGAACAAACCCAGGAGACGTTTAATCCCGAGGCGACGGTGATTCGTAGCGAACAAATCGCTGAGGAGAGCACGCTGCAGGGTAACGCCGTGGGTGGCGTTCCCGGCGCGCTTGCTAACCAGCCCAGTGCTGAGGGGGGGCAAGCGTCTGTAACAGCGACGTCGGGCGGTGAAAAGACGATGCAGGCCACGCGCAACTACGAGGTGGACAGAACGATTGCTCATACCCGTCATCAGGTCGGCAAAATCACTCGTCTGACGGTGGCGGTGGCGGTTGATGATCACCGTGGTCAAGCCGCAGAGGGCGGCACTCCAGAGGTAACAGCGTGGAGCGACGATGAACTCAATCGCCTACGTACGCTAGTGAGTAATGCGGTTGGTTTCGATGAGGCACGGGGCGATGTCGTCAATATTATCAACAAGCGCTTTGTCGAGCCGGAATCCATGGTGGTTGAAGAGCTGGCGTTCTACGAACAGGACTGGTTTAACCAGTACGCCAAATTAGCGGCGTCTGTGGTGGTCATTATCGTGCTTGTACTCGGTGTCATGCGACCCATGTTTGCCGGTATCACCGCGGTGAGTAATCGCCCAAAAGAATTGGAGTCGGTCTCAGAATTTAGCGGTTTGGATGTTTACAGTGGCGCACCTAACTACGGTGATGCCAAAGTCAGTTTAAGCGGTGGTGACAGTCTATTGCTTCCCAGTGCCAACGAGGGCTACGAACAGCAACTACTCGCGATACGCGGCTTAGTGGCAGAGGACTCAGGTCGTGTTGCCCAAGTTATTAAACAGTGGATTAGCCAAGATGAGTGACAATAAATCGACACCGCCGATGTCCAAACTAGACAGCGCAGCTATTTTGCTGATGAGTTTAGGTGAGGGTGACGCCGCGGCGATTTTGAAACATATGGGCCCCAAGGAAGTGCAGCGCGTCGGTGCAGCGATGG
>JBEAQQ010000187.1:0-18534 GCA_041163785.1 Pseudomonadota bacterium
ATGTAGGGCATGGTGTATTCGTCCATCCACTCTAGTCGTTTTGCGCGCGGCTGATCACGATTAGCCTCATAGATGCTAAAGGTCGGATCGATAGTGAAATCCAAATCGATCAACTCTTTAATGGTTTTGTTCCATGTTTCAGAACCTGGTTTAGCTGACTGCGCCCACAGACGACCGGCGTGAGCGAAACGATCCTGTTCGTCGTTGTACTTATAATCCAGTGGATAGTCCTGTACGGTTTTATTTTCAAACATGGCTTCGGGCAAGCCATACCAGTGCTCCATGCTGTCCAACCCTAAACGCGCAGAATCCACAGCATTCATACGCGCCACCGCGACCTGAGCGTGGTGGAACATGGTTTTCATACCCAGTTTGTGCGCTTCATCAATCGCCGCCGCCACCGCTTCCGGTGATCCGCCAAGAAATTTAATGCCGTCAGCGCCGCGCTTACGAACCGCCCTTACCCACGCACGAGACGCTTTGGGATCACTAGATACCTCTGGAAAAAGCGCGTGTGCCACAATACGTGGCGCAGCAATTTTGCCCTCTTCGCTCATTTTTTTGTGGTCAAGCGTCCAGCCTAAACCCATTAATGAACCGGCCTCACGTACGGTGGTAATACCGTGGGCGAGCCACAACTTAGCCACATACTCAGGGTCGGTCATGCCACCGCCAAACAGGTGCGAAGGCGTACCAAAGTGGGTGTGCGCGTTAACAAATCCCGGCATCACGTATTTGCCTTTGGCCTCGATTACGTGGGTGTCCGCTGATTCCTGCACGGCGCCAATCGCGAGCGACCCCGTACCAGCACCAACGATGTCGACAATGCGATCCCTCTCAATGACAATGCTGACAGGCCCCTGCACGGGGGCTCCGGCGCCATCAATGATATAGGCGTTTTGAATGACGAGTTTTTTATAGGGTCCCTGCGCTTCCCCACCCACTGGCGGCTGTGTTGCTGGCCCCGGAAAGCCCATGTTTTTTACTGCTGTAATCACCTCTTCCCCCGGCTGAGCATTAGAGGCAGACATGGAAGCGGACACTCCGACACTCACGGTCAGCGTTAGACTTGCAACTAGGCGTAATAATTTCATTGGGGTTTCCTATTCTTATTGGCTTTGTATTTCTTTGAGGACTTCTTCGCCGGCGATGTCACCGCGAAGAATTTGAGTGAGCACTTGCCACTGGTCGACTTGACCCGCTTGGCTTTTCTGTTTCACGAAGGTTTCAACAACATCTAGCCCGTAGTTATAACAAATCACATAGGTACGATAGGCTTCAATAAAGTTTAGACGCTGTGTCGCCGTAGCACAGGTTTCCATACCAAACTTCATCAGCCAAGCAATAGCGTCGTCTTTACTCACCCCTTCATAGAGGAACTTTCTGGCAGCTTCGTTGCGGGCGTAGTTCAGGTCGCGCTGCAAGTTAAGGTATTCCACGTAGGTGTCGTAATTCTCTGCCGAGAGACCGGCCATAGGCAGCAACACGTCACGCTCAAAAGCGATCTTCTCCGCCATGGGATAGGCGACATCCACGCCAAAATTGGCGATACCTTCGGCGACTACCGCGTGCGGGCCGTACAAAGGGAAATAGGTGTATTCCACCCAACCACGGCCCTTGGCCAGATTCTCTTCAATCAGCGTGGCATTCGTATGGTGCCCCGGGTAGGCCTCGTGGCAACCCAGTTCAATACCGCGCTCAATGTGGACGGGCACATCGCTGTTAATCATGATTTCGCTGTGGCTATCACCAGTAAAAATAGTGAAACCCACGTACGGCTTGTCCTGCACTATATTGAGTCTCAACGACTCATTTTCGGGCATAGCAATGTGGGCCTTGGTTTTCTTACGGCACTCTTCCAAGGTGAAGCTCATCACCTTTTCTAGCTTATCGACCGGGATAATAAACTGGTCACGGAAGCGCTCCATACGAACCACCAAATCTTCCTCACCGGGCAACAACGCATCGAGCTTGCTAATGATATCCAAAAAATGTTGTTCATCGTGTCGCGGCACCACACTGCCAAACATCAATTGGGTTTCTTCATCAAAAGACGCTGGAAAATGACCTTGAAGTATTTGTGCTCGAGTTCGCATCGCCACCAAGCGTTGGCGCAAAGCTTCCTTACGCTTAGCATCAACATCATTGCCAGTGTCAACAGTGGCGAGATCCGCTAGTAGCTGCGACAATGCTGCCTCTATGTCAGCGAGCGGCGTAACACCCTGTTGTGCCTGCTTTAAAAGCGCCTTGTCGCCGATAAATATGTATGGGTTCTTATCGTGCTGCGTCATCGCAAGCCCCATATCGACATAGCGCGCCGCCAACGCATCCAGTGTGAATTCATCAGAGTTATTGGTACAGCCTGCCACCAATATCACGCAGCAAAGAAGCAGTGTTTTGAAATACGACATATAAACCCTTGGTATATTTTTGAGGCATAGTAGCAATAGCACCGCCAAACCATTTAACACTTGGCGACATATTTATTACCATTTAGCGACAACCAAAGGGCTCGAAACTGGTGTTACCTATCTGAGTATCACCGGTTGAAGTGTGAAAACGCTATCGGTATCTGGCTCAACCAATAATTTCACCCAACTGTTATCCTCTTCGCCAAAGACTTGTACGCGTGTGAAGTTGGCCGTTAAGCGTCCATCAGGGTCGTACATGGGCTTATCCATTTTAAAAAAATGCGAATCGCCATGAACCAATAAGACTTGGCCGTCGAAATGCTGGGTCTCATGTTGCAAGGTGAGATAAAAATCGGTGAAACCGTTGTTATCGTCTAAACCGGGCAAAAAATCTTTTTTAAAGCCCCCATCTGAAAGTTCATAAGGGAAAAAGATATCGGCCTGTATCAAGACCACCACACCGGCGTATTGGTAACGGCGCGCCTCTTCAAAAGCGGCTTTTAACCATGCCATATTGCGGGCGTTACGCGCTCGATATTCAGCGTTCGCCCTCTCGCAATCTTCGCTGCTTCGTTGTGAAGCTTTTTTACATTGCTTCTGAGTTGCCACGAAATTGTTGTTACTGCCTGGTATCGACAACGCCACAAACGCCACATCGTTTTTTACATAGCGGCTATTTTCACTCAAGATGCCTTCCGCCAATGCTTGGCGATGCAACGGCAAAGGAACACGCCCCTGACTCAATGCTTGGCTAAAAAATGTTTTTCTTAGATAGGCCAAACGTTCTAATGGGTCATATCCGCCATTGCTAGTTCGATGGCAATCTGTCCACTCATTGTCACCTAGGGAATAAATGGTAGGCATATTAAGAGCGTTGAAAACATTTGAAACATCCTCACCAATCGCTTTGTCAGTACAAGGCAGGTGGCCGTTTTTGGTGTCGCCTGTAAACAGCGTGAATGCTACGTCATGAGCATTAATAGAGTCGACTGTTTGCTGTGCGCGTTGAGCTCTGATCTGCGCATCATCGCTGTAAAACTGATCACCCCACAATCCCACACTAAAAGCACGGTTCGAGACGGTCGTATCATTCGCATTGACGCTTGCCGCCAGTAAAACAGCCCAAAAGGCCCACCCAATCTGTTTCATCCAACACCTCATCAATTTAAGCATCGCTTCTGATGCACTTTATAAAATACCGATGACAATGTCATGAAAATAGACCCTGTGCTAGAAAGCGCTTACCACCACAAACCAAACAATAGTCACACTAGATTAATAAAACCGTCATAAATTCTTAAGAAAAACTTAACCCGAATTTAATAATTCCCGCCGATACTGCCCGCGTTCAGCTTTGCTCGTTCGGCTATGGATGGGCTATTCAAAAACAGGGGATACACTATGAAACGACAAAATTACTGGGTCCTAGCACCCATGTTTGTAGCCATTTCAGCCGCTAACACTGCCGCTGCACAAACGGCTAGCCAAGAAATGGAAGAAATTGAAGTTGTAGGTACACGCGCCACATTGATGAATGCGGTCGAGCGCCAGCGCGAAGCACAAAACATAATCAGCGTGGTTGACTCAGACGCCCTGGGTAACTTCCCAGACTCTACCGCCGCCGATGCCATGCGCCGCTTAAGCGGCATTGCTGTAGAAAACGACCAAGGCGAAGGCCGCTACGTGACAATTCGTGGCTTGAGTTCTGATCTGAACAGTGTCGCTGTGAACGGCGCCTCAATGGTTGCCCCTGAGAATGGTCGTTCAGTGATCATGGACGGCATTCCCACTGAACTAATGGACAGCATTTCAGTGTCTAAAACACTGACTCCAGAAATGGACGCTGACAGCATCGGTGGACGCGTGGATTTCAGCACTAAGAAACCTACCGATTTGGAAGACACCTTACTCAAAGTGAAATTGGCCACTAAATTTGCTGAATATACCGACTACAAGCAGGCACCCAACGCTTCTATTACCTATGGTGACCGTATTAGCGACAACACTGCCCACATCATCAGTCTGACTTACTCAAGCAAAAAGATCGAAACCTTCAACAACGAGACAGGTTTTGGTTGGGATGCTGGCTACTTGAACGACGACTGGGAAATGCGTTGGTACGAATTGGAGCGCGAGCGTTATGGATTAAGCTATGACATCAACACTGTCATGGACAGCGGCACCGTGGTCTTCGCCAACATCATGTACAACAAGTACGACGAAGCTGAAACACGCTTTAAAGATGAGTACGGCAAAATTGACTTCGTTGAAAGCCTTTCAAATGGCAATGGCATGGTAACTAGCCGCATCCGCCACGATGCTGAGACAAGACAGCGCTACGAAACACGTAAAATTGGCGCCATTAACCTTGGCTTTGAAAGCAACGTTAACGACTGGGCACTCGACGGCCAAGTCAGCTACAGTTGGGCACAAGAAGATGATAGCGACAACGCTGACATCACTTTCCGCAACTACGACAAGACATTGGGTGGCGAATTTTACTGGACCAACCCACAACGCCCTTACTTCGTCGCTTATGCTGACGATTTGAGAGACCCCGCCAACCTTGAATTCGATGCCTTAGAAACCTGGGCGAATGTTAGTGACGACAAAGAAATCAGCTTTGAATTCAACGCTGAAAAAGAAACCTCAATGGGTACCATTAAAACAGGTATCAAAACGCGCAACCGTACCAAAGATGTTAATGATTACATAATTGGCTACACCTGGGATGGCGCTACTATGGCTGACTGGGGTGCGGTAACCGTTGACGATTGGTTCTTTGAAAACCAAGTTTTTGGCAACCACGTCACTGGCGCAGACGCTTACGGCATGCTGCAACAAGTGAATCAAATGGACGTTGACTTTGAGGACGCCATTAGTCGCGACTTCGTGACGGATGAGAAAATCAATGCCATCTATATTCAAGACACCATTGAACTAGACCGCGCGGTAGTGATTGCAGGTATTCGTTACGAACACACATCAACCGACAGCCAAGCCTACGATCAAGATGGTGCTCGCACTTACGCCGACCAAAGCTACGGTTTCGTATCGCCCAGTTTGACTGTGAAGTACTTCATCAACGATCAAGTACAGTTGCGCGGTGCTATCTGGCGTGGTTTGAGCCGCCCGAGCTTTACCCAAACAGCTCCGATCACTTCGGTTAACTACGGCACTGCGGGCGACATCAGCGGTAGTATCGGCAACCCCGATCTCAAACCCTACGAAGCAAACAACTTCGATCTTAGCTTAGAGTACTACGGTGACGATATGGCATACGCGTCAATTGGTATCTTCCGTAAAGATATCAAAAACGCGATCTATCCGACTGTCCAGAAGTCTGCCACAATTAATGGCATCGCTTTCAACGACGGCGTTGAAACGTGGATCAACTCGGGTGATTCATACATCAATGGTCTTGAGTTAAATGGCCAGTACGGCTGGGAAAGCGGTATGTACGTTGCTGCTAACTTCACACTGACTGACAGCGAGAGTGAGTTTAAGTTTGAAGATGACTCTGTTTTCAAAACACCTTTCCGCAAGCTGGCGAAACGCGCAGCTAACATTAGCATAGGCTATGACAAAGGTCCTTGGGATATCCGTCTAGCTGGAAACTATCGCAGCGACTACGTTGACTGGCTAGCTGATGAAGACGGTGATATCACCAACGTTAGCTCAAACAACACTCGCTGGGTGGCACCTTTTGCCCAGTTAGACCTCGTCAGCAAGTACAAGTGGGACGACAAGTTGACCATTCGCTTCGAAGCGGCCAACTTGAACAATCGCCCTGAGTACTACTATTGGGGTAACAAAGGTCAGCTTTCTCAGTACGACCTTTACGGCAAGAACTACACATTGGGTATCGACTACACCTTCTAAGTGTTGTCACTACCTTCCAAACAGCGGGAGCCGGTACACGCCGGCTCCCGTTTTTTTTTGCCCTGCCATACCTCCGTCGTGAATTGATACCCTGTTCTCACATCACCCGCCCTACTATTTCGTGATCAATCATCATCTGGACAAAACATGAAAAAATTTCTGACCCACTTCACCCTGTGTGCGACCCTTGCCTTACCTGTGTTGAGCATCGCCGAAGAAAACACAACAAGGCTTGGCGTCGCCGCTGCCAAGCGCGGCTTTACTAGCCAAGAAGCCTACGATCTTGGGCAGCAGTTTTCGATGGCCTCTTTCGTGCAAACCGCCGACCCTGCGGTCTATGCCTACTTAAACCTCAACAACAGCATGTACCACGCCACCATCCCCCGCGCAGGAAAGGTGAGTGAATTAGACATGTCGATTGATGCTTCTGTATTGGATTTTGTGGCCACCAAAGGCGAGATAAAACGCAGCTTGCGTCAGTTACTCGACCCTAGCAACAATACCGGCCAAGCGGCGCTAGTGGTTCACAAGGGCGCCATCATCGCCGAAAGTTATACCGGGATGCGCGATTACGACAACCACGTGTGGATGTCGAACGCGAAAGTCGTCGCTGGACTGTTGATTGCCATGCTTGAAGAAGAAGGCAAAATCGATGTCGAACAATCGGTATCGACGTACTGGCCCGCCATGAAGGGTACCGCCTGGGATGGCGTACGCGTGATCGACGCACTCAATATGAGCAGTGGCCTCGACCTTCTCGAAACCCCTCAACTGCGTGTAGACCCCAACAGCGGTATCAATCGTTTTTATATGGCCGAAGTCTATGGCAAAGGCCTCGACGGCTCGCTTCAAACCCACGATCAGCAGTTGGCAGCCGCCAAGTCGCTGCGCCCGGCAGGCGAGGTATTTGAATACTCATCGGCTGTGACACAAGCCCTTGGCCGTGTCATTGAAGAAGTCGAACATCGCCCTCTCGCAGACATTATCTCGCAGCGCATTTGGCAACACATTGGCGCCGAGGGCGACGGACAGCTGGCACTCAGCCCCCACGGTAATGGTATTGTGCATGGGTTAATTTCGTCACGCCTGCGCGACATGGCGCGCTTTGCGATGCTATTCACCCCCAGTGCGAAGGTGGTTAGCGATACCAACGTTGTCACACCGACCATCCTAGAAAAGATTCGCAGCCGCGCCAATACTCCAGACTATATGGGCGCGACCAGCGGCCCGCAATTTAGCGCCTTGATTGGCGAGCAACCCAGCCACAACAGCTACCAGTGGGATGCTATTTTTAGCGATGGTGACATGTACAAGGCGGGTATGAATGGTCAGGGCATTTACGTTTCACCCAACCGCGATCTTGTGATCGTCTACTTCTCGACAGGGTTTGGCGATATGCCCATCGCCGCCTGGGCAAGGCAGTTTGCTAAAACATTACCAGTACTTAGCAACTAGCATCGTGTAAACACCCCCGCTGAGCATTATTAGCGGGGAAATACATTTGTTACATATACTTTTTACATCTAAGATAAATCTGTGTTTATACGTTTTTTTTCGCCCGTAAATTTTTTACGCTTCGGCTTTTGAGGCAAGGCGACCATAAAAAGAGCTGCCATGTTGTTACGATTATTTCGCAAAAAGTTAGATATTGAGGCCGATAGAAAAGACGTTATACGCTTGCTGAGCATTGGCTATTTTACGATTATTCCCTTGCTCTACTATTCCAGTATTTTCTTACAAGCACTCTATAGTAGCGGTGACTTTCAAACAGGTCCTGTCAGCCTTTTGCTTCTCCCAGTGATCACCCTCCTCGTGCTCTTGGTCTCTTGGTTACTCTTTCCTTCAAAATGGCCCTTTATTGTTGGTGCAAGCACACTTTTGGTGGCCAGCTTGATCGCCCAATATCGCTATGGTTTGCAGGCTTATACTTCCTTTATTATTCACCCTGGGATGTATATCATTTTTTTGGATATTCGTTTCGCCAGGGTTTTATCGGCACTGTTTTTCATTGGCTCGTCCATCGTTCTACTTATCACAATGCAGGCATCTAGCGACATACTTCAAGCCCTGCATTTCTTCGTGGCCACCATCGCTACCTACTCGGCGTTAGATCTATACGCCAAGTATGATTTTTCACAAACGCCGCAAGACCGTACGCAGTATTTGTCACGCCTGCTACTCATTCTCGCCGCCGGTGAAGCTCTATTACAAGGCTATCGCGTGTTTTGGCTCGATCTACCGATAGAGTGGAACGCACTGTGGGTGATAGCCGTGTTGGGTGGCAGTGTGGGATGGCTCAATCGGCACGGTTTTAAAGCGCTACCTTTTTGGCTCTTCTTTACAGCTTTTTGCATCACCTATGCCACCGAAGCGGTGGCGCCGACAATGACACTGCAATGGTTTGCCTATAGCGCGGCGCTTAAAATTGTGCTGATGATCTGTTTACCACTCCCTACCGCCTTGATGTTGGTACTCAGTTTATTTTCCATCGATGTCTTCGCTTTCAGTATCAACCAATCCATATGGTTCGACGATTGGATTAAACGCTACATGTTTTCCTTGGCGGTGAATGTCATGTTGCTATTTGTTTGCCTGCGGCAAATGGAAAAACTGGCCAAGACACCAAGGTTAACCTTGCGAGATACCTTGCCAAACCCTGTCTACCGGTCTTACTTAAAGCAATCGTTAACTCGCGTTTTGATTCCTGCCAGCGTTATCATTTTCCTCACTCTATTACTGCTTAACCACAGCGCGCTGAACAACCACCCACTGACCCTTTTTGTTCAACATACCTTGGGGGGCACTGGAATCTGGCTTCTCATGTTGGTTTTGTTACTTCTCACGCTTATTCTCTCTAACGCCTTTGCTCGGGCGCGTTATGAAGAAGGTGAAGCACTTCGCTATGCCGAAAAATATGCTCACGCCAACCAAATCAAGAGCCGTTTTTTGGCCAATATGTCACACGAAATTCGCACCCCACTCAACGCCATCATTGGCCTAATTTATCTTGCTGAAAAGGAGCCTACTCAGCAAAAAGTGCTTGAGCGAGTGTCAGAAATTAGCGATTCGTCGAAAACTCTCCTCGCTTTGATTAATGACATCTTAGATATCTC
Organism: Pseudomonadota bacterium; assembly: GCA_041163785.1. Taxonomy (GTDB): domain Bacteria; phylum Pseudomonadota; class Gammaproteobacteria; order Pseudomonadales; family JAHEIH01; genus JAHEIH01. Next base: position 9,407 of record JBEAQQ010000187.1, read on the forward strand.
TAAAATTGAAGCCAACGAACTCACACTTGAATCACGCCCCTTCAATCTTTTTGCGACGTTTGACCATTGGGCAACTACGATGCGCGGGCTAACAACCTCAAAAGATATCGAAGCGCATTTATACATCGAAAACATTGAACACCAGGTCGTCGTGGGTGATGAACTGCGACTATCTCAAATTGTGATCAACTTGATTAGCAACGCCGTTAAATTTACGCCCCATGGCTCAGTGGTCGTTACCGTCAAATCCCACCAAGCGGGCATTGACATTACCGTTACCGACACCGGCATAGGTATGTCTGAAGAAACCCTAGAAAACATTCTCTCTCCTTTCACTCAAGCCAACACCAGCATTGCTCGAGAGCATGGCGGTACAGGGCTTGGTTTATCCATTGTAAGCGCACTATGTCACTTGATGGGCGGCGAGTTGATCATCACCAGCGAAGAAGGTCACGGCACCAAAGTGCAGGTCAGCCTCCCGCTACAATCCTCTAATCACGATATGCCCTACCAAAAAAGTACACACATCGACTTTGCAAAAGTCAGGGTATTGGTGGCCGACGACAGCGAGATTGCCCGTCGCTCGATTGTTGCCATCCTGGAAGGCTTTGGCTGTGTCGTCGACAGTGTCGACTCTGGGCAAGCCTGCGTAGACAGCGTCTTATTACACCTAGACACTCCTGACGCCTACCACATTGTTTTCTTAGATTGGCGTATGTCGGGCATGGATGGTTTTGAAGCCATGAAGACCATCAAACAGAAAGCGGGGCATCGCGCCCCAGTCATTATCATCGACACCGCGTATGGTAGAGAATTAATTTACCAACACCACGATGCCACCAAGCTCGACGGTCTGCTCGTGAAGCCGGTGACACCCTCGGATCTTTTCGACATGTTAGTGACAAAACTCAACACCTCACCGGCTGTTAGCCAAACACCACACGATGTCGCTAGCGACCAACGCTTAGCCGGCTTGCACGTTCTAATCGCTGAAGACAATAGCGTCAATCAGGTGGTCGAGAAAGCGATATTGAACAGCTTTGGCGCTAGAGTCTCCATCGCCGACAACGGTCAGGTCGCTTTTGATCTAGTGACCGCGGGTGAACAGACCTTTGATTTAATATTGATGGATATGCAGATGCCCATCATGGATGGCCTGACCGCCACTAAGGCACTTCGCCAAACTGAACAGGGCCGCAGCATCCCTATCGTGGCACTTACCGCCAACGCTATGAAACAAGAGCGCGACAACTGCATAGCGGCGGGTATGAACGACTATCTCACAAAACCGATCGACCCCGAGCTGGTAGTGAACACTATTTTGCGTTTCTGCTCGTCACGTTAATGTTGGCTAGCTTTTACAAAATTAGACTGTCGCAATATTTTTGAAACATTTTTCATAAATACTACACATAATATTCAAGTGATGGTTATTTATGAAAATTACCGTAGTAGGAATCGGATACGTCGGCCTATCTAACGCCGTGTTACTCAGTCAGCACCACGATGTCACGATCTTAGATGTGGTTCCGGAAAAGGTGGATCTGATCAACGCACGCCAATCACCCATCGCCGACAGCCATATTGAAGACTTCCTTAGCCATAGAGAGCTATCATTGTCAGCCACGCTCGACAAAGAAGCAGCCTATCGCGATGCCGACTATGTCATTATTGCTACGCCCACAGACTATGACCCTGACACAAACTACTTTAATACTCGCAGTGTCGAATCGGTCATCCGTGATGTCTTAGACATCAACCCTATGGCGTTCATGGTCATCAAGTCGACCATTCCCGTCGGCTTCACAAAACGTGTTAAGCAACGCCTAATGGCGACGAATATTGTGTTCTCACCAGAGTTTTTGCGCGAGGGCAAAGCGCTTTATGACAACCTGCACCCGTCAAGAATTATTGTTGGCGACAATTGTGAGCAAGCGAAACGCTTTGCAGAACTACTCGTCGAAGGGGCCGATAAACCCGCCGACGACATCCCCGTGCTTTTCACGCGCAACACCGAAGCGGAAGCGATCAAGCTGTTTTCCAATACCTACCTCGCTATGCGCGTGTCATTCTTTAATGAATTAGATAGCTACTGCGTTGCCCATGAACTCAATCCCAAGCAAGTCATTGACGGGGTGAGCCTCGATCCGCGCATTGGCCAACACTACAACAATCCGTCCTTTGGTTACGGCGGTTATTGCCTGCCCAAAGACACACGACAGTTGCTCGCCAACTATCAGGATGTCCCCAACAACATCATCCAAGCCATTGTCGACTCTAACAATACCCGCAAGGACTTTATTGCCTACCAAATTTTGCAGCGCAATCCCAAATGTGTCGGTATTTATCGTTTAGTGATGAAACAAGGTTCGGATAATTTTAGAGCGTCGGCAATTCAAGGCATTATTGAACGCATCAAAGCCAAAGGGGTTGAAGTCATCATCTATGAACCGAGTTTGAATGACACCACATTCTTCAATTCACATGTCGTGAAGGATATGGAAGTATTCAAGCGCCAATCGGATGTCATCATTGCCAACCGTCATGCCATGGAATTAGAAGACTGCATCGACAAGGTTTTCACACGCGATTTATTCGGCAGTGATTAATCGCTACAAGCCAATTCTTAGCCTTTTAGCCGCGATTCTTTTGAAGGTTCACACCTCTCTTAAGAATTCATAAAAACTTCATTTTTCAGCAACCAAACCGTCACGCAAAGTACTTATAAATGTCATCAATAGTTAGCAATAACAGATGGATGATATGGTTTACGTAATAGTTGCAGGATTGTTACTACTGTTGGTACCTAAAGCGTGGCGCAGACTTCAGCTGTCAAAAGCCAAGCATCGCTCACTGGCGGGTCACTCCAAAATGTCACGCCGCTTAGCCGCCCTCCTGCCTTACTTCTCTTTCGAAAACGAAGCATTTTTCAACTGCGACGGTGCCGACGAGGCGCTAACCAAACGTCGCCAGAAACACTTCGAAGAACTCGCACAACAACTCGATGCACTCAATCCAACAACGCTGACCAAAACACAGCAGTTGCAGGCGTCGCTTTCTGATGTGAACTTCACCAAGAAATACCGCGTTCCCTTCCCATTTCGCGATGCCCTACCCACAAGCTTTACCCATACCGCCATTGTAGAGCGCACCTCTGATGTTATGTTCGAAGACGCCGATCAACATTGGCGCTACGACCTATTCTCTTCCTATGGAGTCAACGTCTTCGGCTATGAGTTTTACAAGTCGTGCTTGCTAAAAGCGCACGAAAAACTCAAGGATCTCGGGTTTATTCTCGGCCCCTACCATGACACGGTACTGAAGAATGCTCAGCGCCTTAAAGTCATCAGCGGCCTTGACGAGGTCTCGTTCCACATGTCCGGAACGGAAGCCGTCATGCAGGCCATTCGCCTCGCCCGCTACCACACCAGAAAAACCCATGTGGTGCGGCTATGTGGGGCCTACCACGGCTGGTGGGACGGCGTACAACCCGGCGTGGGCAACCGCCGCAATATCAACGATGTTTACACCTTGGCCGACCTGTCGGAACGCACCCTGACCGTGCTTAACACACGCAATGATATCGCCTGCGTCATTATCAATGGAATGCAAGCCATGCACCCCAATAAGGATGCTCCCAACGATGCGGGATTGATGAACAGCACGCGTCAGATTCCTTATGACAAAGCTCGTTACCGCGAGTGGTTACACCGTATTCAGGCAATATGTAACAAGCGCGGCATTGTGCTAATTGTGGATGAAATTTTCACAGGCTTTCGCCTTGGGAAAGGTGGCGCGCAGGAGTTCTTTGGCATCCAGGGCGACCTAGTCACCTACGGCAAAACACTAGGTGGCGGCTTGCCGGTAGGTGTCGTGTGCGGCCGAGCCCATTTGATGAAACGCTATCGAGACCACCACCCCGCCGATGTCTCACTGGCGCGCGGTACCTTTAATTCTCATCCCATGGTGATGGCGACCATGGATATCATGCTGGATAAACTGGAAGAGCCTGAGACACAAATACTTTACGCCAATGCTGAGACCGTATGGAATAAACGCGTAGAGCAACTCAACAAAAAATTAAACGACTTAGAGCTGCCCATTCAATTAGCGAATATGCACTCTGTTCTCAGTGTTTGCTATACCAAACCCTCAATGCACAACTGGATGTTTCAATTCTATCTGCGCGCCAACGGTCTCGAACCGGGTTGGGTTGGCACTGGGCGATTCATTATGAGCCTTGCTACAAGCGATGAAGATTGGGATGAAATTGTTCGCCGCTTAATCAAGGCCGCCTTTGAGATGAACAACGCCGGTTGGTGGGACACCCCCGAGGGAGTGACTAATAAAGATTTAAGCAACGTATTTAGTCGTCACTTAGTGGGGGCACTGAAGGCGCATTACTTGCCGTTTACGCGCAAGCAAGCCCCGAAAATTAGGGAGTCTATGTCATGACGACGCAACCTCGATTAGGCAACTCTTTTCGCCGCGACACCGCCAACTATGTCAAAGATAAGATGTTGCTGTTATCGACTCGCTATCCTTTGGAAGACTGCCTACGCATCGATCTCCATTGCCACGACAAATACTCTGATACCCCTGATGAATTGTGGGGACGACTACTGCGCCTTCCGGAGTCTTGGTTAACTCCTGAAGAGCTGATTGCACAGCAAAAGCGCAAGGGCTGCACAGTTCACACTGTCACCAATCACAACAACGCTGATTCTTGCTGGTATTTACAAGAAAAGGGGGTCGACGTATTAAGTGCCGCGGAGTTTACGTGCTTTTTCCCTGAGCACGAGCTTTATATGCATGTCTTGTGCTACGGTTTTGACCGCCAACAAGAGCTGAAATTATTGGCGCTAAAAGGAGATATCCACGATTTTCTGAAATATTGCCACACGCAAAACCTCCCAGTCATTTTGCCCCACCCACTGTATTTCTACACTGAAAATGAACATTTGAGTCTGGCACTTTTTGAGCAGCTCGCGGTGATGTTCCAAAATTTTGAAGTGCTCAACGGGCAGCGCGATATGTGGCAAAGTGCCCTGACTATGGAATGGTTGGATGGCTTAACGCCTAACGACATCCTCGCGTTTGAAAAGAAACACGGTCTACAGGCTTCTGATTATGGCGTCGACCCCAACAAACCCAAAGGGTTTTCAGGCGGCTCGGATGACCACATGGGCTTATTCTCTGGGGAGTGCGGCTCCTACTTATACATTCCCAACTTGACCGAGCGTCTAAAACACCAGGCACCGTCTGAGCTAGCCCTTGAGGCCCTTAGAAATGGCCATCTCGCGCCATTTGGTGACATCTTTGAAAACCACAAACTAAACATCGCGCTGCTTGACTACACCGCTCAAGTAGCCACCAACATTGAAGACCCCGGCCTCATTCGATTGATGTTGCACCGCGGTGGCATTAAAGACAAGATCGCAACGTTTATCATTGGCAACCTTTTACTCGAATTACAGGGCAGAAAAAATACCCGCAAGTTTTTTAAGTTTGCCCACGCCACCCTGCACGGCCAAAAACCTAGCAAACTGGTAAAATGGGCCATCAATAAAGACTATCATTTCACCATTAATTACTTGCAGAAAATTGCTGCCGCCTACAACAGCACGCCAAGCAACTACGCCAACACTGTTCACGATGCACTTCACGACCTATTCACTGAACTGCAGTTATTGAGCATTCGTCGTTTAAAAAGTATGCGGTCAACGACCCAAGCTTTTTCGTTGAGTGAATGGCTAAACCCTCAAACGATCGAAAATTTAGAAATTCCATTACAAATTAGCCAATGGCTCCGCAAAGGCGATAAGAAAACCTTCTCTAAAAGTAAAAGTACGGACATGATCAGTGAAGCGTTAGATAAGCTGACTTTTCCGATTCTCACGAGTGCAGTATTGCTGTTAACGTTTGTCGCCAGTACCCGTGCGCTCTATGCAAATCGCGGTTTTATCAATAAATTTTCTGGATTCATTGGCGCCAAGCAACACCCCAAGCGAGCCCTCTATCTTACTGACACCTTGCTGGATAAAAACGGTGTATCCAACTCGTTGAGCGGCAAACTTCGGGTAATTCAGCAAAACGATCTACCCGTTGATTTCTTGATTTGTCACGCCGACGCAGAAAGCCAAAACAACCTTCACGTGGTGAGACCAATCGCTGAGTTCGCCGCCCCAGAATACGGTGAGCAACCTATTCGAATTCCCGACATCATGGAGATCAGCCGGATTTTCTATGAAGGTGGTTACGATCGCATCGTGTGCTCCACAGAAGGCCCCATGGCGTTGGTGTCTCTGATTATTAAATTCAAATTCGGTGTCCCCAGTTACTTCTTCATGCATACCGACTGGATGGATTTTGTGAAACACAACACCCAGCTCGACGTCCACAGCCAAGATCGCGTAAGGCGTATACTCCGCGCACTCTATACCCAGTACGACGGTATCTTTTGCTTGAACCGCGAACACAAGGCGTGGCTCGAGTATCAGGTTGAAGGTAAAAGCGAGGTATTTCTCACCGCTCACCATGCCCAACCTCCCCTTGAAGGCATTGCACCCATCAAGAAATCTGATCTATTCCCCGGCATTGACGAGAGCACGCCCGTGTTATTCATTGCCTGCCGCATTAGTCGTGAGAAAGGTGTATTTGAACTGGCGGATGTGATGCAAAGCGTTCGCAGCGAATACGGCGATGCTAAATTGGTCATCGCGGGTACGGGGCCAGATGAAAAGGAACTGCAGGCCCTATTACCTGACGCCAAGTTCTTGGGTTGGGTAGACAAAGCAACGCTGGCTGCCTGCTACCAAGGGTTGGATGCTTTTATTTTTCCTTCAACCTTCGACACTTTTGGCAATGTTATTTTGGAGGCCTTTTCCTACGGTATGCCCGTCATTTCATACAACTGCAAAGGCCCGGCTGAAATTATTCAGCACAAAATATCAGGCTTATTGGCTGACGATAATCAAGCCTTTGCGGACTGTATTGTGCGTTTCCTACAAGACAGCAAACTACGTGAATCGCTGTCAGCCGGGGCCAAGCGACGCTGTGGCGATTACCAAGAGATGAAAATCATGAACGCCTTTATGCGTGACCTAGGCCTCACCGACGAAGTCGAATTAGAAGTTGTCCCCGAGGTCGTTAATGCTTAGCCATCTCAGCTTGAGCGAAAAAATCAACTTTATCGCCACAAACCGCTTGCCTCGCAAAGCGGCATCTAAACTCATGGGCAAACTAGCAAGCATTGAGCAACCGACCTTAGCAAAAGCCATGGTGCGCGTTTGGCAACATTTCGACAGCGAGCTCGATCTTTCCGAGTCCGACGTCGATATCAATGCATTTCGCTCGCTCAAAGATTGTTTCACACGCCCGATCAAACCAGAACGACGCCCCATTGCCCGCCAAGGAGGCACAATTATCAGCCCTGCTGATGCCATCATTGGTGCACATGGCAGCATTGAAGAAGGTATGCTATTCCAGGCCAAAGGCTTCCCCTATACCCTTCAAGAACTGCTCAACGACGATGAATTAGCGTCGAAATATCGCCGCGGCTACTTTGTGACGCTGCGCTTAAAAGCCAGTTTTTATCACCGTTTTCACGCTCCGATCGACGGCCAGATTTTTTCTGTTAACTTCATCCACGGCGACATGTGGAATGTGAATCCCGTGGCAGTGAAAACCATCGATAAGCTTTACTGCTTAAACGAGCGAGCGGTAATCGAAGTACAAAACTATACAGAAAACCTGAACTGCTGCCTTGTGCCCGTGGCCGCCATCCTTGTGGCCAGCTTGAAAGTTCACTGTATCGATGGCGAGCTGAATCAAGACTATACCGGCCCTAAAGTTATCCCCTGCAATCAAAGTGTTAATAAGGGGCAAGAACTGGGCTATTTCGAACACGGTTCGACGATCGTATTGCTAACGTCGAACGACCTTTCCCTCAACCCAACCCTCGCCACAGGCGACAGAGTCAACGTTGGCCAGGTTCTACTTGTGCCAACCAATAGGAGTAAACTATGAAGTTCTTTGACGAATTACATTTACAACGCTGGGACGACCATCGGTTCTATCACCAGAACCGCATCAATCAAACACTGCATTTTTTCAGTGCCTGTTGTTTCTTGAGCAGCTATGTACTGATTTTTATCGATCCGGTGTTAGCGGTTATGGTGGCGTGGTTATTGGCCATGGTTCTTCGCCAATCGGGCCATTTTTTCTTTGAGTCGAAAGAGTTCGATACCATTAATAATTGCACCAACGAATACAAAGAGAGCGTCAAAGTCGGCTATAACATTGGTCGCAAAATTGTACTTTTGAGCATTTGGGCCGCCATTCCATTCATCTACTACTTCGATGTGCATATCTTGGGCATCATGAAAGTTGAAAACGGCATGCTCTACAACATATCCGTCACATGGCTATGGCTTGGCCTTGGTGCTGTGCTGTTTCGCACATTACATCTATTCAAGATCAAAGGCGTGCAATCGGGCATCGTATGGGCTACCAAGATCCTTACCGACCCCTTCCACGACGTCAAAATATACTGGCGCGCACCCTACCGCCTCCTCAAGGGCGACATGATAGACGACATGACCGAATGGTACCGCGAAAAGCCTGCCACCAACGCCTGAGCATCAATGCTTGCTGCCCCCCCTGGGGCAGCTTCTTTTACTTGTAAGGATCTCCCATGGCTGTTAAAAAATGCCTCTTCCCCGCTGCTGGCTATGGCACTCGCTTTTTACCGGCCACCAAGGCAATGCCGAAAGAGATGATGCCGATCGTCAACAAACCCTTGATTGAGTACGGTGTGCAGGAAGCGCTCGACGCCGGCATGCACCAAATTTGTATCATCACCGGGCGCGGCAAGCGTGCCATTGAGGATCACTTTGACACTTCTTACGAACTCGAGCATCAGATCAAAGGCACATCGAAAGAATCCCTGCTGGAACAAAACAAGCGTTTGATTGAAGAATGTAGCTTTTCCTATACACGCCAGCGTGAGATGAAGGGCCTAGGTGATGCCATTTTGTGCGGCAAAAAACTCATCAATCGCTCACCTTTTGGGGTGGTTCTGGCTGACGACCTTTGCTTAAGTGAGGGCGCAGGTGTTTTGGCTGAAA